>NZ_JBEPRF010000009.1:0-310149 GCF_040548225.1 Bradyrhizobium sp. S3.12.5
ACTGCTGCCATGGAATTGGCGCTCTGCCATCCGGAACGTTGATCAAGCCGCCTGAGCCGAAAATGACCCGCGCGCGGTCTTCGCCGGATGCTTACGTAGCCGCTCTCCTCAAGCAGATAAAGTCGCCTGCCGCCCATCGGCTTGGCCGCGCGCTAGCCTATCGCGCGCGACCACTGCGACCATCTCACGACACTCGCAACGCTGAAGTCGTGCAGCTCCACCACGGCTTGGTACGTTTCGTCACTCGCAAGCCCCCCGACAACATGCTCACGCAGATCCAGTGAGTCTGCTCGCGCCATCCCTGCTGACCTCCACCTCAAGGAGGAGGCTTGAAACAGGGCCCAGATGATTTGGGAATCCTCGATTCAGACAAAATCGGAAAGACTTTAAACAGTCAGCACCGATGAGATCAGCGAGCCCAGAGCGCACGCTTCCGAAATCTCGCTTCAAAGGTTAACTTTGCCCGGGTTTGTGCTGAAGTGATTCCAGGAAACGACATGCCGCACCTGGAGAGATGGCAATCATTCAGCCAATCGTCGAAAAAAGCGTGGTTCCCACCGCTGCGCCCGCCAGTTGTTATCGAGCATCGGATCTGGCCTCGAACCGGCGTGGTTGCCTCTGTCGATCGCGAACCTTTTACTCTTCACTCTAGCCGTCGACCGGTCCTTTGGTCCAACCAACTTTGCGGCGATAAACGCCGCCTCAGTACGATTGCGAGCACCAAGCGCGCGAAGAAGCGCGGCCGTATGAATTTTGCTTGTCCCTTCCGCAATGCTAAGTTCCCGAGCGATCTCCTTGTTCGACATTCCTTGGGCCAGCAGCGGGAGAATTTCGTTCTGCCGGCGCGTCAATCGGAGGGCGTCAAGGTCAAAGTTGATGATCGGAGCAGGTTCCGGCTGAGCAACGTCATCCCCAGCCAACCACCGAGGTACATAGATGCGTCCTGACAACAAATCTCCGATAGCGGACAGCAATTCCTCATCCGACTGCAGCTTGGGCACGAACCCGTGGAAACCAGCAGAAAGACACTTAAAGACATCCGCACGGGTGTTCGAAGTCGACATTACCGCAACCCGAGTTGCAGGCCTTATGTCGAACAACTCGCAAAGGACACCAAGCGCCCCCTGAGTGACGCAGCCGAGGTCGATCAAAATCAAATCGACACTTGTCTCTAGATCAAAATGTTCCAAGCATGAGACATCTACTACGCGAGATTTCCTGAAACGACATTCAATCACGTCCCGGAGACCGTTACGGTAAACGCTATGGTCATCGACTATTAAAATAACAGACACTCTGCTCAATCCTCGAGCAATCCCGTACTCTTACCCGGGATTCTCACATCCTGGCAGTTGGGCTGACAAAAAAACTAGCAGAGATAGCCCCAACAAAGTCCCAATCTACATCCTCCTATGTGACCGTTGTACGAAACGGCCATGCGGACAACCAATTGAATTTACCGCAATGCAAAAATTGTAAGCTGACTTAAATAAAAGTCAACAGGGCGACGTGAGGACGACGTGCAGGTTCCTAGATGTTCCCGCACGGCGCGTGAGCGCCTTGAATGCCTCGCCGGTAGGTCGGCCGCTATGCGACCACTTGTCCGGCTGCCGTCAACGATCGCGCGTTCGCCGTCACCGGAACGAACTCGCGAATTGGCGTCCAGCGCAAATGCGAATCCAGCTGCTCCGTATGCTGCAAGTGGCGAAGCTCGGAAAGCCGAGTAAAGGGAGCGGCATTGAAGGTGGCCTCATCCAGCCGAATACGTTCGAACACGCTTCTCAATTGCCCTGCGCCGCGCTGCGCATTCCATTCACAGCGGAAGCCCGGCATGTGAGCCTTGATCTTCGCAAAAGACACGCGATAGCTACGGTTGTCCGGGCCGCTCGGGCCGAATGACAGCTCACAATCGGGGAACGTATCGTTCACAATTTCCGCAATCCCGCGCACTGTATAGTTCTGAGTTTCATCGCCGACGTTGAATGCCTCGGCGCAAACAGCCTCGCGTGGCGCCTTGAGGGCACACAAGATCGCTTGGCAGATGTCCTCGACGTGAACCAGCGGACGGCAGGGGGTACCGTCGCTCAAGACCCGAATCTTTTTCTCCGTAAACGCCCAGCCGGAAAGATTATTCAGGACCAAGTCAAAACGCTGCCGCGGAGACGCCCCGAACGCCGTTGCGTTGCGCAAAAACACCGGTGTGAATAGGCTATCCGTCAACTCGACCAGATCATGTTCGACTAGCACCTTGCATCGCGCGTAGGCTGTTTGAGGATCGCAGGTCGATGTTTCAGATTTCAGTTCGGCACCGGCCGCGCCGTAGATGCTGCACGAGGACGCATAAACAAATCGTCCAATGCCCACTTCCCTGCATTTACGCGCAAACTCCACCGACCCACGATGGTTGATCTCCATTGTCACGCCGGGATCATTCTCCCCAAGCGGATCATTTGACAGCTCCGCGAGGTGAACCACAGCATCGAAACCCGCCAGGTCGGACAGCGACAATTGCCGCGTATCACGCGACATTACCATCGGGCGTGTCCTGCCGTCGTCGAATAGCCAGCCGCGGCGATACAAACCCGTGTCAATGCCGGTCGCATCATGACCATGTTCAAGCAGCTTCGGACCGAGCACCGCACCGATATATCCGTCAGCTCCAGTGAAGAGAACGCGCATGTGATCAACTCCTCAAAGAGTAACTTGATCGGCGATGACCGGCTGAGACACCTTGACGCCTGCGCCTTGCACAACACCATCCCTATCCCATACGCACCAGGGCGGCTGCCCCCTATCCCAGAGATCCTGCAGCACCGTCTTATCGCGCAAGGTGTCCATGTTCTGCCAGTAACCGCGATGCCTGTAGACGGCGAGTTGGTCCTGCTCAGTCAGCCGCGCGAGCGGCTCGTTCTCCCAGCTCGTGCTGTCACCGTCGATGAGATCGAGAGCCTGCCGCTCGACAACGAAAAAGCCTCCATTGATGATCTGGCCGTCGCCCGTGTTCTTTTCGCGGAACTGCGCCGCGCGTGGGCGATCCGAGGAGAGATTGATTGCACCGAAGCGACCGGGCAATTGCACCGCTGTCACCGTCGCGAGCGCGCCCTGCTGATGATGAAATTTGATCAGTTCGCGTATATTAACGTCGCTGACGCCGTCGCCATACGTCATACAAAAAGTCGAATCCCCCAGATGCTCGCGTACGCGCTTGAGCCGCCCACCGGTCATCGTCTTCTCGCCGGTGTCGACCAGGGTTACCTTCCAGGGTTCGCAACCACTTCGATGCATCTCAATGCGGTTGCGTTGAAGATCGAGTGTAAAATCTCCCTGATGGGACAGGTAGCTCATGAAATAGTCTTTGATCACCGCACCCTTGTAGCCACAGCAGATAACGAACTCGTTCATGCCGTGATGGGAATAGAGCTTCATGATGTGCCAAAGGATCGGGCGGCCACCGATTTCAACCAACGGCTTCGGAACCACTGAGGTATGTTCGCTCAATCTCGTGCCATAACCGCCGGCGAGAATGACAACCTTCATCGGGATCTCCTCTATTTGAGTCGCCGCCCGACGCATTCACACGCGCAATTATTGGATCGGACGATGAGATTGGAGAGTAGGTCACCGCCGCAAGACCGAGTTGATAACCGTCAACTCGACTGAACACCATTGACCCGAGTCAAATCGAGCAACACGCCAGTCGCCTTGTCGATGAAGCGTCCGATTGCATTTTCGCCAGCACTCCCGATTCGACGCCGTCCCTGTATATCCGCGCTCGCACGGCGTGTTCGCGCAACCGATTTGACGCTCGTCAACTTGCAGATCAAAACCGAGAATAATCAAAACTCAGAGCGACCACGCGTTGCTCTCGGCGGAACCGAGCGATGACATTAATCAACGACAAGTGGGAAGCGGCGAAGGGAAGACCCGCGGGTTTTGATTTCCTGCGCATCACATTGGCCATCGCAGTCATCCTCTGGCATTCCGTTGCTGTCTCCTATGGTCCGGCCGCCGAGCAGTGGTTTTACGGCGGCCCCCTAAAACCACTGGTGTGGTTCGTCATTCCAGCTTTCTTTGCGCTGAGCGGGTTCCTCGTCGCCGGAAGCCTCGAGCGCAACGATCTCCCGTCATTCGTCACACTCCGAGTGATCAGAATCTTTCCCGCCTTGACCGCGGAAGTCCTGATCTCGGCAATACTGATCGGCCCAATATTTACAGATCTAGCGCTGGCGCAATACTTCACGGACCCGGACTTCTTCCGCTATTTCCTTAATATGATGGGCTATATCCACTTCCACCTGCCCGGCGTCTTCTCCGAACTGCCCGTGCCAAACGTGGTGAATAGTCAGCTCTGGACTGTTCCACACGAGCTCGAATGCTACCTAGCGATCAGCGCCGCGGCATTGATCGGCCTAACCAAGCGCCATCGGTTATTCCTCCTCGCCGTATTGTTCGTCATTGCTGCGTTGACGCTGCGCGACGTGCTCAGCGGCAAGCCGGGTTCGCCGGCTGCGCCCCCAGGACGAATGCTGGTGTTAGCTTTTCTGTGCGGGGTGGCGCTCTTTCTGAACCGAATCCGGATCGCGAGTTCCCATTGGCTTTTTCTGGTCAGCGCAGTCGGCTTCGTCGTTTGCGTGCTCGCATCAACCCGCGCTGGTGAGACTCTCGCTGCTTTCTTCATCGCTTACGTCACGGTGTATCTCGGGCTGCTCAATTTCAGCACCGGACCGATCACAAAAATCGCCGACTATTCGTACGGCGTCTATCTCTATGGATTTCCCGTGCAGCAGAGCGTGGCTCAGCTGATGCCGGACCACCGCATATGGTACATCAATTTTTGGCTCAGCCTCGCCTTGACGTTTGTGTTCGCGGTGACCTCGTGGCATCTGCTTGAATCCAAGGTGATGGCCAGGAAAAAGCAAGTCTTGGCGTTAGTCTCGACATTTGTGGACCGCACACGAAGTCTTGTTGTGTTCGCTTGGGGCTGGCTCGTTCGTCGCCCGGCGGAAGCGCGCACGACGGCTCCGAAGCGAACAGCGCCCACGAACTGACGGGGTGTATCCGCGCAGGTTGGCGAAACTAGAGGGACGCGCTTGTCGATCCCTCGTCTCGGCCGAACTATGCGCGGACGAATGAGCTTCTTGCCGGCGCAGCGCCAGTCAGGCGGGCAAGAAGCGGCGAGTCAGCCGATGCAGAAATCGCATTTGTCCATAGACCGCCGGATCGGGACCGATCCGCCCGTCAGTCCGGTCCAGACCGGCAATGACTGCGTGGTCGTTGCTGGTCAACTCGAAGTGGAATAGATCAATATTCTCGGCCATGCCCGCCGCTCTTGCCGATTTCGGTATGGCGATAAAACCATTCTCAAGGTGCCAGCGGAGGACGATTTGTGAGGTCGTACAGCCGCAACGCTCGGCGATGGCCTGGATCCTCGGATCGTCGAGAGCCCTCCCCTGCCCGAGCGGGCTCCAGGCCTGGGTCTCGATCCCGTAGCGCTCGTGGATATTCCGCAACGATTGCTGCTGGAACGCAGGATGCAATTCGATCTGATTCAGAGCCGGTATGACGCCCGTCTCGCCGACGATCCGCTGCAAATGATCAGCCAAAAAATTGGACACCCCGATCGACCTGACGCGTCCCTGCTTCTGGAGCTCAACGAGCGCGCGCCAGGTTTCGACGTAGGCCGCACGTTGCGGACATGGCCAGTGGATCAAGTAGAGATCGATCACGTCTAGTTGCAACCTTGCTGCGCTGGCGTCAAAAGCGCGCATCGTTCGATCATATCCGTGATCTTCGTTGCGAACTTTCGTCGCAACGTACAGCTCGCTTCTCGGGAGATTCACTCGCTTCAAGGCCGCGCCAACTCCGGCCTCGTTTCCATAGCTGGCAGCAGTGTCAATCAAGCGATAGCCCGCATCGATCGCGGTGGCGACGACTTTGGGTGCGCTTGCACTGGCGATCTGCCAGACACCAAATCCAAGCCGGGGTAGCGCATGGCCGTCATTGAGCAACACCATCGGAACGCTGGCTGTGGCCGAGGCGGGTCGTCCTTGAAGGTCCGCTGGCAGTGGCGAGGGGCTCGATCCGAACGATTGCAAGGGCCGCTCTGCCTTCGCACTTGGGATGGTCATCGTACGATCCGCTGCGAGCGCGTAGTGCGCACTGGCAGTGTCGATTATCGCAGCTGGACCGATCGCACTGTGGCTGCCAGCCACAGTTCTCAGCATGATACCCTTCAGCCAATCACGGACCGTCGGCGTACGGCTTTCGAACATGAAATAGAAGACGCAGGCGGCAAGCACGCAGGCCACGATGAAGCTCGCGTCAAGTCCGACTGATGCGAACGTAAAATCCTGACGGCCGCTTGCGACTGTGACGTTCAAAAGCAACAGGATCGGATAGTGAATTGCATACAGTGAAAAGCTGATTTTTGCGAGCTCTCCGCCGATGCGAAGCGATGAAGGCAGTGATACCTTCAGATAGTCAATGCCCACAATGAATGCGGTAGTACCCAGCCCCACAGCGAGGCTGAACGCCGCCCATTGAGGGACAAGGCCTTTCGACGCGAGAACATATAAACCAACCGTACTGACGACAAAGCTGCAGCACCAAACCCATATCGGTACCACGACGGCATAGGCGATGACACCAAGAGACCAAATTGCAAAAAAGAACAACAACTTCAGTCCAGCATGCGTACCGCGGCTGTCGAAATGCTCCGCCACTACGAACAATGCGAGGACGGCGATAATGAGCAGAATGTAGGCCGGAATCTTGCGGGCTGAAATTATCGCAAAAAACAGTACATAATACCAAAATTCATTCGACAGGCTCCACAGGGCAGCATTTCCAGCGAATTCCGAGCACGCTATCGTCTGGAGAAACAGCCCGTTGCAGATTGCGGTCGCGGCGCCGATCGGCGCCTGGAAGATTGCCGCACTGTTGTAGACGTCCAGATGCGAGGAAACATAGGCCTGCCACGCCCCAGATTGCCGTGCTGAAACATAAGCGGAGAAGGAGACCGTCAGCGCAGGCAGAAGTACAACGTAGAGCCGCGACACACGCGCAGAGAAATAATCGACCGCATGCAGTCGTCCGCGCATATTTCTGACCAGCGCAGGCCCACCCACCAAGTAACCGCTCAAGACAAAGAACACGAGAACCGCAGCAGGGCCGTGAGCGCTCAAGGTCCAGAGGACAGAATAGACCAGTCTGATCGCCGGATCATAATTCTCGCCCGGCAGCTTCTCCATGAACATCAACTGGTAGGAATGGAATGCCAGAACCTCAACGGCAGCAAGCCCGCGCGCGAGATCGAGCCAATCCGACAAAGCAGGAGACACCCCGGTCTCTGCGCGAAAAACGATCACGTCATGCCTTCCCATCTCAAGCCCCCCCGTGAACCAGGGAAAAGATGCCAGCCTTCCGGGTTTTTAGCCGCGGTCTTCCTGGTCGAATTGACGCATCTCAATAATGCCTGGCTCAATTGGCGACAGGCGCAGGCCTTGACGTTCGGCACCGCGGAGCGCTGCCCGGGCTGCCGCATCGAAAAAAGCGCGACGCCCAACATCTGCGGCCTGAGAAACCGGGAGTGTCTCTCGGGGCCGACGCGAGACAATTCGACGCAAGACTGCCGTAGGCACGTTTGCCGCAAAAGCGAGCAACGGCAAAACGGCCTATAGTTTCCTTGCTATAGCGCAATCAGCTGCAGGCGCTGCTGCTGTTCAAGAAGGCAACAACCGTCATCGTGCCTGTTTGATCGGCGAATGCCGCACTATCACCCTATTCGGAAATAGCTCAATCACATTGACGACAAATTCTGTTGCGACGGTCGACTTGCAAGCGCAAGCAGCGTGCATTGAGTCAGGCGCCCAATCTGGCGTTCGCCACACACAATGCACGTAGTTCTGCGGGGACGGCAAATGAGTCCGCTACGACAAGTCAATTGAAATTTGCTGTGGCGTGGTTCATTTTTTAGGGAACAGTTCAATGTGATTCGGCGAAGTCCGATCTCAATGGCGCGTGAACGATCGGCCGTGTGGTGGGTGGCCCGTTCTTGTAACTTTCGCGTCCCAAACAGCGTTCAGTAGCGAAAGCGGCGTGAAGTCGGTCAGGCTTCAAGGCCGCAGGCAATGCTTTGCCCGGACCGCGCCGATTGCTGCTCGCGCGGGATCGGCGCATCCCCGAACAACCAGGAAAGTGAAATGGCAATTTCGTTATCCGCGCTGATCAAACAGAATACGCTCGGGCAGAGCGAAGCATTTCCTGCCGGCGTGCCGCACAGCTACAGCTGGTACAAAGGCTGGAATCCTGGTGGTCAGATGACACCGCCTCCAGGCTTCAGCGCCGTTGAAGGTTGGGGGCAAGTTTATACTGAGGAAGGAGCCCCCGCCTCCCCAAACGCAGATGTCGAGGTCTCCAATGCGAAGACCTACGCGCACATCAAGGAAACGGGCCAATGGGTGCTGGTTCAGGACCAGTCAAAGCTCGGTCTGGGAGGGGGGCATTTTGTCGCCGACTTCGCGGGAAATTCAGCCTATCCGATGCAGGTGACGCGCCTGCCAAGTGGGGCCGCGAGCTTTGATGCCCCCGTGGCCGGGTACAATGACCATTTCTGGTATGGAGCCCGAGGATCATACGCGGCTGGAACGGTCGACGGCGTCTACGTCCAAATGGATATGCGCACGACCGATGCGAACGCGAAACTCGTGGGCATGGTAGGCGTCGACTGGTGGCGTAACGCAACGGCGCCTTTTCTTGCCGACCACAGCAACAATCCAGGTGTTGGCGGCAGCAACTGGGTCGAGCTCTCGACCCAGTGGAAGACGGTTGGCTACTATTCCATGAGCACCGCGGCATTCCAGGCAAACCTGCCTCCGCCGCTGCTCGGATCTTCACAAACGCCTCCCGTCGTGCCGCCGGACACGCTCGCGCCGGCAGCGCCCAAGATCACCGCGTTCACGCCGGATACGGGCACCGTTGGAGACAAGAAAACCGACGCCAAGCAATTGACGTTGAGCGGTACCGCCGAAGCTGGCAGCACTGTGAAGGTACTTGAGGGAACGACCGTGGTTGGCACGGCGAAAGCCAATGCAAACGGCGCCTGGAGCCTGAGCACAGCCCAGTTGTTGGCGGGCACCCATACCTTCACCGCGAGCGCCACAGACGCTGCAGGCAACGTCAGTTCGAAATCCGCGGCCCTGAGTGTGATCGTGAATGCAACACCTCCCGCCACCTCGCCGCCGGCAACCGGCGCGAACCTGTTGGTCAACGGATCGTTCGAGGCAACTTCCTTGGCGGCCTATGCCGGCGGCCGCTGGGGCGCCTACCAGTCCGTTTCCGGCTGGACCGCGATCAGCGGCGGCATGATCGAACTCTGGAACAATCTTGGTGGAGTCAAAGCCACCGATGGTGGGAATTTCGGCGAACTCGACTATGCAGGCGCGCGAGACGGCTTCTGCCAGGACGTCAAGACTGTTGCCGGCCAAGTCTACGTCTTGTCCTTCGACGCACGCTCACGGCCCGGCTTTACCGGCTCGACCTGCTCGATCGAGGTATTGTGGAACGCCTCAGTCATCTCTACCGTCCCTCCCGGCACGGCATGGCAAACCTTCGACTTCACGGTGGTAGGGACCGGTGGCAAGGATCGCCTCACGTTCCGTGAGGTAGCCAGTCAAGGTGGCGATGGACTAGGCGCGCTTTACGACAACATCGAACTAACCGCCGCCTCATCTCCACCAGTCACATCACCGCCAGCGGCAGGCACCAATCTCCTGGTGAACGGATCCTTCGAGTCGTCGTCGCTGGCGCCCTTGCAGGACGGCCGGTGGGGAGCCTTCGACTCCATTCCGGGTTGGCACGCGATCAGTGGGGGCGCCATCGAGCTTTGGAATAATCTCAACGGCGTGAAGGCTACCGACGGAGTCAATTACGGCGAGTTGGACTACGCGGGAGCCCGCGATGGCTTCTACCAGGACGTGAAGACCGTCGTCGGGCAAGAGTACACACTCTCCTTCGACGCGCGCTCGCGACCTGGGTTCACAAGCTCGACCTGCTCGGTCGAGGTATTATGGAATGGTTCGGTCGTTGACGTGGTTCCCCCCGGCAGCAACTGGAAAAACTATGATTTCACGGTGGTCGGCACTGGCGGAAAGGATCGCCTGACGTTCCGCGAGGCGGCAGGCCAGTCTAGTGACGGGCTCGGCGCTCTCTATGACAACGTTTCGTTGGTCGCCAAGCCGACAAGCGCAGCTTCGGCGTCTCTACTGAGTGATGCAAATCATGCAGTGGCGCTGATGAACCAATATGCGGCGACCGACGTAGTTGGCACCGGCTCGGTGACCAGCACGATCTCGGCTGCTGACGCCAACGCCTCTCTCACACAAACGCTTTCTTTGCCGGCGCAGCACTAATTCGCTAGCGATTGGATGAGAGCAACCTCTGGGGTGTCGCGCAGCGGCACCCTTTTTTTCGGCATCGACCTGGTGGACCGGTGATTCCACGCGAGATAAGGATAAGAGTGAACCGTACAGAATGACCTCGCTCAAGGTAGACCACCACAGCTTGATAGCAACGATGGAGAATTGATAATCGTCAACTCGGGTTAGCCAAGTTCGCATTAGTTGATGCCGGGCGTGCTACGAAAAATGAAGCTCGCCACTCACACCCGCCTTGTGTGATCAATCGTGGAATGGAGACGTCGTGCACGCCAGCAGGTCCACTTCTGATCAGAAACCGACGGATATTCGGTCGAGTAGCTGGCACCCGCGAGGATTGCTTCCGCGCGACATTCAGCGATCCTGATCCATGACGCCTTCGGCGAACATCACGAAGAGCGCACCCTCGGACTACCCACAAACGGGCGCGAACCGCAACTCTGTGGCCGGGCCGGCCAATCCCTTCGTGACGATCGCCATTCCTACGTATAATCGTGCCGCGCTTTTGAGGGGCTGCATTGCCTCAGCTCTGTTGCAGACTTACCCTCATTTCGAGGTCCTGGTTTCGAACAACGCCTCTCCGGACGATACCAGCAGAGTCCTGGCCGGCTTTAGCGATCCAAGATTGCGGGTCATCAACCAGGAAACGAATATCGGCCTGCTCCCGAATTGGAATGCCTGTCTCGCCAATGCTCGCGGCGACTACGTCGTCTTCGTTTCCGACGATGACAGAATCATGCCGTGGCTGCTCGCGCGGTGCGCGGCCCTCGTCAGGCAGCAGCCGGAACTTTCGAGCGTGATTACGCTGAGTAACCTTCATGCGGCTTCGATCGGAAAAACAAGGCCTCCGCGCGTCAGCCGCCGCTGCGAGACGGGCATTCGGGACGGAACCATGATTCTGACGGACTTCCTGACCGACCAGATCACAGTAAATATGTGCGGCGTGATGATGCGGACCGAGCTCCTGCGCGAGCGCGGCGGCATTCCGCTTGACCTGCCGCACACCGCCGACGTCGCTGCGTGGGCGCCGCTTCTGCTGCTCGGCAAGGCCGGCCTGATCAACGAGCCCTGCGCAACCTACACCTATCACGACGGCTCCGAGACGGCTCGGTTGGGCGTCGAACAGCTTCTCCACGACGGACGCAAGGTGGCCGGTCTGATCGCAGAGACCGCAGAAGTTCATGTCCAAGACCCGCAGCTGCGTAAGACCATACAAGTTGAGGCCAAGCGCTGCTTCGCGCGCCGCGCACTGATCACGCTGTCTGATTATCGAAAGAGCGGCGCCAGTATCGCGGAGATGCTGAACGTCGCCTGGCAATTTCGTCACGACCTGTACGGTGTCAGCCTGAAGGCCGTTCTTCGCTTCGTTGCTGTCGCTTTTTGCCCAAAACAGCTCGCTGCTGGGCTGCGTCGACTGAGGCGGAGCACATCGGAACAGCTAGCCTGACGACCCCGCCCCCAAGTATCGCCCCACTCGTCAAGATGCGCCCTGCCCGACAATCACGTGGTCAGCAATGGCTTCCCACGATTATTGATAACGCTCAAATTCACTAGAATCCGCACATGCAAACGTCCTGGCAGAGGCGAGAGCATGATCACCAGTTCACATCACCAATCCGGCGCTCTACCGGCCAGACAGGCGCGATCCCGAGATAATCTGGCAGGGGTCGTTCAGGACGTGCTGGCGGTTCACCGTGCCTGATTCATCATATGTACCATGAGCACCCAGGCCATGCGCGCTCCACTCAACCGGTTCCTCGTTGATCTGATCGTCATGGCCATGCGTGCCAGCGTCATGGCCAGCAAATTTGCTCTCGCTCTGTTCATTGCCCGGTATCTCGATCTATCATCACTTGGTCTGTACGGACTTGCTACTGCCGCCATGGGCACGATTCCGATCGTCGTCAATCTTGGAATGAACCACCTGCTGATGCGCGACGCAGTGACCGCCTCCACCGGTGATATGATTGACAGCATGCGCCACTATTGGTCTTTTGTGGTCTCAGCGTACCTGGCTCTCTTGACGATCGCTGCACTGGTGATTTTCGTCTTCGGCACTTCCGCTCTATGGGTCCTGATCATTGCCGTGATCATGTTCGAGCATATCGGTAACGATATCTTCTATCTTCTTTCGAGCCTGCAGCACCACTTCTCAGCGAATGCCATCAGCTTCATTCGCGGCGCAGCCTGGATTCTCGTTTATATTCCGCTCGCCATTTGGGATCCGAGCTTCAGTTCACTCCCGGATCTGTTCGGATTTTGGCTGATGGGAGGTGTGGTTTCTATAGGGCTGTTTGTTTTCCTGAGCTGGTCCTGGCCATGGCGAGCATCCTTTTCTCTTCCGTTACGACCCTCGGTGATTACGAACGCGATCCGGAAGTCGTTCCTCATGCTGCTAAGCGATCTCGGGTTTATTGCGAGCCAGTTCGTCGACCGCTACCTCATCACGTTGTTCCTGGGCTTGAAGGTCGCCGGCATCTACTTCCTCTTCTGGACGGTAGGAAGTTCTGCAACCACCTTCCTCGGATTCATTTTTCAGCAAAAACAACGCCCGCTCCTGATCAGCGCTTATCGGACTGGCGGCCCATCCGCGCACTGCCAGCTGGTCTGGCGTTTCACGCAGACGACCGCGTTTGCCACGGTCGCGCTCAGCATTGTGGTCGGATTTGCTTTCCAGATCCTCTTGCCGCAGCTCGGTCAGCCTGTGCTTGCTGCCCAATGGCCGGCGTTCTGGCTGATCGTTACCGGGCTAGCGGTCCGTTACCTGGCCGATTTCGGAGCCGTAGGTCTGTTTACTGCGCATCGCGATCGGATGACAACGATCACAAACGTCGCATTGGGATGCGTGTCGGTGATTGCGCAGTTGGTGTTACTGCCGATCGCCGGACTCTATGGCGCAGGCGGAGCAATCTTGTTCACGTCTCTCGTCATAGCGCTTTGGCGCTACTGGCTTCTGTTCGGTCCCTCGTTCGTGAACGCCGAGTCAGGTCGGGCAGGAGCCTAGCCCGACAAGGCAAGCCATTGAGCCGAAGGCCGTATGTCCCCGGAAGTCAATGGTATGTGCCACCGTCGACGTAATGGGCCCGCCTGAATATGCAATCCACTTCAAGCAAGGATGCTGGATCCTGAGAATAGTAAGTTATCGGCCGCATCTGACTTAGCGAGAAACCGGCCTCCCGCATGAAACGGAGGGCTTCGTCGAACTGCCAAGTCCCCTCGTAGAGGTGAACAAGAGGCAATTCCAACTGGACGCCCAGAACACGATGAAGCGAGTTCTTGCCACCTCCTAAAACGCTCTGCTCGAATCCTTGCGTATCCACCTTCAGGAACACCCGATCCTCGGAAACCTCCGAGAATATGGAATCAAGCGTCGTGATCTGCACTTTGTCGACCCGAACTACGTCGGTCTCATAGATGCTGTTGCGACCGACCTCGGTTTGCCTGACAATAGAACTCATAGCCGTGTTCTTGCTTACATTGATTTCGATCGTGCCAATGGTCTCCCCAAGCGCCGTATTTCGGCAACTCCACTTCTCGTCGGCAGCACTGTTCTTCTCGAGCCGCTCGAACACTTCGGCGACAGGCTCAAAAGAGACAATCCTGCCAGAGTACCCTCGCGACCGCAGTTCTTGGGCAAACTGGCCCTCGTTGGCGCCGACGTCCAAAACAAGATTGACGGACCTCGAGTGGAGAAATTCCGTCAAATCCGGATGTTGACGACGAATCTCATAACCTACTGACCTAACGATCGACTTCAGCCGGTCCTTCGCAATCATAACTATGCTCCCCTGAGTTCTCGCCCAGTCCGCCGACAACGCGTCGTCACTGAACCTGTTACGAAGATTGAGCCACTCATCGCCAACCTGGCTGGCTCCGACGCCACCTGAGGATTGGTGACAATATTGCCCGGCCAACGAGCGTCCGTCGTAGGCCAACCTTGACCAAATCCACGGTCGGCGATGGCAGTGGAGGCATCAGGTTGTCGCGTGTGACAAGACTTTCGTCTCCCTGGTCCACATCGCATTCAGCAGCCTTTCTCAGGCGATCGCGCCAGGAGGCAGTCTCATGCATTGGTGCCATACTGTCCGTCCAATCAGCCTGTGCGCCCTTCGCAAGCGTTCGATTGGCTTCGTGCTTGAATAGCGCCGGTTGCCTTTGCCGTATCTCCAGACGCTTCGATATCTGCGCTGGAGAACGGTACGGATAATGCTTCAGCCGCATCCGCAACGGGAACGTCCGGCCACGGTTATGCGGCCAGATCAGCCCGCCCCAGCGGAGATCGTTTCGGTGTCGAACGAAACGCGGTTCACTCCAGTTGTTCTGATAGAACCTGAGCCGGTCTTGCACCGGCTGATTGAGCCATTCCGAAGGACTTCGTTCGTATTCTTGAATATCCACGTCGGTGAAGTAGAAGTTAAACGTGGCGGACAGAACGAAGCCATAGCTGCTGGGAACGCGCGCGAGGAAACGGGCCGGATCATCAATGAAGAACTCGTCGGAGTCTAGTCTGCACCACCAATCTCCTGGCGATGCTATAGCCCGACGCTCCTCAAATATCTCTCCGCGAAGCTCGTCGGTGAAAACGCGGTCGTCATGGCCAACGATTTCGATCTTTGGGTTCCGGCTCGCGACGGCTTGCACCGTTTCCCACGTTCCATCGACACTGCCATTATCAAAGACGAATATCCTGTCGCTCCAGCGTAGCGCCGCCTCCAGCGTCTCGCCGACAATGTCGTTCTCGTCCCGAACGCAACAGATGCTGAATATCTTCATGCTGATGGTACACTCACTCGGCCGGCCAGACAGCGCCGGCGCAGCTCGCGGAATTGCAGAGGGGCGAACGCACATTCACCCCCTTGGCGACCGGGCGGGGGCGGCACTCGCTTCTTCCCTGAAATCGGGCCGTCCGGCAGGATGATGGTCCTTGGCTCCTTCCGCCTTTTGTCGGGCAACCAACAGCAGATTTCTCACCGGATCGTCGTCCCCAACGACGACATCCTGACTTGGTTGGGCATGCATCGTGCTCTTAGCGAGTTCTGGTCCGAAGATGCCTCCAAGGCCGAGCAGAACACCGCCGGCAAGCGCCAAGGCGACGAGATGCGAGATGTGAGGAAACACTGGCGCCGTTGGGGTTATCGCTTTCTGTACCACCCTGAGGCTGGACAGCTGGCTCTTTTTTGCGACTTCGGTGCTTATCTGCTCCTCAAGAATTCGGGCCGCATACTGCCCCGCGGCAGACGACGCGGTCGTGAGAACGCGCTTCAATCTTCCATACTCGGCCTCCTTCGCAGAGAGCGACGCCAGCTCCCTGTTCACCTTTTCCAGCTCGATGCTTAGTTGACTCATCAGCTCCGACTGCCCGTTGAGCTCGGCATTCAGCTTCATAAGAGTCGCCATGTTCTCCTGATACACTTTGATCAGAAGCAAGGGAGGCTGGTCCTCGAACTGGTCCGGCGGCTTGGCGGAAGAGTCCAATGTCTTCCGAGTATCCCCTCCAAGCGTGGTCACCATTCGGCTGACAGTCTTACTCTGCGCGACCGGCCGCAGCACTGCCAATTGATCTGCGATCGCAAGCTTCTGCCCTTTCTTATCCTCAATTAGGACCCGCGTACTGGAGATCTGCCCGGCCAAATCACTGGCGCGCTTGAGCAGGAGTTGCCGCTGATCGTCGACGGCATAGATCGAGGCCTCCACTGAAAACTTTTTCAGATTGTCAGCCGCTATCTCGGCCTCTTCCTCGAGGCGTTTCGTTTGCTGCTGGAAAAACTCCTGCGCGCCCAGCATTTGAACATCCTGACTTTGCACCTCTACCAAAGCGTTCGCGAGCTCGTTCAGGTAATTCGCGGCGATCGACGGATCTTTGTGACGGAACGTTATTCTCAACAGGTCGGATCGGCCTTCCTGCTTGGCGTTGATGCGATCGCGCAAACTGAGAATTGCACCCTGGTTACGCTCTATGTCTTCCTCCGCCTCCGGCTTCGACTCCGGTTTCGGTTCTGTCGGCTCCCTGGCAAACACGTCCCGAAGATCGATTTCCTTTCCCCATGCCATAAACCTGGCCAAGAGAGTCGGATTTGAATCCGACGATAGCCTGTCGTAGCCAACGTTCTTGGCGGCTTCCAAAATGACCAGATCGATCTTGGCGATGCGCGACAGCGACTCCATCCGGCTTTGAAGGTCAACGCCTTCGCCAAACGGCGAGGTCGCATTACTGGACCGCTCCTTGATACCCTGCCCGGCGCGCAACAGCACGTACGCCTCGTACCGATCACCAACGGTCGCGTAATAAAGAAAGGCTACGCCGGACGTCAGCACCAGGCACAGGTAAATAACCCACTGTCGCCGCCATAACAGGCCGAATACGCTGGCGAATATCGTAGTGCTCCCGTGTTTCACCGTCGACTCCACTTCTTCGGACCGCCACAGCGTCCACCGAAGTGCACTGATCGGTATTGACGGCCGTCAACTTGTATTCGGCGATCACCGACATGTTGCTACAGAGCCTCCGGCATTGCCAACGAGAGCGGTCTGAGCAGGTTCAGTCCGTTTGAAGGGGAACCACAGCAGCCATACGCCAATGGAAGTGGAGTAAGTTCGTTGTGAAGGATCTAGCTCTAGGAAGAGAGGAGACACCACATCTCGCTTCCACCGCGATGGCCGTCCAGAGCCGGTTCTTCGTGGTAACCTGCTTCGGCCTCGTGTTCCTGAATTGCCTTACGTTCGCTTACCACTTTACCGGGTCGACCATATTCAACGTCCTGAGTAACTCGACAAGCCTGCTGCTTATCTCCTGGTCTGCCTACCACGTGCTGACAGCGAAAGAGAGCAGTGGCTTCTACAAGGTCTTCCTGATGCTCGCCTGTATCTTCACGGGTGCGAGCTATCTGGTGAATTTTGGCTCTTTCGAGCTGTCGGACGGTTTGAAGCTCGTATCGATCTATTCGTTCTATGTGGCAGGCCGAAGCACGCCGGAGCAACTGCACCGCTTCGAGAAGCGGTGCATCTACGTACTCGCCGCTCTGCCACTGCTATTCAAGGTAGTTGGCCAGACGAAAGTCTACATAGGAATCGAATATCCTGACGTGTTCTCCTACTTCCCGAACACAAACACGGCAGCACTCTATTTCTCCGCCTTGTTCTTTGCCTTATCCCCCTGGCTCGGAAGCAAGGTACTAATCGCGCAATTTGTAAATGCTGCGATCATGAACCGAGTTGGTCCCGCACTGGCGACCATCGTCGCCGTTGGTCTTTGGTCTTTCTTCCCCCTGAGGCCGCAAGTGTTCGTTGCGCTCTTCTTGCTGGCAATAGCCAGCTTTGGCGCCTACGCGGTCGGCGCGCTTGATCGATTGATAACGGGTCTGAACGCAATAGCGCTGATCTGGAGCCTTGACCCAGGCACCGTCGCACGGATGTCAACCAAGCAATTGATTGATCTAACGGGCACGACGGACATGTCCGCGTTCTTCCGCATCACTCACTGGACAAACATATGGCAGATTTACTCGTCGCTGGGGATCGGAGGAATACTGTTTGGCTACGGTGCAAGCCAGACCGGGATACTGACGGTGTTGCCGCTGCCGCCACACAACGATTACCTTCGGGTGCTCGCAGAATATGGATTGCTAAATGCCGTGGTCTTTATCGTCTTCGTGTTCAGTATCATGTTTTCGCTCAAAGAGCGGGCGGCAAAAACCATGTACACAGTTCTGCTCATCTATTTTTTGTCCGAGAACCTGATCGATAATTTCACGTCGATGACGCTGTTCTTCTCTTATGCCGGCCGGTTTACGTCACCGAAATGGTCTATGGCCCGGTGACACGCAGCTGGCCCACAGCATGAACAAGGAAAGGCCAATGGACTTCTCGATGTCCGACCTCATCAAGCAGAACACTCCGGGAAACAGCGAAGGCTTTCCCGCGGGCGTGCATCCGAGTTACAATTGGTATCAAGGCTGGAATGATGGCGGGCTGTGGTCGCCGCCCGCCGATTTCAGTGCGGTAGAGGGGTGGGGGCAGGTCTATCACAAGGTGGGAGAATCGCACTACGTAAGTCCCAATGCCGCGGTCGAGGTCGCCCACGCAAAGACTTATGTTCGCATCAAGCAATCGGGCGAATGGTCGCTGGTTCAGGACCAGTCGAGAGTCCAATTGACCGGAGGGCATTTCGTTCCTGACTTCGTCGGGAACGTGGCCATTCCCATGAAAGCGACCCCTTTGGCTGGTGCGACCATTTCATTTGATGCTCCTCCAGTCGGCTATAACAACCATTTCTGGTACCGGGGACGAGGAATTTATCCCGCCGGAACTGTGGATGCAGTCTACGTTCAGATGGAGATGCGGGTTACAGATCCGAACTTGCATCTCGTGGCCATGGTGGGCGCCGACTGGTGGCGACACGCTCGAGCCCCCTATCTTGACGATCACAGTAACAACCCGGGAGTCGGCGGTAGCAATTGGATTGAGCTCTCGACCCAATGGAAGACAATCGGCTTCTATTCAATGAGGACAGACGACTTTCGCGCGAGTCCCGCCCCGCCGCTTCGTGGCTCCGCGAGGGAAACGACGCCGCCTGCGGTGACGCCCCCGCCATCCCCGATGCCGACGCGGAGCGGCGAAAACAGCGGTTCGCTCGAGCCGACGTCCCGCTCGAACGACCCGAAGATTGCCAACAACGATGATGGATCGCATTCTGCAGGACAAATCCATCAACAGCATGTGAGCGCCGTCTTACACCCCGCCTCGCCCGGTTCGATCGCAACGGCTCAAGCCTTGTCGAACGACTGTCTCGTGATGCTCGCATTGACTTTGGGGGCAATGGTCAAGGTCTGCCGGAAACGCCCGCTGGGCTCGGCAGGCAGCCGCTGGAGCGATACGCCATGACCACAAAATCATGGAAAATACCGACGCTTCGCGTCGCGTCCGCCGAGATGCTGCACTTGGATATGCTGAGATTCGTTGCTTCCGCCGGAATCGTCGTTCGCCACTCTTTCGAATTTTTTTTCCCAACGGCCGTTCGATCAACGCTGCCGAGCGGCCTTGCTTTGTTCGTTGATCTTTTCTTCGTGATCTCTGGATTTGTGATCGCGCATGTGTATCAGGGAAAGGTCGATACCCTGCCGGGCTATGGCTCATTTCTTCAGAGGCGTATAGGGCGGCTGATGCCGCTCCACTGGTTGACACTGCTGGTCTCGATCATCATCTGGTCTATGTTTGTTGCGGTCGGCAAGGCCGGGAATCACGAACCGTCCTACGAACCGCTATGCATCGCGGAGACTGCGTTTCTATTGAACGCCATGACAAACTGCGGCAATGGGATCTCATTCAGCAGCGTGTCATGGTCGATCGGCGCTGAAATGGTGATGTATCTAATATTCCCGCTTTTCGCCTGGGTGGCCCTGAGATCAAAGCTTGGATTACTTGTGGCTGCAGTCCCCACTCTCGTTGCGACGATTGGCGTCGATCTAACTCAGAACGCAGTCGATCGCTCGTGGGTAGACGTGTGGCCGCCCCTCAGGGCCCTCCCGTCCTTCATGATTGGAATCTCGCTGTTTTACTTTCGGGACAAGCTCAGCATGCTTCCAGCTCCCGGGCGACTGTTGTTGCTTTCCTCGATGCTATTGTTGGCCTCAATGGTCACCTATACGCACCACCTTATTGCACTCGGACTCGTCTATGTTGTCGCGATCACCGCCGTCGCAGCCGACACGCAGCGGACCGTGCCAGCCTTTGTGGCGTGCCTAGCGCCTCTTGGGCAGCTCACCTACTCAATCTACATGTGGCACCCTCTCATTATTTTGATCGTCATGAATGCTGTTGCCGACAAACTGGTCCACGCCTCCCCCGGCTTGATGTCGGTGTTCTGCACGATTTGCTATGCGATCATCTTTGTCGTCGCGTATGTTTCCTACTTTGTGATCGAAAATCCAGCACGGCGTTACATCGATGGCCTTGGTTCCAAACAGCGGCGTCGAGCTCCGCGGACGCTTTGGTATGCCGTCACAAGTCGCTCGAATGCTAGGCGAGCCGAGCCTGACAGCACGCTAAGAAACAATCGGTGAGGCTGGACAGCAGGAGCGGCCAACACTCCCGTGCGTGCAGACAGTCAGTCTACCGATGAGGCCCGCAACATATTGCGAACTAGCCAAGGAACCAGACCAAGCCGGCCTCGCGACTCCGATTGACCGCCGTGCCGGTTACCCACCTCAGTGCTAATCGTCTAGCATTTGATGGTCGTCAAGTCAGCTGCGCCCCCGCTGTCTACAATGCCGCCTAGAATTTTTAACCGATTATTGGGCGGTCCCCATGTCTGACGCTCGCCATTTTCCGGCTTTGTGCTTACCGCTTGCAACTCTTCGGAGCGCGGTCCACCTCCTGTTCCGGAAACCTCCGACCCGGCTCTTGCCCATCGGAATAATTGCGATCGTTGCCGTGACTCCAGGGAGCGCTGTCTCGGCGAACGGCCCGTTGAACGAAGTCACCCCGGCGGGGCTCTCGTTGAGCGCAATCGAGCAAAATACTCCCGGTTACAGCCAAGGCTTTCCGGCCGGCGCGCCCAAGACGTCATCCTGGTGCAACGGCGCCTCCAGGCCGGAAAGCGGCGCCCCTCCTTCGGACTTCACATCCGTTACCGGATTGGCTTCCGTCTTTCCAAAATTCGGCGCAGCTGCCCCAGCAACCTCGGACGGAAAGATACTCATAGCCAACGGAAAGACGTATGTACGTCTCCACGCCACCAAAGAGTGGGTCCTGGTGCAGGACCAGAACGAAAACGAAATCGTCGGAGCCCATTTCGACGCTATCGCTCCCAAAAATCTGGCCGTCCAGATGAAGATCGAAGTACAAGCCGATGGAAGCACTGTTGCCGATGGCCCTCCGCCTGGCCGTAACGACTTGATGTGGATGGTGAGACGGGGCGCTTTTGCCGCCGGAAGCGTGGACTCCGTGTACGTGCAGATGGACATGAAGACGACGGATCCGAACATAAAGGTCGTCGCAAATGTTGGCGCCGACTGGTGGCGCGCCCCCGACTCGCTGCACAACGGCTCCAACAATCGAGGTGCGGGTAACAGCAATTGGGTCGAACTTTCAGCGAACTGGTCCACCCTCTACTTCTTTTCCAGCAGCACTCCGCAATTCACTGCAGACCCGCCGCCGCCTTTGACCGAATTGCCGCTTCCGGCACAGGCGGCAAGCATGCCGCGCACCGCAAATGTACAATCGCCGTGCCTGCGTGTCCTGGCACCGCGATAGCATCTTGCGTCGCGCATTGCTTGTCGATGACCTATGACATTGAGCAATCGAGGCACCGGACGCCTCGCGGTTCAGGGCATATTTCCGCCCTGACGTGGCGCCATTTTTCACTAGTCAAGCTGTTCTCAGGCCGAGAAATCTTTGCGAAAGAGACTTATCGTGACCTCAGCCATATTCGATTCCAAACACTTATCCTCAGAAGCAGCTAGTCGCGGCGCATCCTTGCAGACGCCGCTACAAATCGCCGTTATGACGGCCGACTTCTTGCTGGTTCTAATCAGCTATCTCTGCGCTGCTCTAGTTCATCGCAAACTCATCGGAGTTTCGTCCGATCAAGAGCTTTCAATGGGTCCGGGCTTGATTGTGGCCATGGTTTTTGTCACGATTGCCTTCTTTCAGGGCGGATACGATCGTCACCACCTTCTCGATGCGAGCTGGCAATTACGTAAGGTCCTTTTCGCCTGGCTCTTGTCACTGACAATTCTTACCTTCGCCGCCTTCCTGTTGAAATCGACGTCCGTCCTATCCCGTGCCACCATCATGCTGTTCGCGATGATCGGCCTCGTCAGTCTAGGCGCACACCGCGCGGTCTGGCGCCTCCTGCTGGCTTCGTCCCTTGCCAGCAGCCATTCCTTCAGGCGACGGGTTGTTTTGGTCAGCCCAAAACCGCTCGATTTCACCTCCAATCGCCTCAAGGATTTGCGCAGGAATGGCTTCGAAGTCGTGTGTCACGTGATACTGAACGTGACGTTGGAGGATGACGATGGAGCGTGGGACCGGGATGTTCTCAAGATCGTTCGAGAGTCTCGTGCGGCTGAGGCAGACGAGTTTCTGCTGGCCTTCGACTGGAACGAAGTTCTGGTTCTACAAAAGCTGAGCCAACGGCTCCGCCAGGTACCGAATGCGGTTCGCCTATTGGCCGATTTTGCGATCGCCGACCTCGTGTCACGGCCGTTCGTGCCGATGAGTGGAACGATGGCGATCGAGATCCAGCGGACACCTCTTTCAATCGGCGAGCGGGCCCTGAAACGCAGCCTCGATATCGCCTTGGCCTCTGTGGGGTTAGCGCTTCTGGTCCCTCTGCTCATCGTCCCAGCGATCTTGATCAAATTGGAATCGCCGGGCAGCGTCATCTTTCGACAGACACGCCGCGGATTCAACAGCCGGCCATTCGAGATCTGGAAATTTCGCAGTATGACGGTTTCGGAGAACGGCCCCGAGATTAGGCAGGCGAGCAAACAGGACGAGCGAGTTACCCAGATTGGGCGTCTCTTGCGCAGAACGAGCATCGATGAATTGCCGCAGCTTTGGAATGTTCTGCGCGGAGAAATGTCGCTAGTTGGCCCGCGCCCGCATGCGCTCGCACATGACAACTACTACAATCAGATGATCAGCAACTACGCTTATCGACATCATGTGAAGCCTGGCCTAACGGGTTGGGCCCAGGTCAACGGCTTCCGTGGCGAGACGCCAACTATCGATCTGATGCAGAAGCGTGTTGAATACGACGTCTGGTACGTGACCAATTGGAGCATCTGGCTGGACATTCGTATTCTAATACGGACCGTGATTGTGCTTTCAGGCCAGGAGGCTTATTGAGCCTTCCCGTGCAAGGCGCGGCGGGAGTTTGCCGGCTTTTGGCAACGGCGAGCGTTCGAGCCTAGGCCCAAGTCGGGCGAACGGGTTCAGCAAGGCAATATGCTGACAGCAATGCTGGTTAAGCCCCCTTCCAGATCCGGGTGCTGGAAGTTGGGCATCACGCGTACGCGGGAACATTGCCGCAGACACAGCTGACGCCGATAGCTCGCTCGCCTGCGCGCGCCAACGGAACGGATTTTCGAGCCGAAAGACGACTGTAAGCAGGACGTCGCGTTAACTCGAATAAGCAATCCTGATTTTTTGCTTGCCGCCGCCCGTTTAGGAAAGCGATGGCTCTCGCAAATCAAATGACAGAGGCAAGTCATGGGAAAGGTGGCAAATAATGCGATACGGAAACTGCGGGTAAGATTTTTCAGCAACCTAAGCGCTGGAACCGCGCTAGTTGCGATAGCGATGATGTCGGCACCGTTCTTCTTTCAGTCCATGCGGGAGCTCCATTTGAGAGGAATAGTTTTGACGGCTTGCCCCGTTATCTTGCTTTTGATTCTGTCATGGATTTGGAATCTCAAAGCGATGGATATTGCTGCAGAACTCGAAGACTAGGCGTGGCGTTCCTAAATCAAGACAAAGGAAACGGGCCCCGCGCCGCGACGGGCGGCGGGCCTATGCTTGCCAACACGAAAGTTTCGCCAAGTCGGTTTCTCGAGCAGATTGCCTTTCCTATGAACGGTATGGAAAAACGGCGATCGGCACTTTGGATTGGGCGGCGCATGCTCACTATTGGACGCTTCTAACTGGCGCTTCGGTCTG
Source organism: Bradyrhizobium sp. S3.12.5 (assembly GCF_040548225.1). Lineage (NCBI taxonomy): Bacteria > Pseudomonadati > Pseudomonadota > Alphaproteobacteria > Hyphomicrobiales > Nitrobacteraceae > Bradyrhizobium > Bradyrhizobium sp. S3.12.5. The sequence continues at coordinate 24,093 of NZ_JBEPRF010000009.1, forward strand.
GCTGACAACCAGCGCCGGGCAGCAGACCCTCCCGCCGGTCGGCACTCATCTGCCTATCCTTTTGGGGGACGCCGTGATAGCAGCACCGTGCTTTGCCTCATCACCCTGCGCGATCGTGTTAGAATTGGATAGCGGCCGTCTTCGCCGGCTCGTTCCGGCCACTTGCCCATCGCTTGCATTCCAGGGGTCGGAGTGGATTGTGCAGCGGCGCGTTTGACTAAATAGAAATCGCACATCCACCGTTGGCCTCTCGGTCAGCAAGCAGGGACTGCGCAAAATGGGCTGTTGAAGCGCCACGTGCAAGACAATCGTCCGAACACCCATTTGGTGACGAGCATCAGTGAGGACTTGATCCGCCCTTCCGTCCGTCTCGAGAATGAAGCGGATCTGCTGCATGGTCGATCCAGGTCGCCTGCTGGACTCAACCAGCCAGAACCGTTTATCGGACCGCATTGGCTTACGCTTCCGGCAGTCACGTCGGCTCCTGGTGCGCTCGGAGGGCCGCCCCTTTTGCCGCAATATCAATAATTTACGGAGATAGGCAAAGAGTTTGGGCGCATTTCCGTGCCAAGGATGCCTTTGGCCCCCGGCGTGCTCACCAAACAAATTCAATAGCTTACGGTAAATCGGCAAGAGGCTGAAAAAGCGCTGCGTGGGCACTATGTTGGCAAATCGGTTGCCGGCCTGAGCGGTTAGGAGTACCCGTCCGCTGAAGGCCGCCTTGCCGAGCAAAGCGCGGTACTGAGAACGCTCCTTCGAACGGAGAGCGCAGTGCAGATTAGTGACGAGATCCCACCAAGATCCCATCGAAGTCTGCCAAACGCGCGTCAGAGGGTGCGACAAAAGCTCTGGGATTAGTTACTTTCGGCGTGACGGATCACGGATGAAGCGAGGAGACCGCAAGGCTTATTAGCCGCCGCGGCGGCACATGGCTGCCCGACGGTTAGTGGTTGTCATGATAGTGCGATTGCGAAGAGTGTCTGATAAACTACCGGATATCGCGCCAAGGCTGGAATAGATTATGGACCTAGAAAAACTCGATTTCGAATGCTTACGAGAAGCGATGAGGGAAGGACATAGCGCGTGGCGCCCATGGAAAGGCGTCTATGGTCGCGCCAGACGTCTGTGTGAGTTAGGCTATCTCCACGAAGCCGGAATTTCGGCTATGCCTCCACATGTCGTCTATCTTATTTCTGATAAAGGGAAGACAGCTCTCAACATTAGAGAGGCATCACAACTCAGTCGTCCGCGCCAGAATACAGAGCGGATCGATAGCTGACAGACAACGTCTCGCAGCCAATCTTCGTCTTCGCCGCGGTTCCTCGCGACCTTGGTGGTGACGTGATGGACCTTGTTGACGTGGGGTGGTCATGCCGCTCGAGCGGAGATCGCTGATACCGGCGTCCAATTCCAAGGCAGAAGCTCGTCGAGTCGATGAGCTGGGTGGGCGGCTATACGGGCAAGGATATCCGTGAGCCAGGCCTGCGGATCAACTCGGATCAACGCCATTCATTTTGGCAGTGACGATCAAGCTATACATGGAAGCTGCGCGCCGTCCGCCGCGATCAGAGCCGCAGAACAACCAGGATTTTCGTCCGAGAGCTATACCTCTTAATCCTCGCTCTGCGGCATTGTTCGAGAGACAGACGCGGCCGTCCTCCAGGAAGAGCGTGAAGCTCGCCCAGCGCTTCAGGATGTAGTTGAACGCCTTGGCCAGATCGTGCCCACGAGACAGTTTGGCGAGCTGTTCGCGCATGTAGACCTGAAGGTCCTCGACCAGAGGCCGGCTCAGCGTCTGTCGTACCTGAAGACGCCCTTCGGGGCTCCTGCCCTTGATGGAGCGTTCGATCTCGAACAGCGCATCGATCCGCCGCACGACCTCGATCGCAATCGGAGAGAGCGGGATTTCCTTCTTTCCGGCACCCTTGCGCCGCGCATTCTCTTCGATGTCGGCCATGGCAAAGAATGGCCGCCTTCCATGCGACCAGCAGGCAGCCTCCCGGATCGGTCCGGGCTGGCGCCCGGCCAGATAGAGCTGGTTGTAACCGTCATAAGCGTCGGCCTGCAGGATGCCGGCATACCGGGCCAGATGCCCCTGCGGATGCTCGCCCTTGCGGTCGCGTGAGTAGTAAAACATCGCTGCCGGGGGACCCGCGCCCCCAAACGGCCGGTCGTCCCGAACGTAGATCCAGCACCGTCCCGTGTCGGTCTTGCCCTTGGCCAGGACCGGCACCGTCGTATCGTCAGCATGAAGGCGCTCGGCTGCCATGACATGGGCTTCCACCAGGCGCAGCAGGGAATCCAGCGACGCACAGACCGCCCCCACGGCATCGGCCATGGTCGACAGCGCGATCGGCACCCCTTCCAGGGCATAGCGCTCGGCCTGACGGTTCAAGGGCTGATGCTGGCCGAACTTCTCGAACATAATCATGGCCAGGAGGCTCGGACCGGCCCATCCTCGGGCGATGGCATGGAATGGCGCCGGCGGCTGGCTGATCTTCTCGCAATCGCGGCAGGAGAACTTCTCCCGGACCGTCTCGATCACCTTCCACTGGCGCGGCACTACTTCCAGCGTGCGCGTCACGTCCTCGCCGAGCTTACGAAGGCGATTGCTGCCGCAGCATTCACAAGCCGTAGGTCCTTCGATCACCACCCGCTCCCGGGGAAGGTGCTCAGGGAAGGTCTGGCGCTCAGCGCGCTTGCGCATAAATCCGCGCACCGTCGTCGTCTTCGCCACGGCTCGTTCCGCCGCAAGCTCGTCCTCGGTGGCGTCGGCTTCCAGCTCTTCGAACGTCAGCGCCAACTGCTCGATCAGCCGCGCCGAACGTTCCGACCGTTGCCCATAGATCTGATGCTTCAGCTTGGCGATCTGCAACTGCTGCTGGGCGATCAGCGCTTCGTCTTCCGACGCTTTCGCGCGGGCGACCGCGAGCTCGGCGGATATCTCCAAACCCTTCACGCGCTCCACCGCCAGCGCCTCCTTCAAGGCGGCAACGTCATCCGGAACAGCGTCGCGGTCGGCATCCATGCGACGCAGTGAATCACAGATTGGACGCGATGGGACTCCCCAAAATGGCAGCAACCGTAGTTTCTTCGCTCAGCCTGCGCTTTGCGGTCGCCAACTCAGTTGCGGATTCCGCCAGTCGATGCCCTCGAGCATATAGGCCATCTGCGCCGCTGAGATCGATACCGCGCCGGCTGACGCCGCGGGCCAGATGAACTTCCCACGGTCAAGGCGCTTGGCGTAGAGCGACATGCCCAGCCCATCGTGCCAGAGAATCTTGACGAGGTCACCGCGACGACCCCGGAAGATATAGAGATCGCCGGCATGAGGATCGCGCTTCAAGCTCTCCTGAACCGTCAGAGCCAGGCTTTGCATGCCGCGACGCATGTCGGTGTGGTCAGTGGCGATCCAAACCCTGACGCCGCTTGGAATCGGGATCATCGTCGTCGCAGCAGCTCAAGAATCCGCTGCAGCGCCTCAACGTCCACGTCACGGTCAACGCGAACGCGACAGCCGCCGCCAAGCTCGATCTCGATGATTCCAGCCCTTGCGCGCTGCGCAGGCAGGGAAGACGCCGGTTGTGGCGCGTCGCTCGAGATCGGAGCCGCCACCGGCGTGATCTCGACCGGAACGAGAGCTGGTACGGAATCTCCGCCCAGTCGGCCCTGGCGCGCCTGTCGACGCCAGGTGAACAGCAGGCTGTGAGCCACCCCGTGCCGGCGCGCGACGCCGCAGACCGTCTCGCCAGCCTGCAAGGTCTCTTCGACAAGGCGAACCTTCTCGTCGTAACTCCATCGCCGCCGACGCTCGGCGCCCAAGACATTGACCTGCATTCGCGACGTGACCTTAAAGCTAGATTTAAGGTCAAATCCTCGGCCCGCCTCTCAAACTAAACAAGGCGGCCGCCGCCGGAGGGATACGGTTAGGATCGCCGCGCGATAGTTGCTCGCGAGCTCGTCGAGATCGAGCTGATCTCGCGGCATGCGAAGGTGTAACAATTTGTCGCAGCCACGGGCGTCGCTTTGACGGCGGCATGGCTTGGGGTATTGCCGGATGTCAAGTTTGGTCGGGGGAAGTCTGTATGCTGCCCACCTGTTCGGGGGGCGAACAGTTGGAATGGGCCGGCCATACGCGTTCATGGACGCTTGCGACTGGCGCTACAGTGTGGCTGAGGACCAATGCCATGCTTCGCACCTTTCCAGCGACAGGCATCGACTTACCGATCGTCTTGGGAGATGAAACGGTTATCAGCAGTACGGTAGTGAATTCCTCTCCTACTCAAATTGTCATTGAATTGGACAGCGGTCATCTCCGACGCATGACGCCCGGAAAGTCAGGCTTCTCACCTCGCGGATTCCCCGGCTCAGAGTGGATCGTGCAACGGCGCGTGTAAGCGATCAACGGATCGGTCAATGCATTCATTGATCGCGCGTAAGAGATTGGTATCGATCGATCTGATTGGCGATCCGGATCCAGCTTTCCGATAGCGATTTCAGGGATCTGGCTTCGCGCTCACCCCGCGCCAATTGCATTAGGCGGAGGCATTCAGCCGACTGGGTCCGGCAGTGCTTAGCAGTTTCCATGGATGCTGCCCTCTAACCGCTAAATTGACCCGGCCGGCTTTAACTTAATTTGAACCGCCCCGGGTTTGCCGGAGGCTGGTTGGTTTAAGTTACGCCGCCATGACCGGTTGTTCCAGCATGGCGTAGTAGCGTTGCTCGGCTTCGGCCGGCGTATGTTGCCGATAGGCTCCAGGAGCCGCCGGTTGTTGAACCAGTCCACGCATTCCAGGGTCGCGAACTCGACGGCCTCGAAGCTGCGCCATGGCCCGCGCGGATGGATCACCTCGGCCTTGTAGAGACCGTTGATGGTTTCGGCCAGAGCATTGTCATAGGAATCTCCGACGCTGCTGACAGAAGGCTCCACGCCTGCTTCAGCCAGGCGCGCTCGGTGTATTTGATGGAGACGCATTGGCTGCCCCTGTCGTTATGATGCACGAGGCCGCCGCGATGGACCGGCCCTCGATCATGCAGGGCCTGCTCCGGCGCATCGAGCACGAAGCCCGCATGCGCCGTGCGCGAGGCTCGCCAGCCCACGATCCTGCTGGCATAGGCGTCGATGACGAAGGCGACGTAGACGAAGCCGGTCCAGGTCGCGACATAGGTGAAGTCAGAGAGCCAAAGAGCATTCGGCCTTGGCGCCTTGAACTGGCGGTTGACGTGATCCAGCGGGCATGGCGCGGCCTTGGCGCCGATCGTGGTCTTGACCGGTTTGCCGCGGATAACCCCTTGCAAACCCATGTCCCGCATCAGTCGCGACACTGTGCAACGGGCACGCGCTTGAGCTGGCGCCAGACCTTGCGCACGCCGTAGACGGAGAAGTTTTGATCGAACACGCGGCGAACCTCGATCTTCTGCGCGGCATCCAGTCTGGCGCGCGCCGGCAGCTTGGCCGGATCGCGCCGCTTGGCCACATGGGCGTGGTAGGTCGAGGGGGCGATCGGCAAGACCTTACAGATCGGCCCGACCCCATGCGCCCCACGATGATCGTCGATGAAGGCGATCATGGCTTGAACCGGCGGTCGAGTCCCGCCATCGCAAAATAGGCGCTTGCCTTGCGCAGGATCTCGTTGGCCTGCCGAAGCTCGCGGTTCCCCCGTTCGAGCGCCTTCAGCTTCTCGGCCGTGTCGGTCGGAACGCTGCCCGCTATCGACCTCTGCCTTCTTGACCCAGTCATGCAGCGTCTGCGGCGTGCTGCCGATCTTGGTCGCGATCGACGTCACTGCCGCCCAGCGCGACGGGTACTCGCTGGCGTGATCCAGAACCATCCGAACCGCTCGGGTCCGGACCTCGGGTGAAAACTTGTTCGTCGTCTTGCTCGTCATGGCTCCATCCTCTCAGGAGTTGGAGCCTCCGGCAAACCCGGGGCGGTTCAAGCTGTCGAGGCCATGCTGAAAAGCCGGCAATCGGAAAATCGCCAATCTTATCTGGTCCGCGGCCGCCGCTATGAACAGCTGTCCGCGAATGACCTTCGCAATCGCTGGGCGGAACAGATGACCCGCTGGGCGGATGACTCGATCCTGTTTGATCAGAGGGCCCTTAACGATCTCGGAATTGAGATGGGGATACGGGAGCTCGTGCCGCCTCTCGAACAGATCGCTGAAGCAAGGCAGAAAATTCTCGCAAAATCGGAAAGGGCCTTAGCGATAATTTGCGCGGGCCAACAGCAGATCGATTAACGGCATGGCGTTCGCGCTGGCGGGGCCCAATTTTCTTTTTGCCGGTAGAGAAGAACTTGACGGATCGCAGGTTGCTGGTGGACGGCGCGGGTTAGCCTGGAGTTAGTCGTCCCGCCATGAGGGCCGGCGAGCCCCAACGTTGCTTGTTGCCAACCATTCTATTCATACGCAGCTTTGTCCAAACGTGAACACTTCGAAACTTCAGCTAGCCCCATCTGATTCATCTAGTCTCCGTTGTTGGGTCCCAACGGACCGCCGACCTACGCCGCCACCGGATAGCCGCCGGGCTGGCGGTCCGAGGGACCCCGATAACGATGATACTAAACCGCTAGAGCCCTTTCCGGACGGCTGGTGGGCCTCGCCTTAATTGCCCTGCGGCCGCATCGGCTGTGCGCGCGAACTCGGAGCTGCTGAATTCGGAGAACTTAAAGGGATGCGCAATATCTCGCTGCTCGCATGGACGCTCACCGCGTCCGCGGCCGCTAATGTCATCACCATGCTCGCCGTGCTCTACATCGCTTTTGGCACGCCCAATGTCCGGGTGCGGGACGGCTACGTCAAAGCCGGCGTCGACGGCCGAGTGGCGATCAAGGACACGCCAGCGCTGCGCGTCGAAGTCACGCGCATGCCATGAACAGGATCGACCGCAATCTGTCAGCGGTCCGGGAAAACTGGAAATCCTCTCGCTGAAACCCTTGCGCTCGCCTTCCGGTTGCGGTCGCAACGGCAGCGCTCGTCGCATGGGAGTGGCTCCAGCGAGAAGAGCATGTGTTCGGTCGTTCGAGATTAAATACCCTGCTGGGCGAAACTGCTTATCCAAACCGCGTCAAAGGGATGTGGGGAAAGATGGTAGCGGGAGAGGGACTCGAACCCCCGACCCCAGGATTATGATTCCCGTGCTCTAACCAGCTGAGCTACCCCGCCACAGGGTCGCGAGGGCCTGATAAGGCCGATCTCGCGAACGCGCGGCATATAAAGAAGGGGGCGGCGGGAAGTCAATCCGCCTTCGCTTCCGCTTTCGCGAAAGCTTCGGCGGGACAGGTCCGCGTGGGGACAGATCAGCCTGTTTTGGGCCGAACTCCCCGCCGAATCCGTCATGGCCGGGCTTGTCCCGGCCATCCACGCCTTAATCTGCGGTCCCAAGAACGTGGGTGCCCGGGACAAGCCCGGGCATGATGACAGCTGGGTAGGAGCTACGGCCTACTTCGGCTTGACGTTGGGGTCGCCGCCGGGGCTGCCGGGGGGCGGGATGACGGGCATTTTGCCATCCGTACTCGGCGCGGGGGCGTGCATTTCGGGATCGACGCCGGCGGGCGGGCAGAGCACGCCGTCGGATTTTGCCAGCTTGTCGCCGAGCGGTTCCCGGGCCTGGCCGGTAGTGGTGCCGTCGGGCGTGGTGGCGCGGTTCGGGCGGTCCTGCGGCGTGCAGTCGGCCGCGTGCTGCGGGGATGGCGGCGCGGTCTGTTGCGGCGGCGTCGCCGGAGCGGGCGGCGCCTGCGCGACCGCGGCGCCGGCGGCTGCGATCACGAGGCTAGCCAGGATGATGTTTGATGTCGTCCGCATGGACAGGAAACGCGCGAAGCGCGCGCTCTGTTCCAGCCTCTGAACATTACGATTTGTGGTAGCGGATCAGCGAAAAATGGCCCATCGGCGGCATCGGGCGGCGCTCGGCGAGCGTGATGCCGCCGTGCTTTGCAGCCCAGTCGACCAGGCGCTGCCACGGGAATTCCGGACGCCAGCCGAGGCGGCGGGCGAACGGCGCAAACGCGAGCTCGGAGAGCTTGCGAAACCCCTTTTCGGCGCCGATGTGGTTAACCAGGATCAGCTCGCCGCCGGGCTTGAGCACGCGCACGAACTCGTCGAGCGTGCCTTCGGGATCGGGCACGGCGGTGATGACATATTGCGCGACCACCGCGTCGAAGTAGCCATCGTGGAAGGCGAGGTTCTTCGCGTCCATCACCGAGAGCACTTCGACATTGCTCAAGCGAAGCGCGCGCACGCGCGCCTGCGCCTTGCGCAGCATCGGCTCGGAAATGTCGACGCCGCAGATCTTTGTGGTGCGCGAATAATCGGACAGCGAGAGACCGGTGCCGACGCCGACGTCGAGGATACGGCCGCCGATGCGGTCGGCCTCTGCGATGGTCGACTGCCGGCCGGCGTCGAACACCTTGCCGAACACGAGATCATAGACCGGCGCCCAGCGGCCATAGGCCTTCTCGACCCCGGCCCGCGAGATGTCTGCTGCCATGCCCCTGCCCCGGATATCTTTTAGCCGCGCACCGCTTCCACGAGCGGCCGCGTCGTGTTGCTCGCGACCTTCGCGGCAGCGCTCTGGATGAAGCCGCCGCCGAGCACGCGGGCCTGGCCACTGGGCGCGTCGTAGAACACGCAGGCCTGGCCGGGCGAAACACCCTCTTCGCCGGCGACGAGCTCGACCTCGTAATGGCCGTCAGCGCCGCGCAGCCACGCCGGCTGGGGGCTGCGGGTCGAGCGGACGCGGACGAACAGCTCGAGGCCATTGCCGATCGCGCGGTCGATGTCGCCGCCGCCGATCCAGTTGACGTCTCGCAAGGCGATGCGGTGCATCCTCAGCGCATCGCGCGGGCCGACCACGACGCGGCGGTTGGCGGCCTCCAGCCGCACCACGAACAGCGGCGCGGCGGCGGCGATGCCGAGGCCGCGGCGCTGACCGATGGTGAAATTGGCGATACCGTGATGCCGGCCGAGCACGCGGCCGTCGAGATCGACGATGTCGCCGGGGTCCATCGCGTTCGGACGCAGGCGGGTGATGATGTCGGTGTAGCGGCCGGTCGGCACGAAGCAGATGTCCTGGCTGTCGTGCTTGTCGGCGACGGAGAGACCGAAGCGGCGCGCAAGCTCGCGCGTCTCGGGCTTGGTCATGTCGCCGAGCGGGAAGCGCAGGAAGTCGAGCTGCTCCTGCGTGGTCGCGAACAGGAAATAGCTCTGGTCGCGATCGCCGTCGGCGGCGCACACCAGCGCGCGCGACCCGTCGTCGCGGCGGCGCGAGGCGACGTAATGGCCGGTGGCGAGCGCTTGCGCGCCCAGCTCGCGCGCGGTCTTCAGCAGGTCGCGAAACTTGACCGAGCGGTTGCACTCGATGCACGGCACCGGCGTCTCGCCAAGCGCATAAGAGTCGGCGAAATTGTCGATGACGGACTCGCGAAAACGGTCCTCGTAGTCGAGCACGTAATGAGGAATGCCGAGCTTGGCGGCGACGTCGCGGGCGTCATGAATGTCCTGGCCGGCGCAGCAGGCGCCCTTGCGGTGGGTCGCCGCGCCATGGTCGTAGAGCTGCAGCGTGATGCCGACGACGTCATAGCCCTCCGCCTTCAACAGCGCAGCCGTCGTCGAGGAATCGACGCCGCCTGACATGGCAACGACGACCCTGGTGTCCTTAGGACGGCCTTCGAGATCCAGACTGTTGAGCATGGGCCTAGCAGTTGTGACGGCGACGTTCGCGATCCGCGATTTCTGTGCCTTTGGCCGGGACACTGGCGGTCCCCGGGAACCAAGAGTTCCCGAAGGGCACGGCCTGCCCGGTCGAAAGCGGCTGAGAGCACCCTTTAATATATGCCGCATTCCGGTGAAGCAATCGCGGCCGCCCCAAGCTTTCGGCAATTCTTGCCGGGGCGGCAGAAATGACGGGGTTTTCGCGCAGCTGCCGGGGGTACTGCCGATTCCACAAGATATTGATATCGCTATATAAAATGGCAATTCGAAGGATTGGCCCGCTCCTTGCTGACCTTCTAGCCCGAAGATGTTTTCGAGGGGTCGCCTGTGGTCGGTGTCACGTCAGACGTAGCGGCAAGCGCGCAGGTTTCCAGCGCGCAGCAGAAGCCTGCCCGGTCGCAGAGCACCAAGGACTCGACGCCGAGTGACTCCTTCGGCGCGCTGGTCGACAGCAACACCCAGGCCATCAGCAACAGCGCCTCGTCCGCGAGCCAGGACACCGCGCCGCGGCGGACCGATTCGTCGTCTTCGTCGTCCTCCTCGTCCGACCGGAGCACGCGCGACTCTTCCTCGACCGATCAGTCCTCGCAGAGCAACGCGAGCGACAACACGGATTCCTCGACGACGGCCGCGAGCGACACGCCGGCCGATCCGACCAAGGCGACTGCCAAGACCAAGGACAAGAGCGACGCGTCCAAGTCGGGCGACAAGTCGCAGGAGACCAAGGACGCCAAGGGCGACAAGACCGACGGCACCACCGACGGCCTCGCCGCCGCGGTCGACGCCTCTGCCGCAGCACAGGCCGCCGCGACGCCGGCGGCGACGCCCGATCCGGCCACTATCCCCGTCGCGGCGCCCGTGGTTCCGGTCGATCCGAATGCGACAGCCGGCCAGGCCGCCAACACCGCCTCCTCGCCGCTGACGATCGCAGCCGCCGGCATCGCCGCCAGCGCCTCGACCGCGGCGCAGATCGCCGGCGCCAAGACCGATGCGACCGGCAAGACGGCCAAGACCGACGGCAAGACCGACGGCAAAACCGCCGATGCGAAGTCCGCGCTCGCCGATGCGGCTGCTACAACGACCGACGGCACCGCGACGGATGCGACGGCGAACGCCGCGCAGCTCACCGCGGTCGACCAGGGCACGCCCAAAACGTCGTTCAAGGCTGCAGCGACCGCGCAAGGCCAGGCCGACGTCTCCAATATCGGCCAGGATACCGACAAGACCGCGCAGGCCGCGACCACTGCGCAAAATGCCGCGACGGCGACGGCGACCAACGCCGCCGCGCATCCGGAAGCCGCCAAGCCGCAGGTCGATAGCGCCGCGACCGACGCCAAGGCCGATGCTGCCAATCGCACGGCCGATGCGACGCCGGCCGCGCCGACCACGCACGCCCATGCCGACACGCAAGCCGTTGCTGCTGCGACGACCGACGCCAGTGCGCAAGCCGCCTCCGCCGTGCAGGCGCCGCTGACCAATACGACGTCGGCGGCCACCGCCTCCACCGCGACGCTGACCGCGACCGCGGCGACTTCGAACGCCGTGCCGATCAGCGGCATCCCAGTCGAGATCGCGGCCGCCGCGCGCTCCGGCAAGACGCGCTTCGACATCAGCCTCGATCCGATCGATCTCGGCCGCATCGACGTCCGCATCAATGTCGACCGCAACGGCCAGGTCACCTCGCATCTCACCGTCGAGAAGCCGGAGACACTGCAGATGCTGCGGCAGGACGCGCCGCAATTGCAGCGCGCGCTCGACGATGCCGGCCTCAAGACCGGCAGCAACGGGCTCTCTTTCAGCCTGCGCGACCAGAATTCGCCGGGACAGAACTCCGGCCAGAACAACGACAATTCCGGCAATTCCCGCCGGCTGATCATCAGTGAAGACGATTCTGCCGCGGCCGCGCCCGTGAGCCGCAGCTATGGCCGCATGCTCGGATCGAGCAGCGGCGTCGACATCAGAGTGTGAGGAGTATTCGCAAATGACCACCACGAATTCCGCCACCGCACCTGCCGTCGTCTCCGGCACGACGCAAACGTCGTCGTCCTCCTCGTCGAGCTCGAGCCTGGGCTCGTCCACGGGCGCGACGCTCGCCGGCAACTTCCAGACCTTCTTGACGCTGCTGACGACCCAGCTGCAGAACCAGAACCCGCTCGATCCGCTCGACACCAACCAGTTCACCCAGCAGCTGGTACAGTTCGCCGGCGTCGAGCAGCAGCTCAAGACCAACGACTCGCTGTCGCAGCTCGTCACCTTGCAGCAGACCACGCAGGCGACCCAGGCGCTGGATTTCGTCGGCAAGACCGCGGTGGTCGACGGCACCACCGCGACCATGAAGAGCTCGTCGGCGACCTGGCATCTCAACGTGCCCTCCAGCGCCACGGTCAACATCTCCATCGCCAACTCCAGCGGCCAGACCGTGTTCACCGGCCAATATTCCGCGGGTGCCGGCAGCGACATTCCCTTCACCTGGAACGGCCAGGGCAATGACGGCACGCAATGGCCCGACGGCAAGTACACGATCTCGGCGACCGGCAAGGACGCCTCGAACAACAATGTCGGCATTTCGGCGCAGGTGCAGGGCACGGTGTCGTCAGTCGACCTGACCCAGTCGCCGCCGCTGCTCACCATCGACGGCCAGAGCTACACGCTGAACCAGGTGAAGAGCGTCGTCGCCGCCAGCAGCAGCAGCGGCAGCTAGACCTCGCGCTTTGCGCCGATACGCGCGGTTTGCGCGCCCTGTTCTTAGTAAAGTATTTACGAAGACCCCGCTCGGCCGGCTGAAATTGCGTTTTCTGCCCGCCGGGCCGGTCGTGTTCCCGCAAGTTTCAACGAGAATTGTATTGAAGCCTTAGGCTTAGCGGATTTTTAAGCCCGCATGCGTACGGTTGCGAAGTGAGTTCAGTGGTTGAGAGTTTGTGAGTACGCCATGACAGAACCCCATCGCCCGAGGGTAAAATACGTCATCGGGCCGGACGGCAGTCCGCTGACGATTGCAGATCTGCCCGCCCCCGGCACCAAACGCTGGGTCATCCGCCGCAAGGCTGAAGTCGTTGCCGCAGTTCGTGGCGGACTTCTCTCGCTCGAAGAGGCCTGCAGCCGGTACACCCTGACGGTCGACGAATTCCTCTCCTGGCAGTTTTCCATCGACCAGCACGGTCTGGCGGGCCTTCGCACCACCCGCATCCAGCAATATCGCCAGTAAGCAACCCGGAAATCTGCTGCTTTTGACGAAAATCGGCCCCGCTGTGCGAGGCCGATTTTTTTCATGTTTCGTTTTGGCGCTACTTTTGTCCGAGCTCTTAACCTTCGTTAACCATATCGAAACCATCACCTAGGCAATAATTGCCCACTCGGCCGCTCAGTTGCGGGTCGAAGCTTCGGGGCGGTTGCTTGCAAGGTCTTGCGGACTTTTTAAAAGGTATCGGCGCCGCCCGCTTCGGGGCGATGATCGCGGTCACCGCCGCGCTCATCGGCTTCTTTGCCTTCGTCATCATGCGCGTCACCACGCCGCAGATGACGACGCTGTTCACCGACCTCAGCGTCGAGGATTCCTCCGGCATTATCAAGGACCTGGAGCGCCAGGGCATCCAGTTCGAGCTGCGCAATGAAGGCAGCGTCATCATGGTGCCGAAGGACAAGGTGACGCGGCTGCGGATGAAGCTCGCCGAGGGCGGCCTGCCCAAGGGCGGCGGGGTCGGCTATGAAGTGTTCGACAAGTCCGACGCGCTCGGCACCACCTCCTTCGTCCAGAACATCAATCATTTGCGCGCGCTGGAGGGCGAGCTCGCCCGCACCATCCGCGCCATCGACCGGATCCAGGCCGCCCGCGTCCACCTCGTGCTGCCCGAGCGTCCGCTGTTCTCGCGCGAGGCGCCAGAGCCGTCGGCCTCGATCGTGGTCCGGGTCCGTGGATCGCTCGAAGCCCAGCAGATCCGCGCCATCCGCCACCTCGTCGCCTCCGCCGTCAACGGCTTGAAGCCGCAGCGGGTCTCGATCGTGGACGAAGCCGGCTCGTTGCTTGCCGATGGTGCCCAGACCGATCCGGAGCAGGCGGTCGGCGACGAGCGCCGCACCGCCTACGAGAAGCGGATGCGCAAGCAGGTCGAGGACATCGTCTCCTCCGTGGTCGGTTCGGGGCGCGCCCGCGTCCAGCTCTCTGCCGATTTCGACTTCAACAAGGTCACCCAGACCTCGGACAAGTTCGATCCCGAAGGCCGCGTGCTGCGCTCGAGCCAGACCCGCGAAGAGCAGAGCATGACCGCCGACAATAACGGCCAGGTCACGGTCAACAACGAGCTCCCCGGCCAGCAGCAGAACAGCGGCCCGGCGGCGAAGGACCAGAGCAAGAAGACCGAAGAGACCAACAATTACGAGATCTCCCGCACCACCAAGACCGAAGTGACCGAGGCCGGCCGGGTCAACCGCATCTCGGTCGCGGTGCTGGTCGACGGCATCTACACCAAGAACGACAAGGGCGAGCTCGCCTACACCGACCGCACCAAGGAGCAGCTCGACCGCATCGCCACCCTGGTGCGCTCGGCGATCGGCTTCGACCAGAAGCGCGGCGACCAGGTCGAGGTCGTCAATCTGCGCTTTGCCGATGCCCCCTCCACCGCCCCGATCGCCGAGCCAAGCGGCTTCCTCGGCATGCTGCAGTTCACCAAGGACGACGTCATGTACTTCGTCGAGCTCGGCGTGATGATGCTGCTCGGCCTGATCGTGATGTTCATGGTGATCCGCCCGCTGGTGAAGCGCATCCTCGCCTCCGAGGAGGTTGCCGCCGCCATCTCCGGTGCCCTCACCGGCCCCGCCGCCCTGGACGAGGCCGCACCGGCCGGCGGCCAGGCGCTGCTGCCGAGCGGCGCCGCGAGCGCGATCGACGTCGCCACCGTCCAAGGCCAAGTCCACGCCCAGTCCGTTCACCGCGTCGGCGAGCTCGCCGAGCGCAACCCTAACGAAACCGTCGCCATCATCCGTCAATGGCTGACCGAACCCGCGAAATGATTCGAGAAGTGAACTGACATGGCCGGCAACCGGCAAAACGCCAACTCGAACGACATCACCAGCGTGATCTCCACGCTCGGTCAGCGTGCCGGCAGCCGCGCGGGCGCCAAGACCGAAGCGGTGGCGGGGCCGAAACGCGCGGCGATCCTGATGCTGGCGCTCGGCGAGCAATATGGCGGCAAGATCTGGGGTCTGCTCGACGATGACGAGGTGCGCCAGCTCTCGCTGGAAATGTCGACTCTCGGCACCGTCGAGGTCGATACGGTCGAGGACATGCTGCTCGAATTCGTCTCACGCATGTCGGCGTCCGGCGCGCTGATGGGCAATTTCGACGCCACCGAGCGGCTGCTCCAGCAATATCTGGCGCCCGAGCGCGTCAACGGCATCATGGACGAGATCCGCGGCCCCGCGGGGCGCAACATGTGGGAGAAGCTTTCCAACGTGCAGGAAGAGGTTCTCGCCAACTATCTCAAGAACGAATATCCGCAGACCATCGCGGTGGTGCTGTCGAAGCTGAAGCCGGAGCATGCCGCGCGCGTGCTCGGCATCTTCCCCGAGGACCTCGCCCTCGACGTCGTCAACCGCATGCTGAAGATGGAGGCGGTGCAGAAGGAGGTAATCGAGAGCGTGGAGAAGACGCTGCGTACCGAATTCATGTCCAACCTCTCGCAGACCCGTCGCCGCGACGCCCACGAGGTGATGGCGGAGATCTTCAACAATTTCGACCGCCAGACCGAAACCCGCTTCATCACCTCGCTGGAAGAGGACAACCGGGAATCGGCCGAGCGCATCAAGGCGCTGATGTTCACCTTCGACGACCTCGTGAAGCTCGATTCCGGCTCGGCCCAGACGCTGATGCGCAACGTCGACAAGGACAAGCTCGGCGTGGCGCTGAAGAGCGCCAACGAGGACGTCCGCAGCTTCTTCTTCGGCAACATGTCCTCGCGCGCGGCCAAGATGCTCCAGGACGACATGGCGGCGATGGGCCCGGTTCGCCTGCGCGACGTCGACGAGGCCCAGGCACTGCTGGTCAACCTCGCCAAGGACCTCGCTGCCAAGGGCGAGATCATGCTGACCAAGAACCGCGCCGACGACGAGCTGGTGTATTGATGGGCGCTCCGGCCAAATTCCTGTTCGACACCGACTTCGCCGCACCCGACCGGACGCGCGAGAAGGCCGCGACCGTGGCCGAGATCGCGCAGAAGCTCGCGGAAGCCGAAGCGCGCGCCTATCAGGACGGCTTTGACGCAGGCCAGCGCGAGGCCAAGGCCGAGAGCGACCGCCGCGTCGCGCTCGCCATGGAAGAGATCAACATCGGCATCCGGGGCATCGCGTCGGGCATCGGCAATATCGAGAGCAAGATGGAGACCGAGGCGGTTGACGTCGCGGTCGCCGTGGCCCGCAAGCTGTGCGCCGACTTGGTCGCCGCCGAGCCGCTCGGCGAGATCATGGCGCTGGTCAAGGACTGCTTCTCGCATCTGGTCGCCACCCCGCATCTCGTGGTCCGCATCAACGACGCGCTCTACGACAGCGCGCGCGAGAAGATCGAGCGGCTCGCCAAGCAGAGCGGATTCGAAGGACGGCTGGTGATCCTGGCCGAGCCCGACATTGCCACCGGCGACTGCCGGATCGAATGGGCCGATGGCGGCGTCGTGCTGGAGCGCAGCGCCATCGCGGCCAAGATCGACGACATGGTCGGACGCTATATCGCGTCCCGCAGGGGGAATTAAGCCATGAGCGACAACGACGGACAGGTCCCGCTGCCCGACCTCAACGGCCCATTGCCGCCGACCGGCACCGATGTGAGCTACAGCGAGGACGAATATGCCTCGCGCGTCGCCGCCGACCTCGAGGCCGTCTTCGACGTGCCGGTGCAGGTCTCGGCGGTGCTCGGCCGCTCCAAGATGGATGTCGGCGAGCTGTTGAAGCTCGGGCCCGGCACCGTGCTGGAGCTCGACCGCCGCGTCGGCGAGGCCATCGACATCTACGTCAACAACAAGCTCGTCGCCCGCGGCGAGGTGGTGCTGGTCGAGGACAAGCTCGGCGTCACCATGACTGAAATCATCAGGACCGAACGCAGCTAGCGCTTGCAAAGGAATGACGCGCGATAGCGCGAACAGACGGACAGGAGACTGACATGCGGCTTCTCATCGTTGGCACATTGAAGGGCCAGCTCACCACCGCCACCAAGATCGCGATGGAGAACGGCGCCACCGTGACCCACGCCGAGGATCACGAGCAGGCGATGCGCGTGCTGCGCGGCGGTAAGGGCGCCGACCTGCTGCTGGTCGACGTCGCCCTCGACATCCGCGACCTCGTGATGCGGCTCGAGGCCGAGCACATCCACGCCCCGATCGTCGCCTGCGGCATCACCAACGACGCCCGCGCCGCGGTCGCCGCGATCCACGCCGGCGCCAAGGAATACATCCCGCTGCCGCCGGATCCGGAGCTGATCGCGGCGGTGCTGGCCGCTGTGGCCAATGATTCCCGCGAGCTGATCTATCGCGACGAAGCCATGGCGCGCGTCGTCAAGCTTGCCCAGCAGATCGCGGGCTCCGACGCCTCGGTGATGATCACCGGCGAATCCGGCACCGGCAAGGAAGTGCTGGCCCGCTACGTCCATACCCGCTCGGCCCGCGCCAAGCGGCCCTTCATCTCGATCAACTGCGCCGCGATCCCCGAGCATCTCCTGGAGTCCGAGCTGTTCGGCCACGAGAAGGGTGCCTTCACCGGCGCGATCGCCCGCCGCATCGGCAAATTCGAGGAAGCCACCGGCGGCACGCTGCTGCTCGACGAAATCTCCGAGATGGACGTTCGCCTGCAATCAAAACTGCTCCGCGCCATCCAGGAGCGCGTGATCGACCGCGTCGGCGGCACCAAGCCTGTTGCGGTCGACATCCGCATCATCGCGACCTCGAACCGCAATCTGGTGGAAGCCGTGCGCGAAGGCACGTTCCGCGAGGACCTTCTGTTCCGCCTCAACGTCGTGAACCTGAAGATCCCGCCGCTGCGCGAGCGTCCCGCCGACATTCTCGAGCTCGCCCAGCATTTCGTGAAGAAATATGCCGAAGCCAACGGCGTGCCGGTGCGGCCGATCTCGGCGGAAGCGCGCCGCGTGCTCTCCACCAACCGCTGGCAGGGCAACGTCCGCGAGCTCGAGAACACCATGCACCGCTCGGTGCTGATGGCGCTGGGCGACGAGATCGGACCCGATGCGATCCTCACCCCGGACGGCGATCGCCTCGATCTCGCCAAGACAGTGCCGGCGGTGGCGCACGCGACCATGGCCGCCGAGCAGGTGACGCGGGCGCTGGTGGGGCGCACCGTCGCCGACGTCGAACGCGATCTGATCCTGGAGACGCTGAAACACTGCCTCGGCAACCGGACCCATGCCGCGAACATCCTGGGCATCTCGATCCGCACGCTGCGCAACAAGCTCAATGAATATTCCGACGGCGGCATCCCGATCACCCCGGCGGGCACGCCAGGTGAGTATCCGCGGATGCCGATGGTGGGAGCGTAGGGCTCCAGTCGATAGCGAGAGAATGCAAATGCCCGGGCTGGTCCCGGGCGTCTTTGCTTCTAGGGCAGGGGTGCCAACCTCAACAGCATCCTTCGCATGACCGGGCCGCGCCACGCGACTAGGCCATGACGACGCGAGGCCCTATAACCCCGCACGTGACCCACGCGAGGAACCAGATGTCTGAAGCTCAAATCACGGATTGGTTGGCGTCGCAGCGGCAGGCGATGATCGATCTGCTGCGCGATGTCGTGAACATCGATTCCGGATCCTATGACAAGGAAGGCGTCGATGCGGTCGGTGCGCGGTTCGAGCGACATTTTGCCGAGCACGGCATTCCCTCGCGCAGGGAGAGCCACGGCACGTTTGGCGATGCGATCCATGCCGAGGTGGCAAAGCCCGGCAGCAACGAGAAGCCGGTGCTGTTGATGGGGCATCGCGACACCGTGTTCGGCAAGGGCGAGGCCGGACGTCGTCCGTTCACCATCAAGGACAAGCGCGCTTATGGACCCGGCGTCGCCGACATGAAGGCCGGCGTCGTGATGAACATCTTCGTCGCCGCCGCCTTCTACAAATTCGGCGGCAACCCGCATCCGATCAAGCTGCTGATCACCTCGGACGAGGAGATTGGCTCGCCCTCGTCGCGGCCGGTGATCGAACGCGAGGGGCGCTCTGCGCGCGCCGTTTTCAATTCCGAGCCGGGCCGGCCAACAGGCAATGTCGTCACCAGCCGTAAGGGCGGCATCTTCATGCATATGGCCGTCACCGGCAAGGCAGCGCATTCCGGCGCCAATTTCGCCGCGGGCGTCAGCGCGATTGGCGAGCTCGCGCACAAGATCATCCAGATCCATGCGTTGACCGATCTCACCAAGGGCATCACGCTCAACGTCGGCCTCATCTCGGGCGGCCAGTCGGTCAACACCACGGCGCCTTACGCCGAGGGCCAGATCGACATGCGCTACGTCGATCCAAAGGACCGTGCCACTGTCATGGCCGAGATCGAACGGATCATCGCGACGCCTTACGTGCCGGGCACCAGCGCGACCTTGACGATCAAAGGCGAGTTCGTTCCGGTGGTGCAGAGCGAGAGCTCGAAGGCGCTGTTCGAAAACTATCAGGCCGCCGCAAAGCAGGCCGGCCTCACCACGCTGCAAGGCGAGTTCTCCGGCGGCTGCGCCGATTCCGGCTTCACCGCCGCGGTGGGGACGCCGACCATCTGCGGCGTCGGGCCGGTGGGCGGGCTCGCCCATTCGCCCGAGGAATATCTCGAGCTCGACAGCATCGTGCCGCGCGCTCAGGCGCTGGCGCTGGCGATTTTGCGGGGGTGAATGTTGGTGCGGTAGGTGGGTTAGACAAATCCGTCACGAATAACTCGGCGCGTCGGGCTTGCGAAAAATATGGATGGGATCGCCCGGCACGAACGGCTGGCCGCGGAGCATCGCATAGGCGTAAAGCGCGAGATAAACGATCGCCAGCGCGCCGACGGCGTAGAAGGCCCAGGTCCCGACGCGCTTCATCGTTCCGCTCCATGGCCGTCCCGGATAGAAGGCTCAAGGCGCTTCTAGAGCGATGAGGGAGAAAAGGCCAGCCTGCGCAGCCTAATGCCTGCGGCGATCAAACGCCGCGGCGGCCGCGCGCGGGAACGCTGACGTCGGCGAGCCTTGCGGCATCCTCGTCCTGATCCACCGCCACATACTGGCCGTGCCAATAGGCGAGCGCCGCGGTCCGGGCCGAATTCTTGATGTCCCTGACGCGGCCAATGACGATGCCGTGCGAATGGCGCTCGACGATCTCCTCGACCTCGCAATCGACGGCGGACAAGGCACCGACCAGCAGCGGAACGCCGGAGACAGCCGTGACCCACTGGGCGCCGGCGAAACGATCGGCACCCTTCAGGCTACCCTTGCCGGCAAAGCGTTCCGCGACGTCGAGCTGATCGGCCGCGAGGATGTTCACGCCGAAGGCACCGTAGCGACGGATCAGCGGAAAAGACGAGGCATCGCGGTTGATGCTGACCAGCAGCGTCGGCGGATCGACCGACAGCGAGGTTACGGACGTGACCGTCATGCCGGTGATGTCCTTGCCCCGTCCGGCGGTGATGACGCTGACGCCGCCGGTGAGATGGCGCATGGCGCCGCGGAAATCGGCGGACGAGACGGGAATTTCGGTCATGAGCTCGCGGGGGACTACATTCATGGCATGCTCCCCGAAGCGGGGTCCTCTCTATTTAGGTACGATCGTCCGCCGACAAAAGGTGGCTCAGGATCGAGCCCTCGAGGCTCGCCAGTTCGGCGGATCCGCGCTCGCGGGGACGAGCGACGTTAACCATGACATCATGGGCAATGCGGCCCTCGTCGATCACCAGCACCCGGTCGGCCAGCGCGACCGCTTCGGCGACATCGTGGGTCACCAGGATCGCGGTAAAGCCCTGGTCGCGCCAGACACGCTCTAGCAGCCGCTGCATCGAGATCCGGGTCAGTGCATCGAGCGCGCCGAGCGGCTCGTCGAAGGCCAGCACGCGCGGGCGCGAGACCAGCGCGCGGGCGAGCGCGACGCGCTGCTTCTGGCCGCCTGACAGCACCGACGGCCACTGGTCGCGCTTGTCGACGAGCCCGACCTCGGTGAGCGCCTTCTCGGCACGCGCGTGCGCATCGCCGGATGAACGATCGCGGCCGAGGCCGACCTCGACATTGGAGAGCACTCGCGCCCAGGGCAGCAAGCGCGGCTCCTGGAACATCACGCGGATATCCTCGGGCTGGATCGCCGCATCGCCGAAGCTGATGCTGCCGGCGTCGATCTTTTCCAGGCCCGCGATGAGACGCAACAGCGTGCTCTTGCCGCAGCCGCTCTTTCCGACGATGGCAACGAACTGGCCTGCGGGGATGTGCAAATCGATCCCGCGCAGCACCTCATTGTCACCGAAGGATTTTCGCAAGCCGCGGATGCTGAGCGGCAGGCCGCTGGTATGCACTTGGCGTTCTTGGCGGTCCTCGCGCGCCACACGGGCGGCCGGCGCGAAATTGGCGCGGCTGGCGAGCTCGGTTTCCGGAAGGGAGGTCCGAAGGGCTGTCTGCATGTCACTCTCAGCGTTTCTGGAAAGCGGGGTGCCAGGAGAGCGTCAGGCGCTCCAGCACGCGGGAGGCACTGTCGGCGAGCTTGCCGAGCAGGGCGTAGATCAGGATCGAGAGCACGACGACGTCGATCAGCATGAACTCGCGCGCCTGCATCGCCATGTAGCCGAGGCCCGAGGACGCCGCGATGGTCTCGGCGACGATCAACGTCAGCCACATGATGCCGAGCGCGAAACGGATGCCGACGAAGATCGACGGCAGCGCGCCGGGGAAGATGACGCGGCGGAACAGCTCGCCGTCGCTCATGCCGTAGATGCGGCCCATCTCGATCAGCTGCGGATCGACGGTGCGGATGCCGTGCAGCGTGTTGAGGTAGATCGGGAAGAACACGCCGAGCGCGACGAGAAACAGCTTGGCGCTCTCGTCGATCCCGAACCAGAGGATAACCAGCGGGATCAGCGCCAGATGCGGCACGTTGCGCACCATCTGGAGCGTGGTGTCGGTGAGCTTGGCGGAGAGCTGCGACAGACCGTTCGCTAGCCCGAAGGCAAAACCGATGCTGCCGCCGATCAGGAAGCCGATCGAGGCACGCCAGAACGAGACCCAGATGTTGCGGATCAGCTCGCCGGAGAGCAGCAGCTTCCAGCCGGCGAGTGCCACATCGCTCGGCGCCGGCAGCACGCGCACTGGCACGAAGCCGGTAACGCTCGCCACTTGCCAGATCGCGATAATGGCGAGCGGCACGATCCATTGGACCAGTCCGTCGACACGCGGCAGGCGAAAATTGCGCGGGAGAGAGACGCTGTCGATGAGACTCATGATTGCGACACCCGATGCTGCGGACGATAATCGCTGCCGACCGTCTCGCCAAAGGGACCGCCATTGAAGTGCAGCTTGGTCACGTTGCCCGGCTGCTCCAGCGAAAGCAGCGGGAAGACCAGCTCGGCGAAGCGATAGGCTTCTTCCAGATGCGGGTAGCCCGACATGATGAAAGTATCGATGCCGATATCCTGATACTCCTTGATGCGGGCGGCGACGGTCTGGGCGTCACCGACCAGCGCCGTGCCGGCACCGCCGCGCACGAGGCCGACGCCGGCCCAGAGGTTCGGGGCGATCTCGAGCTTGTCGCGTTTGCCGCCGTGGAGCTGCGCCATGCGCTGCTGACCGACCGAGTCCATCCGCGCAAAGTTCTTCTGCGCGGTGGCGATGGTGTCGTCGCTGACATGCTTGATCAGCTCGTCGGCGGCGCTCCAGGCCTCTTCATTGGTCTCGCGGACGATCACGTGAAGGCGGATGCCGAAGGACAGCTTGCGACCACGCGCGGCGGCGATGTCCCTTACTTTCGCGACCTTCTCGGCGACCAGCGCCGGCGGTTCGCCCCAGGTGAGATATTTGTCGACGGCGTCGACCGCGACATCGATGCCGGCATCGGACGAGCCGCCGAAATAGAGCGGCGGCCGCGGAGACTGCACCGGATGAAACAGCAGCTTGCCGTCCTCGATCTGGATGTGCTTGCCCTCGACATTGACGGTCTTGCCGGCGAGCAGGTCGCTATAGACGTTGAGGAACTCGCGCGTGACCTCGTAGCGCTCGTCATGTCCGAGAAAGATGCCGTCGCCCTTGTTTTCGACGGGATCGCCGCCGGTGACGACGTTGACCAGCAGGCGTCCATTGGTGATGCGGTCGAGCGTCGCGGTCATCCGCGCCGCCACGGTCGGCGATTGCAGGCCGGGACGGACAGCGACGAGATAACGCAGCCGCTCCGTGAATGGCGCGACCGAGGACGCGACCACCCAGGAATCCTCGCACGACCTGCCCGTCGGCAACAGCACGCCGAAATAGCCGAGCTGGTCGGCGGCCTGTGCGACCTGGCGCAGATAGTTGAAGTTGACCTCGCGGCCGCCGATGCCGGTGCCGAGATAGCGGCCGTCACCGTGGGTCGGCAGGAACCAGAGGATGTTGGCGTTACTTTGTTTGCTCATGACCTTGCTCATGTTCCTGGTCTCCGCGCCACGTCGGAAATCTTGATGGATTTGGGAATCAGGTTGAGCGCGAAGAACGCGTCGGCAACCTGCTGCTGATCGGCGATGACGGCATCGGTGAGCGGCTTGATGCCATAGGACTGCCGCCTCAACGCGACCTCGACCACCGGGACGGACAGGCCGATCGCCGGCGCCAGCTGTTCGGCCACCGCGTGGATGTCGCCCTTGGCCCAATCGTCGACCGAGCTCAGCTCGGCGAGCACGGCATCGACGATCTTCGGGTTGGCCTCGAGGAATTTCCTCGAGGAGAAATAGAACTGGTAGTTGGCGACGATGTCGGTGCCGTCAGCCAGCGTGCGTGCACCGGTCGCCGCTTCGGCTGCGGCCTGGAACGGATCCCAGATCACCCAGGCATCGACCGCGCCGCGCTCGAACGCGGCGCGCGCATCGGCAGGTGCCAGGAACACGGGCTCAACTTCCGAATATTTGACGCCCGCCTTCTCCAGCGCCTTGACCAGGAGATAGTGCACGTTGGAGCCCTTGTTGAGCGCGACCTTCTTGCCTTTGAGATCGGCGACCGATTTCAGCGGACTGTCCTTCGCCACCAGGATCGCCTCGCCCTTCGGCGCCGGCGGCTCATAGGCGACATACTCGATCGGCGCGCCGGCGGCCTGCGCGAAGATCGGCGGGGCTTCCCCGGTGTTGCCGAAATCGATCGCGCCGACATTGAGCGCTTCGAGCAGCGGCGGGCCGGACGGGAACTCGGTCCACACCACCTTGTAGCCGTCAGCCGCGAGCTTCGGCTCCAGCGTGCCCTTGCTCTTGAGCAGCACCAGCTTGCCGTATTTCTGGTAGCCGATGCGGACCACCTTGTCCTGACCGTAGGACGTTCCGACCGCCGCCGCGACGATGCCGATCGAGAGCACGATGGCCGCGATCAGACGCTGAATGATACGCCTCATGTTCAACCCTTTTGAAATGGGGAGATTGGTTGGCACGATCAGGTCGCCGTGCTGCGCCAGACGATGTCGCGGATGACGATCGGCCTCGGGATCAGGCCGAGCTTGTAGAAGCGGTCGGCGACGCCCTGCTGGGTCGCGACAATGTCGTCGGTGACGGGGCCGATCACGAAATTGGCGCGATCGGCCGCGACGGCCTGGATCTCCAGCGGGACGCCGGTGATCGCGGCCAGCGACTTGGCGACCTCGTCGCGGTGCTGTTCGGCCCATTGACCGGTCGCGGTGGTGACGTCGACGATCTGTTGCAGGATCGCGCCGTGGTTCTTCGCGAACTCGCGGTTGGCGATGTAGAACGAGTTGGTCTTGGTGACCTCGCGCGCATTGATCAGGATGCGGCCGTTCTGCCTGGTCTCGCCGATCGCGAAATAAGGATCCCAGATTGCCCAGGCCTCGATGCTGCCATTGGCAAAGGCGGGACCGGCATCCGGCGGCGTCAGATAGACGGGGGTGATGTCCGCGTAGGTTAGGCCCGCCTTCTCCAGCGTTTGCACCACGACATTGTGCGCGCTCGAGCCCTTGGTGAAGCCGACGCGCTTGCCCTTCAAGTCGGCAATGGAGCGGATCGGCGAGTCCTTGGGCACCAGAATGCCCTGGCCGTTGGTGATCGGCTGGCCGGCGGCATAGACGATCGCCGCGCCCGCGGCCTGGGCGAACACAGGCGGGGAATCGCCGACCGCACCGTAATCGACGCTGCCGACATTCATCGCCTCCATCATCGGCGGGCCGGAGGAGAACTCGATCCATTTCACGTCGATGCCCTGCGGCGCGAAATGTTTTTCTAGAGTAGCCCGCTGGCGCGTGATGACCAGCACGCCGGTCTTCTGGTAGCCGATACGAATTTCCTTCACAGCGCCTTGCGCATTCGCACGCGGCGCGAACGCTGCCGCGGCCGCCGTTCCAACGGACAGTTTCAGAAAGTCACGACGCTGCATTCCAGGCTCCCGGCCGCGTACGGCCGCCATCATTCATGTCGGGGGGATGATGGTGCGGGGCGGGAAAGGTGTCGAGACGTGCGGGAAAATAGCGATGCATGCACTGCCTCTGGGGCAGAGCGCATGATTAATCTTTCAAGCGGCGGAGCGATTGAAGATGGAATTTTTCTGCACGCGGACGTGAAGGCTGCGCATGGTCGACCTCCGACGCGCAGCCGGAACAAAAAAGCGAAAACAACCCCATGCACAGTAGCCGAGGCGCGCGAAAACAATCAATTGCGCTTTATCCGAAATAAAATTTGACACGTCGGGCAAAACAGGTGCAAGATGACATCATGGGCGCTCGTGATGGACAGACCCTTGCCGGGCTATTACAGCCATCTCACCGGCAAATTCTGCAAGCCCCGGAACGCCCAGCCGCCGATCCGCACCGGCTCGTCATCGGAGATCTCGATATGCCCAGCACGCGCAAACACCGTCGGCAGCGCGACGTCGGCGATCATGGCGCGCGAGGCCCAGGCGCCGGCGCAGAAATGCGGACCGGCACCGAAGGCGACGCTCTTGGACGTATCACGCCGCACGTCGAACTGGTCGGCGCGCTCAAAATGCTTCTCGTCGCGGTTGGCCGAGCCGAACATCAGGAACACGCGCTCATCGAGCTCGAAGGCGACGTCGCGTATCGACCACGGCTTGGCGATGCGCCGCGGCGACATGCCGATCGGCGAGATCCAGCGCGCATATTCCTCGAAGGCCTGCAGCCAGGTCACCTCGCCTTTGCGCACAAGCTCGAGCTGCTCGGGATGCGTCAGCAGCGCCCACACCGTGCCCGCGATCGCCTTGCGCGGCTCGTTCTGGCCGCCCGAGATCGCGAGCTTGACGTTTGCGCGCACGCTCTCCATCGGCATGCCGGATGCGAGCAGCACGCCGAGAATGCTCTGATCGGGATTCTTGGTCATGACCGGCAGGATGTCGTCGATCGCGGCATCGATGCCCGACGTCGCCGCGTGACAGCGCGCCTCGATCGCGCCATCGCCGCCGTAATTGGCGATGCCCTCGATCATGCCCTGCGACCACGCATCCATGTCGGCGAAGCCGATATTGGTGAGGCCGGTGATCGACTTCAGGCACTCGCCCGAGAACGGCAGCGCGAAGTCGCGCATGAAATCGATCCGGCCGCCGGGCGCGATCGCCTCGATGATGCGGTCGGCATGGGCCTGGAACAGCGCGGTCCAGTGCGCCTTCACCGTCCTCGGCGAGATCGTCGGAAACATCGCGCGCCGCTCGACCTGGTGCGCCTCGCCGTCCTTGCGCATCATGTTGTGGCCCATCAGCCGGTTCATCAGGCCCGCGGGCTGGTGCGAGGAGAACACGTCAATCTGCTTCTCCGAGATCGAGATGTCGTCGCGGCAGGTCAGCAGCGTCGAGCCGAGCTGCGGCACGAAAGCGATCGGCGCCTCCTTGCGCAGTCTTGCAAGCATCGGATAGGGGTCGGCCCAGAATGCGGCCAGGTCGATGTCGATACGCGGCGCGGTGCTCAAGGCGGTCTTCCCTGGATTCTCGTGTGATCCGGGCCAGACTAGCCAACTCAGGCGCCGACGTCTGTCCCTAGCGATAGGGACAGACAATATTGGGAGATGTCTCAGGACATAGCCCGCACTAGGGCTGCAGTCTTGATGGTCGCGAAGTTCGAGTAGGTGTCGGACACGGCATAAGGCAAAATGATCTGATCATTGTGCCGCATCGCCCCGCAGGTATAAACCACGTTAGGAACGTAGCCTTCGCGTTCCGACGGCTCGGGATGCAGCAGCGGTTCGACCGAACGCGCCAGGACCTTGGATGGATCGTTCTTGTCGAGCAGGGCAGCGCCGATCGAATATTTTCGCACTGGACCGACGCCGTGCGTGAGCAACAGCCAGCCCTCATCGAGTTCGATCGGTGAACCGCAGTTTCCGATCTGCACGAACTCCCAGGGAAATTGCGGCTTCAGGATCGCCTGACCGCCGTCCCATTGATGCAGATCGTCCGAATAGATCAGATAGAGGTTCTCATTGTCCTGACGCGCGATCATGGCGTACTTGCCGTCGATCTTGCGCGGGAACAACGCCATCCCCTTATTGCGTGCGGCGGTCCCGCGCAGCGGCGACATTCGAAATGACAGGAAGTCGCAGGTCTCGATCAGCTCCGATCGAATCGCCTTGCCGCTGTAGGCGGTATAAGTGGCGTAATAGGTCTTGCGGCCGCCATCGTCGAATTCAACGAAGCGGGCGTCTTCGATGCCGTTCGACTGGGACTCCGTAACCGGAAAGATGACGCGCTCACTGAGTTCCTCGTCCGGGTTGAACGTCAGTTCGATGTCGTCGCCATCTGGTTTGGGTATGCGAAGCTTGACCCGAGGGCTGGAAGCAAGGCGGGCTGTTGGATCGACGGTCAGACTGCCATCGGCAGCGATCGTGCCGGCGCGAAAGGTCAGTGACGATATATGGCCTTCACCGACGGCACGGAGGCTGAGAATAAAGCGCAAGCCGCCCCTCGGAGCGTCCGACTGGTCGGGATGCGGCACGATGCTGGGATTGAACAGTGCCGAGGCTTCGAACGAGTATTCGTTCAGAAAATAGGCTCCGATCAATTGGCGCTGGACGCTGGAAAAAGGCCCGTGCGCTGCCAGCGCTTGTTCCATGACGTCGGTACGCGCCTCGAACGTCTCCAGCAGGTTACGATGCCGGCCCTGAAAATTTTCCAGCACATCCGCCAATAGGCTGGCCGCAATCTTCGGGTCAAGCGCAAGAACCCGTTCGACGATGTGGTTGGCGCGGGTCTTATCGGTCGGGTTGAGATCGCGCGGTTCGGTCGCCGGCTTGAACGGGCGTACGATCACGCGCGCGGTGTCTGGACGCAGATAGAGCGCCTGCCGATTCAGGAAAGTGGCGTGCGACAAGATGTCCTCGGTTCGCTGGAGGGAAAAATGTAATCAGGCCCCGATGGCGCGAAAGGCCACGGGGGGTGTTTCGCTGACGTTGACGCGCGCAAGCTGACGAATATCGGCAAGACCGAGCAGATAGGACACGACTGACTCACCTCCGCGATTTTCGTTGGCGCGGTCGGGATGCAATCCATCCCGGCAACTGCCGGTCTCGGCATCGACGAGCACGATCGATAGATCGTTGCGGCCGAGAAACCAGGCGAAAACGCTGGTTGCGATCGCTTTCCATTCGGCGTCGCCGTCTGCCCGCCAAGCGGTCAGGCAGGCGGCGATCGTCGCCGTGGCTTCCACCGGCTGCTGGTCGAATGGGCGAGGCGGTTGGCGCAGTTCGCCGAAGCCGGCGGTGCCGATGGGGCGGAAATGCCCGGTCGAAGCCGTTTGTTGTTTCATCAGCCAACGCAGGGATCGCATTCCGGCATCGAGGTAGTCAGGCGTTTGCGTGGCCATGCCTGTCAGCATCAAGGCCTGCGGTAAGCGCGCATTGTCATACGCCAGACCCTCCTCGAACCACGTCCAGTCCGGCGTTTCGACCGACGCGAGGCTCGACATCAACCTGTCGGCGAGGAAATGCCGGATTTCCAGGGCGCGCGCGTCATCGGGAACGACGGCGCAATAACCGTCCAGACCCAGCAGGGTGAAGGCCAATGCACGCGGCGAAGCAAAGGCCTCAACAGTCGGCAACGCCTTGGCAAACAAGGCTTCAGCCCATCGACGTCGCGACGGGCTTGCATCCTTCCGTGCGCACTCACCCAGCGCCCACAATGTTCGTCCATGGCTGTCTTCGGAGCCACGGTCTTCCAGCCAGGTTCGATTGAAGCCCATGAAGTTGCGAAAGCGTCTGGTGTCGGGATTCCACGCATGCTGCACGAATGCGGCAAAGCGGGCAGTCAAAACCTCAGGCAGACGTTTTTCGCCGGGATTGTTGAGGGCGCAGGCGAGCAGCAAGGCGCGCGCATTGTCGTCCACGCAATAGCCGTGCGCGCGATCAGGTACCGAATGCACCGCATGCTGGAACAGGCCGGTGTCGTCGCACATCGAAAGAAAGTGATCCAACTGCATGTCCGACGCCGCAGGGCTGTGCGCGATCGCAACCGGTCCGGTGCGCGCGATCACCTTGAGCCAGTCGCCCTGCCGCGCGTCTTCGAATACGGCAATATAGCGCTCGGCCGTGCGAACCCATGTCATCGATCGGCTGACGGCGTAGGCGCGCTCGCGCATCGCCTGACGACGAGGGGTATCGGTGAGCAATCGCGCAATTTCCTTGCCGGTCGCGGCAGAGTTGCCGAAGGGAACGATGACGCCACGACCGTCATCCAGCAGCTCCAACGCGTGCCAATAAGGCGTCGAAACCACCGGCTTCCCGAGACCGAAGCTGTAGGCCAGCGTGCCCGACGTCATCTGCGCTTCGTTGAGATAAGGCGTGACGTAGACGTCGCACATCGAAATGAATTCGAGCAGCGTGGCCTGATCGACGAACTGGTCGAGGAATACGACGTGGTTCTCACCCCCAAGTTCGCGCACGCGCTTCATCAGGCTTTCGCGATAGGCCTCACCCTGGTCGCGCACCAGATTGGGATGCGTCGCGCCGAGTACGACATAGACCGCGTCCGCGCGGCGCTCCAGAATCGAGGGCATGGCGTCGATCATGACCTCGATGCCCTTGCTGGGGGAGAGCAGGCCGAAAGTCAGAATGACTGAGCGGTTGCTGAATCCAAGTTTGGCCTTGGCAGCATCGGGCTCGACAAAGGGAAAGTCGGGAATGCCGTGCGCAATGACCTCGACCTTGTCGTCCGGCACGCGATAGACGCTACGCAGCATCTCGCGTCCCTTGTTGGCCATCACAATGATTTTCGAAGATGCCTCGACGATACGCTCCATCACCGCGCGCTGGGCGGTGGTCGGCTTGGCGAGCACCGTGTGCAGTGTCGTGATAACCGGCATGCTGAGGCGTGAAAGCAGCTCGAGAATGTGAGCGCCGGCTTCCCCGCCGAAGATTCCGAATTCGTGTTGCAGGCAGACGACGTCGTAGCGACCGGCATTCAGGAAGGCTGCGGCACGCACATAGTCTCCAATGACGTCATCCTTGATCTGGAATGCGACCGAACCGGGATAGTCGTAGGCCTGTGCGTGGTCGTTCATGGCGATAATACTGGTCTCCAGGTCCGGCCTTGAATTCGAAATCGCGCGTTCAAGGTCGGTCGTGAAGGTGGCGATACCGCAGCGGCGAGGCAGTGAATTGCCGATCAGGGCGACGCGGCGAAGCGGCATCATGCGAGGCCTGCAAATTGCGGAACGGGGATCGCAGCTGGATTGGCAGGCTTGCCCGGTTGCTTGCTTAAACTCTGCAACAGGGAATCGATCGGGCGACTTGCAGGATACGCAATCAGCGCGCTCAATCCGTTATTGCCAACCTCTATGCTGGTGCAGCCGCCACCGATGAAGATGGCATGTCCGATAGCTGCCGCGGTTAAGCCGATTGCCGCATGGCCGTCGAGGGTGAGAATCCAGGTTTCCGGTTCTGCAAGCAGCGCCCAGCTTGCCCCCTCGAGCAGTTCAAGCCGCTCGAGAACGAAATGCTTGCTCGCGACCAGTACCGTTCGGTTTACGGTCAAGGGCGTCGGATTGCCTGGCGTTGGAAGGGGCCATGGGTGGGCGACGGCGACCCCATTGTCTTCATGCAATTCGCGCTGCCGGCCGTAGTCGAATAGCCGGAATGTGGCGTCGCTGTGCTGCTGAATTTCAGCGAGCACGATGCCGGCGCCGACGGCGTGGATGGTACCGGCCGGGATGTAGATGACGTCGCCTTTGGCAACCGATCGCCAGTGAATGAGTTCGGCGATCGAACCGTTCTGGATCGACGCGCGCAATTGTTGTGGAGTTATCTGGTGCTTTAATCCAACGCCGATCTGCGCGTCGGGCTGGGCCGCGAGGATATACCATGCCTCGCTCTTGCCGTTCGGCATCCCCATCGCACGTGCGTAAGTGTCGTCGGGATGAACCTGGATCGACAATGGTTCGCTGGTGAACAGTAGCTTGAGGAGCAACGCCGGGGTGGGCGCATCCTTGTTGGCCCGCTCGAACCACAACTCTCCGACGGCACTACCAGACCCGTCGACGCTGCTCCACGGTTGCAGATCGCGAACCCCCCACGGTTTGTGGACGACCCGCACGGCTGCTTGTTCGGTAGGCATGAGATGTCCTGACCGGGGTGACGCGCACGTCAAGGCGACGTGCCGTTGGCCGTTGTCGACCGTAAGATTTGGCGTGGCTAACTGTCGCGTGTCCGGACAGGCGCTTGAAGCGGGCCGGATGCTGAGTTCGTTAGGTGGCTACTCCCCGACTTGATTACAACGGTCGCGTTCTGCTTTACTCTCCTTCTCAGCAACCAATTGCGCTTCTGAGTCGTATTTGGTCTAGCTTAGCTGTTCGGGCGTCAGACTTCGGTCCGAGGGCCGGTCCACACGGAGAGCCCATCCCATTCGGCCGCCACACCTAGAGCATGGTGGGCGGAGACTGTTGACGAATCTGAAATTGGGAGGATCGACCATCGCGCGGATCACTCAGCGCCTTTACCCCCCAAATAGCTAGGAAATTCCTCGGAACTGAGCAGCCTTTACAGCTGCACCGCAACGTCACAGGTCTCGCAATTGAAGTTGGGGCCAAATTCGGTATGCACGGCCTTTCGATCGGCCTGAGCCAACCCCAATCGAACTTCGTCACCTGGACGGCTGGCAACGTTGCTTGCGTCGCGATGCCCTTGCCAGACTCGGTGCTGTTCGGAGTGTCGCCATCATTGCATATACGCCGCGATACGAATCCTCCGCGTGGCCAGGTCTCCAGTTCCTACGCTCCAGATCTCGAATTACAGTGACAGTGCACTTAATCGGTTAACCGAATTAAGTGCACTGTCACCGTAATTCCCCAACGCGGATAAGGGTGGGATCACACATCGACATGGCACGCTTCCTCGCGCCAGCAGGCGAGACTGGGATGTTACAAACGGAAATGGTGCAGGGTTGGATGGGAGCCGAGCGGCCCGAGGCGCTGGCGACGGGTGAAGCCGGCACTGTCTACCTGTGCCATCCATTCCTGGTGCACGCCGGGCAGCGCCACCAAGGGACGGCGCCGCGGTTCATGGCCCAGCCGCCGCTGCATCC
Organism: Bradyrhizobium sp. S3.12.5; assembly: GCF_040548225.1. NCBI lineage: Bacteria > Pseudomonadati > Pseudomonadota > Alphaproteobacteria > Hyphomicrobiales > Nitrobacteraceae > Bradyrhizobium > Bradyrhizobium sp. S3.12.5. The sequence goes on from NZ_JBEPRF010000009.1 coordinate 56,474, forward strand.
CTCGGAACCCCTCCGGCTTGAGCGGGCGGACGGAAACTATTCACCAGTTGAGATCGCGATTCGGCGAGCTCTTTATGACTTCCTTCCGGTCTGCCCGGATAAGCCAACATCGTCAGATCGTACGTGCATGCCTCGACCGGGCGAGAAGCTGACTTAATGGTCTGCAAACCCTAATCGTCAGAGAGCTGTCAGCTAAGAGCGTCCTCGTGCTATTTTAGCGGGCATGTCGCCTTTCAGCATTCGTTCCACGCTTATGCTCGTCCTCGTGATCGGGGGCACGTCGGGCATCTACGTGTTCCTCGGCCTCAACCTGATTATGGTACTGATAGCGTTGGGCCTAGCCTGCCTTCTGTACGTTCCGTTCGCTAAGCGCTACGGGTGGGGCAATGAAGGGCGTCTCACGAGGCATCTCAGTCGTCCGCCGTTCGAAGACGAACGACGCAAATCCAATTGATGTCCTGGAATGAACTGGCTTGCATTCTTCGGCTTTTGTCGGTGGCGCGCAGCAAAAGCACGCGAACGAGCTGCTGAACTCGCAGCAACGGGAATTTAGCTCTCACCTTTGTATTGGGTATCGAACGCGCTGGTTGCTGCCCCGTTGGGCCTCGTGTTGGTTCTTCGCTCTTGCTGCCACAGGTCATCCTCGGAAAATGCCCTGTCACCGAGATTCGTGTCTCACTTGAGGGGTGCAGTCCAAATTCGGCCAGACCAAATTAAGTGCACTGTCACCGTAATTCCCAATAGGAGATATTCACCTCTCGCCTTAATGGTTAGTCAACACTCGCTGCTACTATAGGTGACACTGTCCAAGTTGTTTCGAGAGGCTCGCTGATCAATATGAGATGGCTTGCGGCGCTATTGGTCGTCGTTGTTGCTGGTTACGCGGCCTACAAGTCGATCTTCACCACGTATTCCTATCGCTATCGCCTTCAGATCTCTCTCTCGGTGGATGACAACGTCCACACGGGTTCGAGCGTTATCGAGGTCGTGTGGTCCTGTGGGCCGCATCTCGCGGGTTTTGCTCAGTGCGCGCCAAGTCTTGGCGGACAGGCGACGGTGGTAGATCTTGGATCCCATGGAGTCGTAGTCGCGACCCTGTACACCGGTGAAAATTTCACACCGGTCCCGGATGGAGCCGTTGATGCGACATGGCTCTGCGCGATCGCGTTCGGCAATCGAAGCACCACTGAGGACTTGTCGAAGCTCCCACATCTTACGGGACGTCGCTCACTTTCGCCGGATAGCTTTCCACGGTTGGTCTGGTTCTCGAACCCGGCCGATCCCAAATCCGCTCGCAAGGTGACGATCGGGAATGTTGCGAGCATTGTCGATCCCACGGCCCGCTTCACGGATGCCTTCGTGGAAATCACACACGGTCCAATCGTGGTGGATATCGCAAAGAAGCTGCCTTGGTACCCGGCACTCTTGGAGGCGCAGCGGGGGACGGGCATCTATTCAGAGTCTGGTAAATTTCAGCTCATTTACAAGATGTTCGTAGGAGAGAACTCCAGTTGACCGTAGGAGACACTCATGTGCTTAGGGTCAAGTGTCGGGCTACCGACGGCAAGTTTCCGGCCTCCCCCAATCAACCTTCATGTAGCGCCTTCACGTCAACCGAAGCGATGGACCAAGAGCGGTTAGCCAACCGCAATCGAATTTCGTCGCCTGGAAGGCTGGCAAGGTTGCTTGCTTCGCGATGCCCCTTGCCAGACTCGGTGCTGTTCGGAGTGTCGCCATCATTGCATATACGCTGTGACACGAATCCTCCGCGTGGCCAGGTCTCCAGTTCCTACGCTCCAGATCTGCCGCTGATTGACCCATGCATACTCTTTGGAGGCGGTGGTGAGCCGGATGTTTGCAAAGATATCGACCACCGGCTCGCCGTTTCGCAGTGCCGCCTGGCCATCGCCCGACAACGCAATCCGATGCCCATCGTCGGTGTCGACAATAACGTGCAGGTCCAGGTCGATGCGCCCATCAGCGCGCATTCGCAAATAGTCGACGCCATGCTGGCGCCCCGAAAGGCGGCCCTGACAGGGTCCATCGATATGAAGGTCGAAGCGTGCTCCTTGCAGTGGGACCGCTTGCTTGCCGGCAAGGATATCGTCCATGCTTACGCCGTAGTCCGTTACGCCCGTGAGAGCGAGATCGCATTCGTATATCTTCTCGCCTCTCATTCCAGGATCGTGAGCCATTGCACTTCTCCTAGTTGTTCGGCTGGGTTGCCGACATCCAGTCGAACCGGCGGCCGCCAAGACGACATGTTCAGGACAAATTAATTCGCAGCCTCGCTTGCCGGCGCAGTTGGCGCTCTCAAGTCGGCTCGCGACAGGCGAAACCACATTGGCGGATGACTTCGAAGCAGGCCCTGCAAGCCAAACGGCAGGCTTGTGGTATTTGGCTTCAGCTTGTGAGCCGAAGAGGGACATGATAGTGTTCCCGTTCGGGCCTTCGACAACCGCCCGATCAGCTCCCGAGCCAAGGTTGTTTCGCTCCCTTACGGAGGTGAAACATGTCTTGCAGCAGCACCACCCGCGGCTCACCCGATACATCCCGCCCAAGTCTGCCCGCGTTTCCAGATCTTCGATGGTCCTGGCAACTCCCCCTCGCGCTCTTGACCGGAATAGCACTGGGGTTGGAGCGACGCCGTCAATACAGGGAACTTCTCGAACTGGACGACCGATTGCTCGCCGACATGGGCCTATCGAGGACGGACGTTGAAGAAGTACGAAGGTGCTCCTTGTATGTGGACGCCTGGCGCGACAGCCGATGAGTCTCCAATATCCTTCCTGGTCCAGGCGGCGCGCGAGAGGCCGCCTGCGGGCGGCGCGTCAACCCGATCGCCTGGGTCGAGACAACTTGATCTCGCTGGCGGTCGCTCCTCGTTGTCGAACTTCCGCCTCGGGCCGGAAGCTCAATGACTTCCGTCCGCGATCGATTTGAGCGCGTGAGAGCGCCGAGCCATTTTCACGTGAGGCGCTCCGCCCTAAACGAAAATCGGCTGATCACAGTGCCGGCCGGATCGCAGACCTCGAAATGCCAGTCGAGGTCTGGCCTGATGCCGCCAAACTTGATGTCGCGGATCATGTCGCACGCGGTCACGGCGGCTTCGTCCCAAAGTGCGCTTGCATCATTGCCGTCATGGGGAACCGACCATTCCTCCTCGATCCCGTTGGCCCAAATCCGGAGCCGGTAGGACGTCGTTGCGGGCTGGGAGTCGTGCATCGGCGCCACCATGAACCCGGCGGGAGCACGATCCTCTCTCAGTCACCGGTCGAAGCCGCGGACGGGACGGTGATGAGGGAGACTATATTATGTCGGATACCGGACACAACGGCAGGCGTTCGGTTCCCTGGGATGATGCAGTTCCAAGGTCCTTCAGCACGTCGTCGCGTCAGACCGCGCTGGTCTTGAACTCCAGCAGGTAGATATCCGCGCCGGTCGCATCCTTGACCTTCATGCACCACTGATCTCCGGGCAGGAGCTTGCCATCGAGATCGCGGAGCAGCTCTCCGCATGCGGTCGTTGCTTCCACCCAGGCAGCGTCGCGGTCGGGCAGCTCCAGCCCGTCGTTCTGGATTTCCATGTTTCGACCATCGGCGACGACAAAGAAGAATCTCGGCATCTTTCCCTCGTGAGTCCGGTTCCGAACATTAAATGTTGCGTTTGCCCTAGTAATGCATCGGAATCGGGCGCCTAGTTAAACCGCGCTCGTGGAATTCAGCTCCTGGTATAAGTCGGAAACCGTACCGACGAAATGCCGGTTTGTAGCCTACCTAGAAATTCCCGTGGAGGCGTCAACTCGGAACGCTACGTCAATCCCCGCGGAAGACGGCCCAGACCGACCGGGCGGGATACACCATGCCGACCGCACCACTCGCCAACTCCCTGCTGGCCAGTCTGCCGCGGGCCGAATTTGAGCAACTTCGGCCCCAAATGACGGTGCTATCCCTTGCGCAAGGCAAGGTGCTCGCCGAGGTCGGCGACGAAATCGACCAGGTCTACTTTCCCTTCGGCGGCATGATCTCGCTCCTCACGATCATGAGAAATGGCAAGGCCGTCGAGACGGCGACGATCGGCAAGGACGGAGCGTTTGGCGCTTCTGCGACGTTCGGCCTGCACAAGTCGCAGGTTCGGGCGATCATTCAAATCTCGACGACCGCGGCCGTCATTCCCGCCGCGTCCATGAGACGGCACGGCGAGACCAGCAAAGCGCTTCAGCTGATGTGCCTGCGGTCCAACGAGAACCTGCTTGCCCAGGCCCGCGTGACAGCCGCCTGCAATGCCCTGCATTTGATTGAAGAGCGATTTTGCAGATGGCTGTTGCAGACCAGCTCGGTGACGCAAAACATGACCATTCACCTCACCCAGGAATTCCTGTCTGAAATGCTCGGCGTCCGCCGGACGTCGGTCACCGAGGTCGCGCAAAAGCTTCAAGAGGCCGGGCTCATCAATTACTCGCGCGGCGTTATCAACATCCTCGACCTCAATGCCTTGAAAGCACGGTCCTGCGAGTGCTTTGAAACGCTTCGCGAGCAGAATGTGATCTAGAGCCGTTTCCATTCCGATGGAATCGGAACATGGCTCCAGGTTTTTGCCTTGACATGCTCTCTTCGCGAACCGGCATCAGCTTCGCGCGAAAATGCTTTAATCGAACAGCCTGTTGATCGAGACCTGTGCCTCGAACTCACGCGCCTTTTCCAAAAGCGCCTGCGCCTCCGTTCCTCGAAGAAGCTTTGCTTTGGCACGGCATTCTTCCGCAGTTTTCCTGAGGCGCTCATCGAGCGAAAGCGTCTGCTTGAATCGTCTTCGCTTTGCGGTCATCGGCAAGCTCTTTTATCGACGTGATTTTAGTCCCGCCACGTGGCTGCTCAAGTCGGATTTTTCCGACCCAAATGTCGGATTCCGGACGGACAGGCTTCTTGCGCCTTGTTAACTTTTTCGTTTTCGGCGAGATGCTTTTCCTTTTTGGTGAGATGCGATGTCTGTACCGACAGTGCGTTCATTGATCGCTATCGAACGGCCGCGTTGCCGGAGATGCCAGACGCGGATGGGGCTGCTGAGCGCATCTCCCAAACCCGACAATTGCGAAAAGCGCATCTTTGAATGCCCGAAGTGCCGTTTCATCGAGACCAGGATGATCGCCGATCCTCTGACCTCCAACGACATCAGACGTCTGGCCAGCCACCTTCAGCCACCATCGTGACATCCGGGTCGATCGGGGGAGTCACGCCGTGACCGATAAGAGACATTCCCGAAAGCGCAACAACATCGTCCTCATCGGCGCCGGCGCCGGAGCTCTCTCGATGTCGGTTGCCGACCACGTCGACGAAGCGGAGGCGCTGGAGCTCGCAAAGCGGATCGCGGATCAGACGGGCCGCACGGTGTCAGTCCAGGACTTCCGAGGAGCGGTTCTTGGGAAAATTCCGGGATCTAAAAGGAACTAGGAGAATTGGCTTCGGCGCCGGACCATTCATTCTCCTCGCCGCACTCACGTATCCCCTCAATTCAGGCGACCGGGCCCCGCGAGCAGGCCCAGCACGATCGAAAACAATTCGTTCTGCGCGGAAATGCCGAGCCGCTCATAGGCACGCTTGCGATAGGTCAGGGCCGAATGCAAGCTGATGCCGAGCGCTTGCGAGATCGCCTCCGAGCTGAGACCGAGCAGGATGTGCCGGCCCACCTCCTGCCCGCGTGGCGTCAACGTGGAAAGTGGCGCGCACGTCGCAAACAACGCGGCGAGGTTCTGGCCGGGCGTTGCCGTCGCGGCCTTTACGACAAATCGTGAGACGCCCTTTCGCCCTTCGCGATTGCCGGTTTCCGAATACCATGGTACAATCTGCAGTTGTCGGGACGGCATTTCCGTCCCGCATTTGGGGAGATGTCTTATGAAATTGTCATCAGGCTTCGCCGTGCCGTCAGCCGTCGTTATTTTGTCAACTCTCTTGCTGTGCAGCACAAACGGTACGGCAATGTCGCAAACCACAACAGGCTCCGACTCCTCGCTTCCCGCCGTCTCGGTCGAAGCGCCGAAGCAGATGGCAAGACCAACGGTTACGTCGCCGCGGAGGTCAACGACAGCGACAGCCCACCGGACATCCGGCTCGTCAACCGCTCAAACGCCAGTGTTCGCGCCGAATACGGCATTGGGGCGGCTTGCCAGGCTGGAGAGATCCGCCAGCACTTGCAACGGTGGTTGCGAAACAAGTTACAGGGTCGGCAACGCGCCCTGGGTTGGATGTAGTATAAGTGGGGATCGCGATATCAGCAATTTCTCGCCGACGTGCCGAGACACGCTGACCTACAACACCTACGCGCAGTGCGTCGACACCAAAACCTTCCTGGGCTCGACCTCCAGAGAGGCTCGGTGGCTTTGCAGCAGCCTGCTAGCCGGAGGCAAGTTGGCCGGCGAAAATCAAGTCGCCGAAATCAAGGGCCGCCGCTAGTCCGCGCCGGCCCGTCGGCTGCGCCCGAGACACAGCATCGCATGGCTCGAGGGATTTCGAGCCATGCGGAGGCGGCTTGACGCTATTTCCCCAGTACCGCGGCGACTTCGCCAACCAGATTCTCTGCCAGCGTGTGATAGCCCTCTGGCGTGAGATGTTGCCCGTCAGGCTGACGCGGCAGTCCGTGCAGCATCCCATTCGGGAGCATGACAACCTTGATTCCCATCGCGCTTAGCCGACTTTGGATGGCAGGGGTATTGTCGGCGGCTAGCTTCCTCCGGTCGTTACCGCCGGGCTGAAGGATCACAACGCTCGTTCCTTTCGGGACCACGCGATCCAGTCGGGCCAACATGCCTCCCGTGGTGTCACCGTTGACGCCGGCATTGATGACACGGACGTTAAGACCCTTCGAACGGAGAAGCGTTTCAAGCTGTGCGGGATAGGCTTGGCTACGCGACACACCCTTACCGAAGGTGTTGCTGGCCCCGAGGGCCACAACGGTTGCAGCGTGAGCGGCGCCAAGCGCGGAGAGCACCCCGAATGCACCAAGAAGAATGATCTGGCCAAGCTTTGCTGCCACTCTCGCGTCCCCCGACAGGCATGAATTCCCGCCGCATGCTTATCACCAACTGCTCATTATGAGAACGCGGACGTCGGCTCGGGGCCAAAATGCGACCGTCCCGGAGCGCGGACCGCGTGTCCGCTTTGCTTTTGGAGAGCAGAACTTAGAGTACCCCTCAGTTCAGGCGACCGGGCCCCACGAGCAGGCCCAGCACGATTCCAAACAATTCGTTCTGCGCGGAAATGCCGAGCCGCTCATAGGCACGCTTGCGATAGGTCTGGGTCGAATGCAGGCTGATGCCGAGCGCTTGCGAGATCGCCTCCGAGCTGAGACCGAGCAGGATGTGCCGGCACACCTCCTGCTCGCGCGGCGTCAGCGCGGAAAGTGGTGCGCACGCCGCAAACAACGCGGCGAGGTTCTGGTCGAGCGGCGCAGTCGCGGCCTGCCGGAAATGGCGCGCGACGCTGGCGCCAATCGCCGGCGCAATCGCGTGCAGCCGCGCACGATCGACGTCGCCAAAGCGGCCCTGCACGGCGATACGATAGAAGTTGACATAGAAGCAGGTGTCATCAGCCCAGATCGCGGTCGCGCATTTGTCGACGATGCCGGAATCGTGAAAAAAGATCTTGCGGTAGCGCGCGCCATACATGCGCGGCGCGAACGACGGCAGCATGATCGGCGCGCTGCCCTCGGCTTCGAACAGCGCATCGCGATTGGGATCGGATTCGTGGAACTGACCGGCATAGGCCGCGCCGAGATCGCCGCCGGTCGGGATGTTGCCGGCATCGAGCAGACAGCTCGCCGCTCCGGCGCGCGTCAGCGCGAACACCATGCAATGGCCGACGCCGGCCTGCCGGCGCAGCGTGTCGATGAGGATGTTTGGAAAGTCGGGACGGCCGATGGCGAGCACCGCGGGCGTGACGTCGCCAGCCGCCGGGGTCGAGGCCATCGCGTGGGGCCGCATGGGTTTCCTCCGCCAAGGTTGTTTTGGCGGACGATATCAGCAAGGGCGGCGCGCCGGAAGCCGCCCCTACCCCGCCGCCACCTTCGCCGGCGCGACGTTGATGGCGAGCTTGCCGTAGCGGTCGGTAAAAGCCTCGGTTTCAATCTCTTCGAGCTTGATCTCGCCGCTCATGACGCTCCTCTTCCAGGCCGCCTGCGCCGGATCGCTCTGGAACTCCGGCATCACCTCGCGGCCGAACAGCTCCAGCGATTCGCAGATGTGCTCGTGGCTGTTCTTGCCGGCCTGGTTGAGCAGGATGACCTGGTCGATATGCGACGACTGGAAGCGCTTCAGCTTCCTGCGGATCGTCTCCGGCGAGCCGATCAGGCCGCCGCGCAAGGCCGCCTCCTGCGCTTCCGGATTGTCGCGCTTCCACTTGTTGTACTCGTCCCACATGTTGACGGTGTAGGGCGCCGGACGCTGGCGGTTCTGCGAGGCGCCGTAGAAGCGCAGCGCGAACTGGAAGAAGGTGGCGCCGTCGGCACGCGCACGCGCCTCCTCGTCGGTCTTGGCGCACATGAAGAACGACACCAGCGCCATGTTCGGGTTGATCTCGTAGTCGGCGAGCTTGTGCAACCGCTTGGTCATCGCGTTGTAATAGGCGTGCACCCAGGCATGCGCGGCATCGGCGCTGACGAACTGGAAGCCGAGCGCGCCAAAACCATGACGACCCGCGCGCTCGATGGTCGACAGCTGCGAGCACGCCATCCACAGCGGCGGATGCGGCTTCTGCACCGGCTTCGGCACGACATTGCGCAAAGGGATGTCAAAGTACTTGCCGTGATGCTCGCTTCCCGCATCCCCGAACATCGGGAAGATCGCGGCGACGGCCTCTTCAAAGACCTCCTTCTTGGTCTCCATGTCGCGGCCGAACGGCGTCAGCTCGGTGATGGACGCGCTCTCGCCCATGCCGAATTCGCAGCGGCCGTTGGAGAGCAGGTCGAGCACCGCGACACGCTCGGCAACGCGCGCCGGATGGTTGGTGGTGAGCTGGAGGATGCCGTGGCCGAGCCGGATGTTCCTGGTGCGCTGGCTCGCAGCAGCGAGGAAGGATTCAGGCGAGGGCGAGTGCGAATATTCTTCAAGGAAGTGATGCTCGACCACCCAGGCATGGTCGTAGCCGAGCCTGTCGGCGAGCTCCAGCTGCGAGAGCGCGTCTTGATAGAGCCTGAGCTCGTCGCCGGCCACCCAGGGTCGCGGCAGTTGCAGCTCATAGAAGATGCCGAACTTCATGGCGCCATCTCTCCCGCTTTATTTTTGTTGAGGGCATCTTAATGTGTGGGACGGCGCTGTCTACGCCCGCCAAAGGCGGGCGTCTCGAAGGATGGCTGCAGAGAAACAGCCTTGAAATGCGATTGCCCAGCGCTTGAACCGGCGGGGCGAATGGTTAGTTTTGGGGACCAGCGAATCGCCTCGTTTCGCACCTTTCAAGACAGTCATGGCCACATTCACCCCGCATCAGGATGCCGCGCTGAAAGCCGTCGGCGACTGGCTCAAGGCAAAACCCGGCCGCAACGGCACGCCGCCGGTGTTCCGCCTGTTCGGCTTTGCCGGCACCGGCAAGACCACGCTGGCGCGGCACATCGCCGACGGCGTCGACGGCGAGGTGAAGTTCGCCGCCTTCACCGGCAAGGCGGCGCTGGTGATGCGCAACAAGGGGTGCGACGATGCCTCCACCATCCATTCGCTGATCTACCGCGCCCGCGAATCCGGCGAGGAGCAGCCGAGCTTTGAATTGTGGGACGACGCGCCGGCCTCCAAGGCCAAGCTGATCGTGATCGACGAATGCTCGATGGTCGATGCCGAATTGGGCCGCGACCTGATGTCGTTCGAGTGCCCGCTGCTGGTGCTCGGCGACCCTGCGCAGCTGCCGCCGATCCAGGGCGGCGGCTTCTTCACCAATACCGAGCCGGACGCGATGCTCACCGAGGTGCACCGCCAGGCCCAGGACGATCCGATCGTGCGGATGTCGATGGACGTCCGCGAGGGCCGCGAGCTCGACATCGGCCGCTACGGCGAGAGCGAGGTGGTATCGCGCAAGGAGCTCGATCCCGATCGCGTCATGGGCGCCGACCAGGTCCTGGTCGGCCGCAACAACACCCGACGCGCCTACAACATGCGGGTGCGGCAGCGCCAGAACATCGAGGATGTCTTTCCGGTCGCCGGCGACAAGCTGGTCTGCCTGCGCAACAACCGCAAGAAGGGCCTGTTCAACGGCGGCCTGTGGCGCGTGAAGTCGCGCAACACCTCGCGCTCGAAATCGCGCATCCTCAGCATGCGGCTCTCGCCCGACGAGGATTTCGGCCACAAGGTCACAAAGGTCTCCGTGCGCGCCGATTGCTTCGAGGGCGGCATCGAGCAGATCGCCTGGGAGCAGCGCAAGCCTTATGACGAGTTCGACTACGGCTACGTGCTGACCGTGCACAAGTCGCAGGGCTCGCAATGGGACGACGTCGTGCTGTTCGACGAGAGCTTTGCGTTCGGGGAGAGCCGCGCAAGGTGGCTGTACACGGGCATCACGCGCGCGGCGAAGCGGCTGAGTATCGTCGTCTAAAACCCCGCTCCGGCGATTGCCTCACTTCCCCGCCACGAAATAAAAATCTTCCCGGCCCGGCGGCGAGCCATACGAAAACGGTTGCTGCTCGTGCTTGGTGACGGTCCAGACGTCGTCGCGCACGATGTCGAACAGCTTTCGGATCTCGATTTTCGGCACCTTGATCTCGCGGGCGAGCGCGCTGGAGAACGGGCTGTCGGCACCGTTGTCGCCGTCGATCGCGGTCTCGCCGTGCTTGGCGGCGTAGACCACCATGAAGCCGGCACCGGGCTCGATGTTGGAAAAGCCCTTGTCGACCAGCTTCAGCGACAGCGTGTGCTGCATGGTCGGCGCGAACGGATTGTCGCGGCAGGCATCCAGGATCACCAGACGCACTTTTCTTGCCGCGCCCACCGCTGCGATCACCTGCTCCAGGGCGACGGCTTGAGTCTCGGCATCCCGGTCGACGGCGAGCTTGGCGTCGATTGGGACGAGATAGTTCACCCCGCCAATCTCGAAACCGTGGCCGGCATAATAGACCACCGCCCAATCGGCCTTCTCCGCTTCGTCGGCAAAGGTCTTCAGCGCGTCGAAGAACTTGTCGCGGGTGAGGTCACTGACGGAGATCACGGTCTGGAAGCCGACGTCCTTCAGCACGCTCGCGATCAGCTTCGAGTCGCGCTGCGGATTGGGCAGAGCGTGGACGTTCTTGTAGGCGCCGTTGCCGATCACCAGCGCAACGCGGCGCCCGCTGGGCGCGCCGCCCGGCGTTTGCGGCGTCAGCGCGGCGAGCCGCTCCTGCGCGATGGTGCGGGCGCGGGCAACATCGAGCTCGTCGAACTTCGTCAGCGAATAGGCGGCCGAGCGATAATCGGCGCGGGCCTGGGCGAGATCCTTCTTGCGCTCGTAGACCTGGCCGCGGCCGGAATGCGCGCGGATATTGTTCGGGTTGAGCTGAAGCGCAGTGTTGTAGTCCTTCAGCGCGGCGTCGAAATCGCCCTTCATGAAATAGACGTCGGCGCGGTTGTTGATTGCGTAGACATTCCTCGGCTGCTTCTCGATCAGGCCGTTGCAATCGGCAAAAGCCTGATCGTACTTGCCCATCATGCCGTAGGTGGTGCAGCGGTTTCCGGCAATCTGTTGCGCGGCCGGATCGATCTTCTCGGCCTCCGCGAAATCGGCGAGCGCGCCGTCATAATCCTTCATCAGCGTGCGCACGCGGGCACGGTTGGTCCAGCCGAGGATGAATTTTGGCGTGTATTTGATCGACAGGCTGAAATCATCGAGCGCGCTTTGCAGCGCGCCGCGGCGCAGCTGGATAACGCCGCGATTGTTGTAGGGAACGCCGTAGGTCGGTCGCTTCTGGAGCGCGAGGTTGTAGTCGGCCATCGCAAGGTCGTCCTTGCCGGTGCGCTCATAGGCGAGGCCGCGCAGGTTGAGGATGACGGCATTGTCCGGGTCGAGGCCCGCGGCCGTGGACAGGACATCGATCGCGCGATCGTAGTCGCGCTTGTTGATCAGATTATTGCCGCGCACCGAGAGCGCGACCGCCTTGTCCTTGCCGGTGACACGATCGGCGTTGAGCAGGTTCTCGCAGGCCGTCGTCCGCGCCTGAAGGTCAGCCTGGCGGTCGCGGCAGGTGGCGAGGTCGTCGCCGGCTTGCGGCTCCGCCGCGGCGATCGCAAAGCTGGAGACGAGCATGACTGATATCAGGGGGACGACGCGCAGCATGTTGTCGGATCAGCTCCAGCCACCACATCTTAAGTCGATCGGCGATCGCGCCGGTTCATCTAGCCCGGAGTTCCCCACCGCGCCAAGCCGGGCCAAGGATTTCACGGGTTCGTGTCTCCAAAGCCGTAACAATCGCCCGGTCCGCCCGTATCTCCGATGTCTGAAAACGCCGGGCAGGCTGTTCGCCCGCCCTCAACCGCCCTAAACTGTCAGGCCTTCCGAAAGAGGATCCGCCATGCGCCGCTCCGTCCTGTCCCTGCTCGCCGCCACCACCGCCTTGACGCTGGCCTTTGCCGCACCGGCCCGGGCCGCGGAAGACGCCGTCGTGATCCCTGCCCCCGCAATGGACACAGCACCCGCAAGCGGCATCCAGACCGCGGTGATTGCCGGCGGCTGCTTCTGGGGCGTGCAAGGCGTATTCCAGCACACGGCCGGCGTCGTCAACGCGGTCTCCGGCTATGCCGGCGGCAGCAAGGCGACCGCCGATTACCAGACTGTCTCGGGCGGCCGGACCGGCCACGCCGAGTCGGTCGAGATCAAGTTCGACCCGAAGAAGATCTCCTACGGCAAGATCCTCCAGATCTACTTCTCGGTGGCGCACGACCCGACCCAGCTCAACCGCCAGGGCCCCGACAGCGGCACGCAATATCGCTCGGCGATCTTCACCACCTCAGACGAGCAGAAGAAGGTCGCGGAGGCCTATATCGCCCAGCTCGACGGCGCCAAGGTGTTCAGCAAGCCGATCGTGACCAAGGTCGGCGCGCTGGAGGCGTTCTACCCGGCCGAGTCCTATCATCAGGACTATCTGACGCTGCACCCGAGCCAGCCCTACATCGCCTATAACGACATCCCGAAGGTCGAGAACCTGAAAAAACTGTTCGCGGATAACTACATCGAGAAGCCGACGCTGGTGAGCGCCAGCAAGGCCACCAACTGATCGCGAGATCACCGAAAACAAGATCATCAGAAAACGGGAGACCCATGCCCGACACCAAGACGAAAATCACCGACGACAAGATCATCAAGAGCGAACAGCAGTGGCGGCAGGAATTGTCGCCGATGCAGTACGCCGTGCTGCGCGAGAAGGCGACCGAGCGTCCCTTCTCCGGCGAATATGAGCACGATCACCGTGCCGGCACCTATGTCTGCGCCGGCTGTGGCAACGTGCTGTTCGAGTCCGACGCCAAGTTCGACTCCGGCTGCGGCTGGCCCAGCTTCACCGCGCCTGCGGTCGAGAGCCATGTCGACGAGGAGCGGGATACGACGCACGGCATGGTCCGCACCGAGGTGCTCTGCGCCAAATGCAGTGGCCATCTCGGCCACGTCTTCCCCGACGGACCGGGACCGACCGGCCTGCGCTATTGCATTAACTCGGCTGCGCTCAAGCTGGAGCCGAAATAAGGTTGCGCGCCGCCGGTTCCCCGGTGGAACCCGGCGGCGCGATATGCTTTTCTTGTCTGGCGTGCAGCCGATGAGCCTAATCCGGCCGCCGCCAGGGAGGACGCCATGTCACTCGGGACCATCCTGATCATCCTGGTGATCATCTATCTCTTGGGCGGCTGGTCTGGCCGGATCGGCGGCTATGGCTACGGCATGGGCCATTCCGGCATGGGGATCGGCGGCGTCGTTCTGGTCGTGCTGGTCGTGCTGCTGCTTCTTGGCAAGCTGTAAACCATATAACTCATTGAAACTACTTTTGTTATAGCCTCTGCGGGGCTGCCATGCGCGGATTCATCATCTCCCATCGCAGGGGTCGCATTTCTGTGAAAACAGCCTATATTAGTGGACGAAAATGATGTGCGGCGGGCTCGCCTGATTGTGGCCTCCGCCTCCCCAACCCCACGCGCTTAAAGCCCCAGACAAGATCACGAGGTCTTTGACCATGCGTCCACTGCGTCCGTTCAACTTCAACACCTCCGCCGAGCTCTTCCCCGCCGCCATCCGCAAGAAGAAGCGCGCGGGCTTCACCTATCGGCGGTTCGGCACCGCGGCCGAAGCCGTGCAGTTCGCGATGGAGCAGTTGCCGACGGATTCGCTGAATGGCGCGTATCTCCAGGTCGAGGAAGCCCGTTTCGACCAGAACGGCATCCGCTCGCTCTATGAGAGCGAGGCCTTCCCGCTGCCGCGCCACCGCAAGCCGGAGCCGGTCGCGGAAGCCGACGCCGACGCGGCGTAAATTTTCTTAAAGTCTCCGATGTGCGCAAAGCGCGATGGCCGAACGGCTGTCGCGCTTTTCGCTTTTCTTAAAGGGCGGGCTTCAGAGGCGCGGCTGCTTGTCGAGCCAGCGGCGCAAGAGGCGCACGTTGCGCATGTTGGCGCGGAACATGACGTCGAAGGCGTCGCCCGCGAACGGCACGATGCCGACCACGCCGTCGAGGGCGACATTGCCGAGCATGCGGGCCGTAAGATACCAGGGCGCGCCGAGCGCGCGGGCCTCGCGCACGAGCCAGAGCGAGATCGCGGTGGTGATGATATCGCCGACGACAGGGATCAATCCGATCAACCCATCGATGCCGTAGCGGATATTGGTGCCGGGCAGGACGAAGGCGACGTCGAGCAGCTTGGCGAGCGCCTCAAGCCGCGCGATCCGCTGCTCGCGCGTCAGGTTGCCGAACGGATTGCCTTGGCCGAACTCAAAGCGAAACTCGCGGAACCCCTGCTCCAGGGTTTCGGGAGGGATCTCGTGGCCTTCCTGGTCGATGATCGGTCCGCGCGCCGCGCGGTCCGAAACATCGGCGCGCGACTGCGTTCCTGAGCGGGACTTGCGTGGCGCGAGAATGTCGTCGTCGGGCATGGTCATGTCCATCAGGAAACGCACGAGCACAACAGAGGTTGCTGCGCCGCGTCCGAAGGTCGCGCGCTCAGCTCGCCGCCGCCGCGGGCCGCGGCTCCTCGACATAGCGATGCACGAACCAGGAGGACAGCACCGCCGGCACGAAGCCAACCAGGCCGTACAGGATGAACTGCACCGCGCCGGAATCCGACCCGCGCGAGCCGTAGGTCAGCGATGCCAGGATGAAGGCGAACAGGCCGACCAGCAGCATCCGCAGCACCGGCCCGACGCGCCTGACATGGATCAGGATGTCGTCGACCGCGCCGATCATCAGCGAGGGCAGGAAGCCGAACAGATAGCTGTATTGCAGCGTCTTGAAGAATACGACGAACAGCTTGCCGACCTCGCCGAGACTGGTCTGGGCCCAGTAGCCGGACTGGTAGGTCGTCGTCAGCAGCAGCAGGAAGCCGCCCACGAACGGACCGACGAGCGCAAACACCAGATAGCGTTTCATCAAGAACTCCTCATACGCACGAGCTTTTATAGCAGCGCGGCGGGAACCTTGGATAGCGCGGTTGCGCGCTGTTTGGGGGAACAAGCAGCAAAGCGACGAGTTCAGACTGGAGGTTGAGATTCATCTGTCAGATCTGGAGCCGCCGATGTCTCGTAAACTGGTATTGCTGGCGACGATCACTCTCTCGGCTCTCGGCGGCCTGTCGAATGCGCCCGCCTTTGCGCAAGGCCATATGGGCACGCCGCAGGAGCAGAATGCCTGCTCGCGCGACGCCTCGCGGCTGTGCCGCAAGGATCTCGGCAATGACAATGCGGTGCAGGGCTGCCTGCAGGCGAACCGGGCCAAGCTGTCGAGGTCGTGCAGCAAGGTGTTCCAGACTCACGGCATGTGAACGTCTCACATTTTGCGTGACGGTCGCGCAACAATTGCGAATTCATTCGCGCCGCCCATTGCAGCTCTTTGACAATCGCGCATACTTCGCTCGGGCGGCGCAGCACTTTTCGATTCGAACATCAACAGATCGAGCGACCACATGCGGGACCAAGGTTCCCGGCGTGAAGACTGTGACATGCGGCAGATCAAGTCGCGTGCAGCGCCCCAAAACCAAGTGGTTCGACCCACGGAACTCGGGGACGCATTGTTCATGACACGCTACCAAACCATCGCTTCGCTCTTGAAGACCGCCGCTTCGCTGTTCGCTCTCACCGCCACCGCGATCGCCCTCCAGACATCACCCGGCCTCGCCTTCTCGTCCGAAGCACAGCAGATGTGCACGGGCGATGCGATGCGGCTGTGCTCCAGTGAGATCCCCGACATCACGCGGATAAGGGCCTGCATGGTCCAGAAAAAAGCGCAGGTCAGCCCCGGCTGCCGCGCCGTGATGGACCGCGAGCACGCAGCCGCCACTGCGGCACGCAAGCGGGAAGCGACCGCGCAGTAACCCATCTGCAAGTCATTCCGGGGCGGCGCGCAGCGTCGAACCCGGAATCCATCTCGCTGCACAGCGCGCGGCACGATGGATTCCGGGCTCGCGCGTCGCGCGCCCCGGAATGACGGAAGAGAACTAGGCCCGGCCTAATCGCCCCACTGCGCGAAGGCGTCGTTGAAGGCGCGTTCGCCGGGGGCGCCCTTCTCGATGGCGATGATGGCGCGGCGCTGGTTGGCGTAGACCAGCGGCACGTCAAACCACGAGCGCTCCTTCAGAAGCTGGACGTTGCGGGAGCGGTCGGCGTCGACATTGGAGAGGCCGACCAGGAAGAAGCCGTCGGTGACCTTGACCGCGAGGCCCGCGAGCGGCGTGCCGCGCGCCTGCTCGTTCGACTTCATCAGGATGCCCGGCACGTTGGAGACGCTGCCGCCCGGAAAGTCCGGCGGCAGGATGAAGGTCAGCTCGGCCGTGTGGCTCGCCGGCAGCGACGAGTCGGTGTTGCGGCGGAACGACATCGTCATCTTGAACTTGCGGTCGGGGATATCGATGTCGGCGCGCACGGCGACGTCGGCCTTCTGGTTGCCCGAGGCCTTGATCGGCTCGAGCCGCCACACCACCGAGCCGACATATTGCTTGCCCTTCGGGTCGGACGGATCCTCGTCATAGAGCACGACCTTCTGCGCCACCGGCGCAGCCGGCTGGTCGCTCGCCGAGGGCTGGCCGACGCGATCCGGAATCTTCGGCTTGCTCTGCGGCTGCGCGGCATCCTTCGGCGCCTCCACCACCTGGGTGGGCGAGGGCTTGAACAGATTGGTCGCGGTCTGCACCAGCGACTTGCCCCACAGGATGCCGGCGCCGACCAGGATCAGCACGATGCCGATGGCGATCGCACTCTTGAACGGGAAGATAGAGCCGGCGCGCTTGGGCTTCCTGGCGCCGCGGTCGGCTGCGATGCGCGGACGCGGCGACGACGACTGCGGCGCGTAGCGCTCGGCCTCCTCCATCGACTCGTCATAGGAATAGGGCGCGTCGGGTTCGGCGGCGCGGTTCTCCAGGCTCGGCTCGAGCCGGTCGAATTCCGGCGAGGGCGACGGCACGTTGGCGTAAGTGCGGCGCGCGGCGCGGTTGGCCTGCGCGGCGGCGCCGCCGAGATCGTTGACGTCGGCGGTGATGTCGCGGAAGCCGCGTACGCCTGGCGCCGGCGGTGGCGGCGGTCCGCCATCCGGCGGGCGGCGCGAGGGCGAGCGATCGCGCCCGGCCGGCGGCTCCGGCGCAGCCGGCTGGCGCGGCGCATCGAAACGCGGGGCGCGGGGCGGACGCGGCGCGTCGTTCTGGTCGTCGCCGCCGAGCGGCGGGCGATCGCTGCGCGACGGCGGTGCGGCGGGACGGGCCCGCGGCGGCGCGGCCGACTGAGGAGATGCGGGCGGGTTGTTGTCGGCCGCACGGGCGCTGGCCCGTCGGAACGCATCGCCGCTGCCGCTCCCGCTGCGGCCGCCACCACCGGGGCGCGAGGCCTCGCGGGCACGCTGGGCGGCCTCCGATTCGACCTTGCGGACGGCCTCCTCCAGCGACAGCCGCTCGCGGGTGATCTCGGATTCGGAGAGCGGCGGCTGGACGCTGCGGAGCTGCGCGATCAGGGCCGTGCGCGCCCGCTCATAGAGCGCGCGCCGGCTTTCGCCGGGAGCATTGGGGTCCAGGGCGGCAATAGCGCGGGCGATCAGCGGATAGTAATCAGCCATTTCTACTCAACTATACGCGCGTCCTGGTAAGAGATCGTTAAGCCTCAAACGGGTTTTGTACGAGGATAGTATCCTCGCGTTCGGGGCTGGTGGAAAGCAGCGCCACCGGGCATCCAACCAATTCCTCGATCCGGCGGACATATTTGATGGCCTGGGCGGGCAGATCGGCCCAGGACCGCGCGCCGGCGGTCGGCTCCTTCCAGCCCTCGATGGTCTCCCAGATCGGCTCGACCCGGGCCTGGGCGCCCTCGCCGGCCGGCAGATGGTCGATCTCCTTGCCGTCGAGCTTGTAGCCGACGCAGACATCGATCGAATCGAAGCCGTCGAGAATGTCGAGCTTGGTCAACGCCAGCCCGTTGATGCCGCAGGTTCGCACGGTCTGGCGGACCAGCACGGCGTCGAACCAGCCGCAGCGGCGCTTGCGTCCGGTATTGACCCCGAACTCGCGGCCGCGACGGCCGATCTCCTCGCCGATCTCGTTCAGCAGCTCGGTCGGGAACGGTCCCTGCCCGACGCGGGTCGTATAGGCCTTGCAGATGCCGAGCACGTAGCCGACGCCACCCGGACCGATACCCGTTCCGGTCGCGGCCTGCCCCGCCACCGTGTTGGACGAGGTGACGTATGGATAGGTGCCGTGGTCGACGTCGAGCAGCGCTCCTTGCGCACCCTCGAACAGGATGCGCTTGCCGGCACGCCGCTCGATATCGAGCAGGCGCCACACGGTCTCTGCATAGGGCAGCAGCTGCGGCGCCAGCGCGCTCAGCTCCTTCAGGATCTCGTTGCCGTCGAACTCCGGCAGGTTGAGGCCACGACGCAGCGCATTGTGATGCGCAAGGAGCCGGTCGATCTTGTGCGGGAGCGTGTCGAGGTCGGCGAGATCCATCAGCCGGATCGCGCGGCGGCCGACCTTGTCCTCATAGGCCGGTCCGATGCCGCGGCGGGTGGTGCCGATCGCGGTCGCGGAATTGGAGGATTCGCGCAAGGCGTCGAGCTCACGGTGCAGTGGCAGGATAAGCGTGACGTTCTCCGCGACGCGCAGATTCTCCGGGCCGACCGCGACGCCCTGGCTGCGCAGCTTGGCGACCTCGTCGAGGAAGGCCTGCGGATCGAACACGACGCCGTTGCCGATCACCGACAATTTTGACGGGCGCAGCACGCCGGAGGGCAGCAGCGCGAGCTTGTAGGTCTCGCCATTGATCACCAGCGTATGGCCGGCATTATGGCCGCCCTGGAAGCGCGCGACGATGTCCGCCTGCTCCGACAACCAGTCGACGATCTTGCCCTTTCCTTCGTCGCCCCATTGGGCGCCGACGACGACAACATTGGCCATTCGCGGGTAATCCTTCGAAGAATTTAGATGCGCCCAGCCCAATTCCCGGCCCGGAGCCGTTCGTACGCGAGGCACCAACCGGATAAAGGAAGCAGCCTCTCTAGGCAAGCAAGAACCGGGCTTTTTGAGGACCCAACGCCCGATCCAAGCCTTTGATATCCCCGGAAAATCCGGAAACCTTCCAGGGCAATGCTCTCCCTTCGACCAAAGCGTGAGGGGCAGCCCCGGCCGCTGCATGGTGGCGATGCATCCGCCCCGTTGCTGCGACCTCGATTTCCGTGTCTTTGAACCGGGCCGGGTCTCGACCGGCCCGGACGTCGCCGGGCCGGAGGCCTTGGCGTTGTTGCACGCGGGGCCATAACAATCACAATGTCCGCCACCGGCCAGACCACCAGCACCGAAACATCCGGCCAGCACTGGATTGCCAACCAGCCTTATCTGCTGCTTGGCATCACCGCGCTGTGCTGGGCCGGCAATGCGGTCGTCGGGCGCCTCGCCGCCGGCCACATCCCGCCGGTGACATTGTCCTTCCTGCGCTGGAGCTTCGCCTTCCTGCTGGTGCTGCCGTTCGCCTGGAAGCATCTCGCCCGGGACTGGCCCGCGATCCGCGCAAAGCTCGGCCTGATGGTCGTGCTGTCGATCACCGGCATCGGCGCCTTCAACACCTTGCAATATTGGGCGCTGGAGCATACCCAGGCGCTTAACACCCTGCTGCTGCAGTCGGCCGCGCCTTTGATCGTCGCTCTGTGGTCGCTGGCCATCCTCGGCATCCGCCTCACCGCGGCGCAGGCCTTCGGCGTGGCTCTCTCGATGTGCGGCGTGCTGATCATCCTGCTGCACGGCGATTTCACCACGCTGTCGAACATCGCCTTCAACAAGGGCGACCTGATCTTCATCGTCGCGCTCATCATCTTCGCGCTCTATTCGGTGCTGACCTTGAAGCGGCCGCCGATGCACGGCCTGTCGTTCCTCGCCTTCACCTTCGGCGCCGGCGCCGCCTGTCTCATTCCGCTCGAGATCTGGGAGCTGTCTGCGCGTCCCGTGATGAAGCTCGACGGACCGAACCTGCTGACCCTGTTCTATGTGTCAGTGTTTCCGTCGACGCTCGCCTATCTCTGCTTCAACCGCGGTGTCAGGCTGATCGGCGCCAACCGCGCAGCGCCGTTCTTCCACGTCGTGCCGGTGTTCGGCTCGATCATGGCGATGGCCTTTTTGGGCGAACACCCGCAGGCCTTCCACTTCCTCGGCTTCGCGTTGGTGCTGTCAGGCGTGTTCGTGGCGTCGAGGAAGCAGGCGACGTAGACTCTTCCTTCAATGAACTCAACGCGAGAGGTTCGTGCGCGGAGCGAAACAGCGCCCGCCATATGAAGAATGCGTCCAACATATTGACCGCCCATGGCGCCTCTTCGGGTCGTGCCTGCATTGTAGCATTGCGGCGGCGTGCCTTGTGTCACGACGCCAATCCGGCGCAAGCTCGCACCTGACGCCAATGACGATCGCTTCGCCCGCGCCACCTGCCTCGAGTCCGGCCGGCTGGCTCAACAACCAGCCTTATCTGCTGCTCAGCCTGAGCTCGCTGTTCTGGGCCGGCAACATCGTGCTTGCGCGCCATGTCGGCGCGCATGTGCCGCCGCTGACGGTGACGACGATCCGCTGGTTTGGCGTGTTCCTGATCCTGCTGCCGTTTTCATGGCCGCATCTGAAGCGCGACTGGCCGGCCTTGCGCAAAAGCCTGCCGCTGATGCTGTTCCTGTCGCTGGTCGGCTTCGCCTTCAACAACGCGATCTCCTACTGGGCCCTGCAATACACCGAGGCGCTGAACGCGCTCTTGATCCAGTCGGCAGGTCCCCTGTTCGTGGCGCTGTGGTCGCTGGTGCTGTTCGGCGTACGGCTGACCCGCGGGCAGCTCGCCGGCATCGCGATCTCGCTGCTCGGCGTGCTGGTCATCATCCTGCGCGGCGACCTCGCGGCGCTGGCGAGCATCTCGTTCAACAGGGGCGACATCATGTTCGCCTCCTCGCTGGTGGCGTTCGGGCTCTACTCCGCCTTCATCCCGCGCCGGCCGAAGGTTCATCAGCTATCGTTCCTGTCCTTCACCACCTGCTGCGGCGCCATGATGCTGCTGCCGACGGCGATCTGGGAGGTGTGGAGCGGCAATGTCATGCAATTCGACACCGTGACGCTGCTGACGCTCGGCTACATCCTGATCTTCCCCTCGACGCTCGCCTATCTGTTCTTCAACCGCGGCGTCGCGCTGATCGGGCCGAACCGCGCCGCGCCGTTCTTCCATCTGGTGCCGGTGTTCGGCTCGGCGATGGCGATCCTGCTGCTCGGCGAAAAGCTCCAGCCGTTCCACCTGATCGGTTACGCGCTGGTGCTCGCCGGCGTCGTCATCGCCTCGCGCCAGGGCTCCGCGGTCAAGTAATTCCGCACCGCGGACACGCGCGCCCTCGGGTCCCGGACAAGATGCAGCGCTCAAGCGCTGCATCGCAGAGCCGGGACCCAGTCTGCCGCATGGGCCCCGGTTCAGCAGCGCATCACGCCGCGAAGTGCGGCGCGCTGCACTGCGCCCGGGGCACGAGACAAACTCCTGCCTTCCGATTTCAACGAGGAGACGCTAGGTTCCCCGCCAACGAAAAAAGAGGGAACGTCCGAACATGCCGTTATCGCTCATGCGCGTCCTGCGCACCGCCGCCGTGCTGTGTCTCGCCGCCGCATCCGCCGCGCAGGCCGACAATTGGCCGAGCCGCAACATCACGCTGGTGCTGCCGTTTGCGGCGGGCAGCGGCACAGACACCACGACGCGGCTGATCTCGCAGCATCTGTCGCAGGCGCTCGGCGTCGGCATCGTCATCGAGAACAAGGCGGGCGCCAACGGCATGATCGCGGCGACCTATGTCGCGCGCTCCGCGCCCGACGGCTACACGCTGTTGGTGACGACCAACACCACGCATTCGGCCAATCCCTATCTGCTCAAAAGCCTGACCTACGATCCTGTGAAGGATTTCACCCCGATCGCGCGCACCGGCGACCTGCCCTTCATGCTGGTGATCCACCCGGACGTGCCGGCCAGGACAGTCGCCGAGCTTGTCGCTTACGGCAAGGCCAATCCGGGCAAGCTGAGCTACGCCTCAGGCTCGTCCTCGGCGATCGTGTCGGGCGCGACCTTCGCCCACAATGCGGGGCTCGACCTCCTGCATGTGCCCTACAAGAGCTCGCCGCCGGCGCTCAACGATGTCATGGGCGGCCGCGTCTCGATGATGTTCGTGGACATCCTGACCGGACTGCCGCATGTCCAGGGCAACGCATTGCGGGCGCTCGCCGTCACCACCAAGGACCGCACGCCGCTGATCCCCACTCTTCCCTCGATGCAGGAGGCCGGCGTGCCGGACTTCGACATCTCGTCATGGCAGGGCTATTTCGGCCCAGCAGGCATGCCGAAGGAGATCGTGACCCGGCTCAACGCCGAGATCCGCAAGATCGTCGAGAAGCCTGAGATCAAGGCCCAGCTCGCCACCCTCGGCATGGACGCCTTCTCCGGCACGCCGGAGCAGCTCGGCACGTTCGTGAATGAGCAGCTGGTGCTGTGGGAGCGGCTGATCCGGGATGCGGGAATCGAGAAGCAGTAGGGGATGGTTCTCGTGTCCCGGACGCGCTGCAGCGTGATACGCTGCTGCGCAGAGCCGGGACCCAGACTGCCGCTATTATGGGCCCCGGCCCGGCAGCGCACCGCTGAAGAAGCGCTGCACTGCGTCCGGGGCACGTGCCCGCCGGCGATCACCACGCACTCAAAAAGAAAAGGTGGGCACGGCGCTTGCGCGTCTTTGCCCACCCTACGAATTCAGCGCAAAGCGTTATGCCGCGCGGACCTTGGCGAGGAAGCCGTCCACCGCGCTGCGCAGCGCGCCGGATTGGCTGTCGAGCTCGCGGGCGTTGGTGAGCACGTCGCTGGCCGCACTGCCAGTCGCTTCCGCGGCCGAGGTGACGCTGCCGATATTGGCGTTGATCTCGCTCGAGCCGGCCGCGACCGACTGGATGTTGCGGGCGATCTCGCGGGTGGCTTCGCCCTGCTGCTCGATCGAGGACGAAATGCCGGCGGTGATCTCGCTCATCTCGGCGATGGTCTGGGTGATGCCGCCGATCGCTGCGACCGCATCGCTGGTCGAGGTCTGCATCGCCGCGACCTGGGCGGAGATTTCCTCGGTGGCCTTGGCGGTCTGGTTGGCCAGCGCCTTGACCTCGGAGGCGACGACGGCGAAGCCGCGGCCGGATTCACCGGCACGCGCCGCCTCGATGGTGGCGTTGAGCGCGAGCAGGTTGGTCTGCGCCGCGATCGAATGAATGAGCTTGACCACCTCGCCGATCTTCTCGGCGCCGGTCGAGAGCTCCTGCACCGTGGCGTTGGTACGCTCGGCGTCGCTGACGGCGCGGCTCGCCACTTCGGTCGAGCGCGTCACCTGGCGGGAGATTTCCGCAACCGAGCTCGACAGCTCTTCGGCGGCAGCAGCAACCGTGCCGACATTGCCGGACGCCCTCTGCGAGGCCGCACCGACCGTTGCCGCCCGCGACGAGGCGTCGCTGGCGGTCGCGGTCATCGACTGCGCGGTCGACTGCATGCCGGCAGCCGCCGACGAGACCGAGCGGACGATGCCGTTGACGCTGCGTTCGAAGTCGTTGGCGATATCTTCCATCGCGCTGCGGCGTTCCGTCGCGGCGCGTTCCTTCGCCGCCGCGTCGGTCTGCTCGAGGTCGCGGATGCGGACCGCGTTGTCCTTGAAGATCTGGACGGTCGCGGCCATCGCGCCGACCTCGTCGCCGCGGCCGACGCCGGGAATGTCGCCCTCGAGCTTGCCGCCGGCGAGATCCTTCATGCGGGTGCCGAGCAGGGCCAGCGGACGGCTGATGCTGCGGCCGATCATCCAGGCAACGCTGCCGGCGACGATGACGATGCCGAGCATGGCGAGACCAAGCGACCAGAACACGGGGACCATCTTGGCGTCGATGTCGTCGAGATAGGCGCCGGTGCCGAGATACATGTCGAAGCCGGGAACGGCCACCGCGTAACCGATCTTGCGGATCGGTGTTTCCTGGCCGGGCTTCACGTATTCATAGTACAGCAGGATCGAGCCGTTGGCCTTGACGCCGTCCATCAGCTCGACCGACAGCCTGCGGCCATTGGTCACGACGTCCATGCGGTTGGCGCCGATCTGCTTCGGGTCGGGCGCGAGCTGGGTGATGCCGTCATAGGACGTGCCGAACAGATAGCCCGAGCCGTTGTCGTAAGTCATCGCATTGCCGTAGCGGCGAAGGTCGGCCATGGCCGCATCCTTCGTCAGCTCGCCGGCATCGACGCGCTTCTTCAGAGCGGCTGCGTAGTTACGACCAAGATCGGCGATCGACCTGGTCTGGTCGATTCGCGCGTCGACCATGGCGCGCTTCATCAGATAACCGGCCAGGACTCCGGAGACGCAGAGGCCGAACAAGGTGACGCCGACAAGGATGCCAAGCTTGGGCGCGATCTTCAGATTGCTCAACTTCACGGGGTGGGCTCCGGGGAAAAAAGGGATGCGGGCGCGCGAGTGAATCGATCGAAATTAAATCAACTTTTAGTGTGAGACCCCTTAGCAAGTTACTTACGTGCCTCCGTAGAAGCCCCGACGATGCCGGCAGAACCGGCAAATAATCACGACGGCGACAACCGGGAATTGTACGCGACCGTGCCGATTTCGCGTAAAAGACGCAAAGCCCGCCGAAAGGGTGCGGGCCACAACAAGAACCGACAAACCAAATCGGGAGCAGGAAATGCCGAAATACAGGGTGGTGACGCCGAAGGGCGCGAGCTTCACGGTCGCGGGCAGCGACTATTCTTACGAGCGCGAGGCGCTCGATCCGATCGATGCCGAGATCGTCGAGGCGCCGGCCAACGAGGCGGAGTTCATCGCCGCCGCCAGGAATGCCGACGCGATCTACGCCAAGGGCATCCCGATCACCAAGACCATCATCGACGCGCTGGAGAGCTGTAAGGTCATCACGCTCGGCTCGGTCGGCGTCGACAGCGTCGACGTGAAGGCGGCGACCGCGCGCGGCATTCCCGTCACCAACATCCCCGACACCTTCATCGAGGAAGTCGCCGACCACGCCATGATGCTACTGCTGTCAGGCTTTCGCCGCCTGGTCGAGCAGGACAAGATGGTGCGCACCGGCCGCTGGGCCGAGGGGCGGCCGGCGCTCTTGAAGATCCCGCGGCTGATGGGCCAGACGCTTGGCTTCGTCTCGTTCGGCCGCGTCGCGCGTGCCGTTGCGAAGCGCGCCGCGCCGTTCGGCCTGCGCATGATGGCCTACGATCCCTTCATCCAGGAAACGCTGATGTGGGACCACGGCGTCATCCCGGCGACGTTGAACGAGGTGCTGTCGCAATCCGACTTCGTCTCGATGCATGCGCCTGCCCGGCCCGAAGTGCATCACATGCTGACCGAGAAGCATTTTCGGCAGATGAAGAAGGGCTCGATCTTCATCAATACCGGGCGCGGCGCCACCGTGGACGAGGAGAGCCTGATCAAGGCGCTGCAGGAGGGCTGGATCGCGCATGCCGCCCTCGACGTGCTGGAGAAGGAACCGCCGTCGCACAACAACCCCATCCTCAGCATGGAGAACGTGACCCTGACCGCCCATGTCGCCTCGGCCTCGGCACGGTTCGACGAGGCGCGCAAGCGCCGGGTGGGCTACGAATTGTCACTGGTGCTTCAGGGCATGTGGCCGGTAAGCTGCGTGAACCCGTCGGTGCTGCAAGACACCGCGCTCCGCCGCTGGCAGCCCGTCGGCATGGACCGCGGCCCGAACAGCTAAGGCGGCCGGCGCAAAGCGCGCCAAAAGACCAAAACGGCCCTTCACCGGCGATCAACGCCGGGAAGGGAGACATCATAGGGAGGATCCGATGAGGAACGACATCACACGTCGTGATGCCTTGGCGCTGGGCCTGTCCGCTGCAACGGTCGCTGCCACTGGTGTTGCAGCGCACGCTCAATCCGCGATCAAGGCCGCCGACGTCCCCGCACCGAAATTGCCGATCGAGAAGGGCGCAAGCTTGCGCATGTTGCGGCCGGTACGCTTCGTTCAGGCCGACGAGGACGTGTTCCGCGCCAATGCGGCCAAGTTCACCAAGGAGACCGGCGTCGAGGTCAAGGTCGATTTCGTCGGCTGGGAGGACATCAACCAGCAGACCGCGGTCACCGCCAATTCCGGCGCCGGCCCCGACATCATCATCGGCTTCTCCGATGCGCCGCACATCTATATCGACAAGCTGATCGAGCTGACCGACGTCGCCGACTATGCCGGCAAGCGTTACGGTGGCTGGCTGCCGCTGGCGCAGCGCTATGGCAAGAAGAACAAGAGCGACACCTGGATCGGCCTGCCGTTCGGCGCGACCGCGGGACCGCTGATCTACCGCAAGTCGATCCTGCAATCGGTCGGCTTCGACAAGGTGCCGGAAGACCATGCCGGCATCCTCGATCTCTGCCAGAAGCTGCAAAAGGCCGGCAAGCCCGCCGGCTTCGCGCTCGGCAACGCCAAGGGCGACGGCAACGGCTTTGCGAGCTGGGCGCTGTGGTCGCACAACGCGGCCCTGCTCGATGAGGAGGGCAACGTTATCATCAACAGCAAGGAGACGATCGCTGCGCTGAACTGGGTCAAGCAGCTCTACCCGACCTTCATCGCCGGCACGACCTCGTGGAACGACGTCAGCAACAACCGCGCCTATGCCGCGCAGGAGATCGCGCTGACCGCCAACGGCGTCTCGCTGTATTTCTCGCTGAAGAACGATCCCGCGACCAAGGCGATCGCCGACGACAGCGAGCATCAGCTGCTGCCGAAGGGCGTGGCCAAGGTCTCGCCGATGGCCGGCCTGACGCTGAACGCCATGGTGTTCAAGCACAGCCAGTACCCCAACGCCGCAAAGGCCTTCCTGCAATTCATGCTGGAGAAGGACCAGTACGAGCCGTGGCTCAACGCCAACTCCGGCTACTGGGCGCAGCCGCTCGCGGCCTATGCCGAGGCCGCCGTGTGGTCGCAGGACCCGAAGGTGAAGCTGTTCAAGGACACCATGAACAGCACCTATTACGACGGCTATGCGGGCCCGATCTCGACGGCGACCGGCGCCGTCAGCGCCGACTACGTGCTGATCCAGATGTTCGCGTCGGTTGCGACCGGCGCGGCCACGCCGGAGGCCGCCGCCGCAGAAGCCGAGCAGCGCTGCAAGCGGTATTTCAGGCGGCAGAAGTAAGACGGAGCGACCGTCATTGCGAGGAGCCCTTGCGACGAAGCAATCCAGACTGCCAGCCGCAGAACCAGACTGGATTGCTTCGCTGCGCTCGCAATGACGGTGTGGTGACACTTCAGACGGGACCAACGAACCGATGTCCGTGACCACCCTTTCCTCATCCGTGCTGGTCCAGCGGCAACCGAACTGGCTGGTGCGCCTGTTCGACTACAAGCCGTTCCTGGTCGTGATGTGCCTTGCGCCCGCGATCGGGCTGCTCGGGGTATTCCTGACCTATCCGCTTGGGCTCGGCCTCTGGCTCGCCTTCACCGACACCACGATCGGCCGCAAGGGCGAGTTCATAGGCCTGGAGAACTTCCAGTACCTGCTCACCGATTCCCTGTGGTGGAACGCGGTGTTCTACAGCGTGGTCTACACGGGCATCGCGACCTTCGGGAAGTTCGCGCTCGGCTTCTGGCTTGCGCTATTGCTCAACAACCATTTTCCGTTCAAGAGCCTGCTGCGCGCGATCATCCTGCTGCCCTGGATCGTGCCGACGGTGCTCTCGGCGCTGGCGTTCTGGTGGATCTACGATCCACAGTTCTCGATCATCTCCTATCTGCTGGTCGACGTGCTGCATTGGCGCACGACCAACATCGACTTCCTCGGCTCGCCCTGGCCGGCGCGGCTCTCGCTGATCGCCGCCAACATCTGGCGCGGTATTCCCTTCGTCGCGATCTCGCTGCTGGCGGGCTTGCAGACCATCTCGCCCTCGCTCTATGAGGCCGCCATGCTCGACGGCGCCAGCGCCTGGCAGCGCTTCCGCTACATCACCTTCCCGATGATGATGCCGATCCTCGCCATCGTCATGACGTTCTCGATCATCTTCACCTTCACCGACTTCCAGCTGGTCTATGCCATCACCCGCGGCGGCCCCGGCAACTCGACCCATTTGCTGGCGACGCTCGCGTTCCAGCGCGGCATCGCCGGCGGCGAGCTCGGCGAAGGCGCGGCCATCGCGGTGTCGATGATCCCGTTCCTGGTGTTCGCGACGCTGTTTTCCTATTTCGGCCTGGCGCGCCGCAAATGGCAGCAGGGAGAGGCCAATGACTGACACCGCGCAAGCCTCCGCGGTCGCCGACGCGAAAGCGGCGCCCGACACCATGGCCTGGGATTCCGGGCTGCGGCGGCTGATGATGATCTATCTGCCGCTCGGCTGCTTCGTGCTGATCCTACTGTTCCCGTTCTACTGGATGGCGATCACGTCGTTCAAGCCGAACGCGGAGCTGATGAACTACCGGGAGCACAACCCGTTCTGGATCTCCTCGCCGACGCTCGCCCACATCAAGCACCTGCTGTTCGACACCGCCTATCCGCGCTGGCTGTGGACCACAATGCTGGTCGCGATCGGCTCGACCACGCTATCGTTGATCGCGAGCACACTCGCTGCCTATGCCATCGAGCGCCTGCGCTTCCGCGGCAGTCCGTATGTCGGTCTCGGCATTTATCTCGCCTATCTCGTGCCGCCGTCGATCCTGTTCATCCCGCTCGCCACCGTCGTCGTGCAGTTTGGCCTGTTCGACTCGCCGCTGGCGCTGATCCTGGTCTATCCGACCTTCCTGGTGCCATTCTGCACCTGGCTCTTGATCGGCTATTTCAAGTCGATCCCCTACGAGCTCGAGGAATGCGCGCTGGTCGACGGTGCGACGCGGCTGCAGATCCTGCGGCGGATCACGCTGCCGCTCGCGGTGCCCGGCCTGATCTCGGCCGGCATCTTCTCCTTCACGCTGTCCTGGAACGAGTTCATTTACGCGCTCGCCTTCATCCAGAGCGGCGCCAACAAGACCGTGCCGGTCGCGATCCTGACCGAGCTCGTCACCGGCGACGTCTACCAGTGGGGTGCGCTGATGGCGGGCTCGCTGCTCGGCTCGCTGCCGGTCGCGATCTTCTACTCGCTGTTTGTGGATTACTACGTGTCTTCGCTCACCGGCGCGGTCAAGGAATAGCTGTGCCTGCGGCGTTTGGCCCGGTTTCACAAAACTGCAATACGCGATCCGCATAAGACGGCCTCCCGTTAACAGGAGACGCACATGCGCGCGACTTTTTTCAGCACCGTCGCAACGGTCATTCTCACCGCGAGCACCGCGCTCGCACAGAGTGAGGGTGAATTCCCGGCCAAGCTCGCCGGCCACGTGGTGATGCCGGCCGCGACCTTCATCGATGCCCCGGCCGATGCGCCGGCCGATCTCAAGACCTCGGGCAAATACACCACCGGCAAGCGCGTCGACGCGCTCGGCACCGTGATGGGTAAGTCGTTTGAGCGTTCGACCGGCGTCTCGCTGCCGTTCAAGGGCCAGCCGCTGCAGGGCCATTCCGGCATCAAGACGATGCCCGACGGCAGCTTCTGGGTCATCACCGACAACGGCATGGGCGCGCGCGCCAACTCGCCGGACTCGATGCTGTACCTGAACCACTACAAGATGGATTGGGCGGGCGGCAAGATCGAGCGCGAAGCGACCGTCTTCCTGCACGATCCCGACAGACGCGTGCCGTTCCGCATCGTCCACGAGGACACCGAGAAGCGCTATCTCACCGGCGCCGACTTCGACACCGAAGGTTTCCAGATCATCGGCGACACCTTCTGGATCGGCGACGAGTTCGGCCCCTACGTGCTGAAGGCCGACAAATCAGGCAAGATCCTCGCCGTGTTCGAAACCATCGCCGACGGCAAGCCGGTGCGCTCGCCCGACCACTGGGCGGTGGCGACCCCGGGTGCGCCCGGCGCGACCTACACCAACGTCAACCTGCGCCGCTCCAAGGGCTTTGAGGGCTTCGCGTCCTCCAAGGACGGCAAATTCCTCTACGGCCTGCTCGAAGGTCCGCTGTGGGATGCCGACAAGAAGGATTGGGAGCGGGTCGACGGCAAGGAAGCGTCCCGCATCCTCGAATTCGACGTCGCCGCCGAAAAGTTCACCGGCCGCTACTGGCAGTATGTGTTGGAGCAGAATGGCAATGCTATCGGCGACTTCAACATGATCGACCCGAGCGCCGGCCTCGTCATCGAGCGCGACAACGGCGAAGGCACGCCCGACAAGGCCTGCCCGGCGGGCACCCGCGGCGAGAACTGCTTCCCTGACGTCGCCAAGTTCAAGCGCGTCTACAAGATTGAGCTGACGGAGGCCAATGTCGGCAAGCCCGTGCGCAAGATCGGCTATATCGACCTCTTGAAGATCCAGGATCCCGATAAGAAGGCGCGCAAAGCCCTCAACGACGGCGTCTACACCTTCCCGTTCTTCACCATCGAGAACGTCGATCGCGTCGACGACACCCACATCATCGTCGGCAACGACAACAATCTGCCGTTCTCGTCCAGCCGCGATCCCAACAAGGCCGACGACGACGAGTTCGTGCTGCTCGACGTCGCCGATTTCCTGAAGGCGAAGTAAGCTGGAGCTCTCTCAACACGGTCATCGCCCGGCTTGACCGGGCGATCCAGTATGCCGCGGCATCCGTGTGATACGGAAATGCCGCGGAGTACTGGATGCCCCGCCTTCGCGGGGCATGACGGGAGAGAAGGAGCGAAGCGGGTGATATCTAGCCCGACGGCACGATCACCATGCTCTTGTCCTTCGGCCAGCGGACGCGCCAGGCGAAGTTGATGTCCTTGACCTCGCCGGGCTTGGCATCGAACGACCATTCCAGCACGCCGCGCTTGTCACGGATATCTTTTGCCGTGGGCGGCGTGGTCGCGGGCAGCATCTCGACGGCGATCTCGTCATTCTCGCTAACCGGCAGCTGATCCTCGATCGTGACGTGAATCGGGAAGTCGTGGCCGTTGCGGATGGTGGTCTTGAAGGTGCGCTCATCGGTCTTCGAGGTCGTCACGATCAAGCCGGCCGAGCCCTCGTTGCGCTTGAGCACCGCGCGCTCGACCTTGACCTTGTCGTCGGCGCCGAAGCCGAGCCGTACGATGTCGTCCTTGACCGAGCCCGAGAGCTTGCCGCGGCCGACGAAGACGCCATCGCGGTAGATCGCGACCTTGCCCGGCAGCAACGTCGTATCGTCGGTCTGCTTGAAGCTGGCCTCGAGGAAGGCAGTGGGATCCAGCACCGGCGCAGCGCGCACCGCGAGATCGGCGGGCACGTTCATCGAGGCGATGCGCAGGCTCTTGGCGCCTTCGGCGGCGCCGAGGCTGACGCGGCCAGGGATTTTGAAGGTGGCCTGGAAGTCGCCGATCTCCGCAACGGCTTGCTGCTCGTCGGCACGTTGGGCCGGCAGATCAAATTCCTCCCTGCTTCGTGCCGCCTCCATCTTTCGCAGCATCGGCGCCGCCGCAGGCGCCGGCATGTCAGCGGCCCCTCCCAGTGCGCGCGGCTTCGGCACCTGCGGATATTGCGCCACCAGCGTGCCCAGCTCCGGCGCGCTGCCGCCGCGGGCGATACGGACGGTGGAAACGCCGAGCGTGACGTTCGACCAGTCCTCGCCGGTCGATTGCGTCACCTCGGCGCGGCGAACCAGCTCGAGTTGCGGCTTGCGGTCCTTGGCGCCAGTGTCGAGCCGGGCGTCATAGAGCGGCAGCCAGCGCGCATTGCGCACGGCGTAAGTCACTCGCAGCGTCGCCTTTGTCGCCGCTGCCGAGGCGACGTCGATCCGCACCTCCAGCTTGCTTGGCGGCTTGGCGGATCGGTCGGCTTCGAGTTGCGCGATCTGGCGATCGATCTCGCGCTGTTTTCGTGCGGCATCGCGGATCGCCGTTTCAGCGGCCGCGACCTCCTCAGCCACGGCAGTGAAGGCCGCGCGCCATTCGGTGATCGGACGCGCCTCGCCCTTCTCGCCGAGGCCGGCGGGAGAGGCTTCGGCAAAGCGCTGCGCGAACTTGCGCCGGGCGGCCGCCGCATCGATCGCGCCTTGCAGGTCGGCGCGCTCGTCCTTGAGCGCCTCGATGCGCTTCTCGAGCTCGGTAAGATTCACCGGCGGCGCCGCACGCGGCGGCCGCGCATCGATGGTGCCGATGGTGAGTTTTGCGCCGG
The DNA here is from genome assembly GCF_040548225.1 of Bradyrhizobium sp. S3.12.5. NCBI lineage: Bacteria > Pseudomonadati > Pseudomonadota > Alphaproteobacteria > Hyphomicrobiales > Nitrobacteraceae > Bradyrhizobium > Bradyrhizobium sp. S3.12.5. The sequence goes on from NZ_JBEPRF010000009.1 coordinate 89,317, forward strand.
CCTCACCCTCGACGCGCAAAGAGGATGGGTCGAGCGAGAGCGGAAAATCCCTGGCGACCAGCGTGCTGTCGCCGGTGGCGAGGTCGATCGCGATCACGCGGGTGACGGTGGCGCCATCAGGATAGACGGTGACGTTGTCGATCGCCGATGTGGCGTCCACATCGGCGGCCCATGAGGGCGAGGCGAGCGCTGCGGTCACCAGGACCAGGCTCGTCGTCGCCAGACATCTTGCGATCGTACGCATCAAATTTCTCCCTGCCGATATCGCCGCGCCGCCAGCCGGACGCGCAAAAACGTGCCACGCCATCGTGGTGAGACGCGGCAGGGAAGGAACCGGTTCGATTAGGGTTTCCGTTGGGCGCCGTTGCGGCGGCACCATGGCCGCGGAACGCGTCACCGCGCCGCGGCACAACCGAGTCGTAAAAGGCCGAGGTCAGGCTTGGCCGGGCGTACCCTGGCCATAAATGCGGCGGAGCAAATCCGTCACGTTGCGGGCGCCGGCCTTCTTCAAGATGCTGGCGCGATAGCCTTCGACCGTGCGTGCGCTCAGATGCATCCGCCGGGCGACCTCCTTGTTGGTCCGGCCGGCAGCGAGATGCGCGAGCACATCGCCTTCGCGCGCAGTCAGGGGTTCGCAGCCGGGCAGCCAGCGCTGCCGGCTCGAATCGGGCTGGGCAGACTCGTCGATCGCAGCATCGATCCGACCGACGACGTCGTGGGTGCGGAACGGTTTCTCGATGAAGTCGGCCGCGCCGCTCTTGATGGCGTCGACCGCCATGGCGATGCTGCCATTCGCCGAGGTCACCAAGACCGGCGCCATGCAATTTTCTTCGCGCAGGCGCTTGAGCACGTCGAGGGCGGAGCGATCCGGCGGCATCTCCAGCAATACGCAGGCCGGCATCCGCGCCTTGGCTTCCGACAGCAGCGATGCGCCGTCGGCGAAGCAGATCACGTTATAAGCGCTCTGCTGGAGCGCGTTGGACAATTGTTCGCGGGAGGCAGCGTCGGTTTCAATGACGAATACCTCACCCTTGGAAACCATGTTTCCCGGCATAATCCCGATCCAGCAATGTCTTGGTCAAATGGCACGTGACGGCCGGAGGCCCCATCGCGCCCCGCCGTCATGAGCACGGCATTGGCGCCGGTGCTTCGCTTTCTCTTATGTATGTTCCACCTTGTTCCCGGATTTGACGGCTCGGGACAGAAACTTTACATTTCGGGACATCTGCGGGGAATGGCTGACAGGAACAGGTCGCATGACCGACCTCATTCGCAGCGCAGGCTTGAGCTGTTATCCGGAGGTCGCCCGGTCGGTCGGGCTCGACCCCGGGAAAATGATGCGCAAGGCCAGGCTGCCGTTGGCCGTCCTCGATCAGCCCGATACCCCCATCGCCGTCGCAAGTCTGCGTCGCCTGCTCGAATTGTCGGCAGAGGAATCCGGCGCCGAAGATTTCGGCTTGCGGCTGGCCGAGCGCGGAGGACTGACCAATTTCGGCGCGGTCGGCCTGATCGTGCGCGAACAGGCGACCGTCGGCGAGGCCATCGAAGCATTCTCGCGCTTCATCCATGTTCATCACGACGGCATGAAGCTCGAGATCGTCAGAGCCAAGCAGACTGTGACCGTCACATTGCATCTGCGCGGCCGGCAGCCGACCGCCCCGCGCCAGTCGATCGACATGGCGCTCGGCAGCGTCCATCGGATCATCCAGTCGCTGTTCGGCAGTGACTGGCGGCCGCAGGAAGTTCACCTGCACTACCCGCCGCCGCACGACCGCAAGCGCTACCGCGAGTTCTACGGCTGCCGCGTGATCTTCAACGCGGAGGAGGATTCGATCCTGCTGTCGGCGCACGACATGGAGCGCCGGATCCCGAGCGCGCATCCCCTCATCGCGAACTATCTGCGCAAGCGGATCGAGGCGATCGAAAACCGGCCGGCAAGCTGGGAGGGGAAGGTCGACGAGGTCGTGCGCATCCTGCTCGCGAGCGGCGACTGCACCGTTGAACGCGTGGCCGAGCATCTCGCCTGCACCCGCCGCACCATCCATCGGCACCTGGCCGAGGCGGGCACCAGCTTCTCGGCCATTCTGGACGCGCAACGCGCCGATCTCGTGATCCAGCTGATCGATGACCCCGACCGGCCGCTGGCGGATATCGCCGCACAGCTCGGCTTCTCGGCGCAGAGCGCCATGGCCCGCTGGTTCCGCGGTCGCTTCGGCTGCACTATCACCGACTGGCGCAAGGGCGTGCGGCCTGAGGCGAAGCCGGCCGAGGTAGCGTCGGCATCAGCCGCTTAAGGCTCAGTGCGCGCGGGGCCGGTGGAATTGGAGGAGCCGCGGCCACGCCTCATACTACTTCATTGCGAGCGCAGCGGCGCAGCGAAGCAACCAGAGTCTTTCCGCGGAGACAGCCTGGATTGCTTCGTCGCAAGAGCTCCTCGCAATGACGGTGTCGAGGCAGTGTGCAACGTACGTCCAAACGAAAAAGGGCCGGGACGAAGCCCGGCCATTTCGCGATCATTCTTTTCCGCCGTCTCAGGTGTTCTTCAGCGCGACACGAAACTCGGCTTCGGTCTTGGCCTTGACCTCGTCGAGCGTGACGCCGTCGGCGAGCTCGATCAGCGCCATGCCGCCGTCGCCGTGCTTGTCGATGGTGAAGACGGCGAGATCGGTGACGACCATGTCGACCACGCGCTCGCCGGTCAGCGGCAGATTGCACTTCTTCAAGAGCTTGGAGCCGTCCTTGGCGGAATGCTCCATCACCACGACGACGCGCTTGACGCCGGCGACGAGGTCCATCGCGCCGCCCATGCCCTTGACCATCTTGCCGGGGATCATCCAGTTGGCGAGATCGCCGTTCTGGGCCACCTGCATGGCGCCGAGGATCGACAGATCCATATGGCCGCCGCGGATCATGCCGAAGGAATCCGCGCTCGAGAAATACGAGGTCGAGGGCAGCTCGCTCACGGTCTGCTTGCCGGCGTTGATGAGGTCGGCGTCCTCCTCGCCCTCATACGGGAACGGGCCCATGCCGAGCATGCCGTTCTCGCTCTGGAGGCTGACATCGACTCCGTCGGGGATGTAGTTCGAGACCAGCGTCGGGATGCCGATGCCGAGATTGACGTAGTAGCCGTCGCGCAATTCCTTCGCGGCGCGCGCGGCCATCTGTTCACGGGTCCAGGCCATGTGACTCTCCTTAGGCGGCGGTGCGCGGGCGGGTGTTGCGGAATTCGATGCGCTTCTGGGCCGTGCCGACCTCGACGATGCGCTTCACGAAGATGCCGGGCGTGTGGATGTGGTCGGGGTTGAGTTCACCGGCGGGAACCAGATGCTCGACCTCGGCCACCGTGATCTTGGCAGCAGTCGCCATCATCGGATTAAAGTTGCGCGCGGTCTTGCGGTAAATCAGGTTGCCGGCGGTATCACCCTTCCAGGCGTGCACGATGGCGAGGTCGGCGAACAGGCCGCGTTCCATCAGATACTTCTCGCCGTCGAACTCCTTCACTTCCTTGCCTTCGGCGATCAGCGTGCCGACGCCGGTCTTGGTGTAGAAGGCCGGGATGCCGGCGCCGCCGGCGCGGATGCGCTCGGCCAGCGTGCCCTGCGGATTGAATTCGAGCTCCAGCTCGCCGGCGAGGAATTGCTGGGCGAACAGCTTGTTCTCGCCGACATAGGACGAGATCATCTTCTTGATCTGGCGGGTTTCCAGCAGGCGACTGAGCCCGATGCCGTCGACGCCGGCATTGTTCGAGACAACGGTCAAACCCTTGACGCCGGAGTCGCGAATCGCATCCGACAGCACCTCGGCGATGCCGCAGAGGCCGAAGCCACCCGACATGATCATCATATTGTCCTTGAGAACGCCCTCAAGCGCCGACTTGGCGTCGGGATAGACCTTGTTCATGCAAAAACCCTCGACTGAAGCTGCGGCCTGCAGGCGTCGCGCCATTATTGGCGGCGATTATTAGGCGAAATCGTCCGAAGCCGTCAATGATACGGGGTTCTCCGTTCGGAGAGCCGGTGGTAGAAGCTGCCCACGCCGTGGGCAGACCCGCCCGCGGCCTTGAAAGCGACAAGAAAACCCATCAAGTTGCGGGGGTTGGGCGTGGGGGCGCGCAGGTTTCCCGCTCCGCCCTTCTGGCTCCAGCGACCAACCCGATCAGGACACGCCATTGACCATGGCCCAAGGAATGAAGCGCCTCGGGACGCCGATCGCGGCGCTGCTCGGCCTCGCGCTGATCGCCCTGCTCGCGACCTCCTGGCTCATCAACCGCGACGCGCTGCGCAAGGCAGTGGAAGCGCAGATCCGCGACGTCACCGGGCTCGAGCTCAGCGTGGCAGGCAACATCGACATTTTCGTGCTGCCGGCAAGCTACATCTCCTTCCATGACGTCGGCCTGAAGGGCGGCGGCACCGCCGACCCCGCGCTCCATGTCGACGTGCTCACCGCCAATCTCAGGCTCTTGCCGCTATTGCTGCAACGGTTCGAGATCGCCGACCTGACGCTGCTGCGGCCGCACATCCATGTCCGCCTGAAGCGGGACGGCGAGAGCAACTGGACACCCTTTATCCAGACCATCGCACGGACGATGAAGCCCGGCGCCGACAACCAGGTCTCGTTCTCCGAGATCAGGATCCAGGACGGCGTGCTCAATTACGAGGACGTTGCCACCAACGCCATCGAGAAGTTCGAGGATATCGACCTGTCGCTAGCCTGGCCCTCGATCTCGCGCTCCTTTGCCGCGACCGGACAATTCGACTGGCGCGGCGAGCGCGTCGACGGCTCCATCAGCATTGCCGATTTCGTCGCGGCCCTCTCCGGCGACCGTTCGGGCTTGAAGGCGCGGATCGCCAGCGCACCGCTCAAGCTCGCCTTCGACGGCAGCGTCGCCAACCGCACCAGCCCGATGATGGAGGGCACGCTCACCATCGACAGCCCCTCCTTGCGCAACGCGTTGCGCTGGACCGGCCAGCCGCAGCCCGGCAGCGGCGGCTTCGGCCGCTTCGCGCTGAAGGCGCGCGCCAATGTCGTCGGCGCCTCGATCGCGCTAACGAATGTCAATGTCGAGCTCGACGGCAACACCGCCGAAGGCGTGATCACCTACGCCAATAACGGCCGGCAGACGCTGCAGGCGACGCTCGCCGCCGACGCGCTGGACCTGACGCCCTATATCTCCACCTTCCGCCTGCTCGCGAGCGGCGCGCGCGACTGGAACAGGCAGCTGTTCGACCTTAATGGCCTCTCGACCACCGACCTCGATATGCGCCTGTCGGCCGCCAAGCTGACGGTCGGCCCCACGAAGCTCGGCCGCACCGCGATCGGCGCGAACTTGCGCAACGGCACGCTGGCGCTCTCGGTCGGCGAGGCCCAGGTCTATGGCGGCATCGCCAAGGGCTCGTTCGGCATCTCGCGCTCCGACACGGTCGCCGACATCAAGGCGCAATTCCAGTTCACCGACGTCGACCTCCAGGCCTGCGCCTCCGAACTGTTCGGCCTCAACAAGCTGTCCGGCCGCGGCAATATCAACGTGTCGCTGCTCGCTTCCGGCTCGAGCCCGTTCGGCCTGGTGCAGTCGCTCGACGGCACCGCCACTGTGACCGGCCACGACGGCGCGATTGCAGGCTTCAATGCCGAGCAGCTCTTGAAGCGGCTCGAGCGCCGGCCATTGTCCGGCGGCGGCAATTTCCGCAACGGCTCGACGCCGTTTGACAATCTCACAATTGCCGTGAAATTCGCCGACGGGATCGCCACCGCCGAGGACATCCGGATCGAGGGACCTTCGGCGAAGATCACGCTGACCGGCACCGCATCGGTGCCGACGCGCGAATACGACATGAAGGGCGTGGCGAGCCTCAACACAACGTCCGGCTTTCAACTGCCCTTCATGGTGCAGGGTCCCTGGGACGATCCGCTGATCTTCCCAGATCCCGAGGCCCTGATCCGCCAGTCGCCTGCGGCGTCTCCTTTCCTCGACCTGCTGAAGCAGCGCATCACCGGCGGAAAGCGACAGGTGCCGGAGGGCTCGCCGACGGCGGAGAACGCCAAAGAGGGCGCGAAGTCCAACTAGCGTGAAAGGCAGCATCAAGCTGCCGATTGCGTCGCTGAAATCCAGTTCTTGTCCTCTCGTGCAACTGCTGCCACGCCGTTCGATCCCGCTGCCGCTTCGTGAGCGCCACTCTGTCCCAGCTCACGGGCCAGCACCTCGCGGTCACATGCGTCCTCCCAGAGCGAAATGGTGATGGCTGCGACACAGTTGCTGATCATGCTCGTCAACGCCCGCGCTTCGGACATGAAGCGGTCGATGCCCACCAACAGTGCGACGCCGGTCACCGGCAGATCCGGCATCACGGTAAGCGTCGCGACCAGCGCGACGAAGCCACTGCCGGTAACACCCGCGGCCCCTTTGGACGTCAACAGCATCAGGCCGAGCATCGCCGCGATCTGTCCCCAGGACAGGTGAATGTCGCAGGCCTGGGCGATGAACATGGACGCCAGCGTGAGATAAATGGCGCTACCGTCCAGATTGAAAGAGTAGCCCATCGGCAATACGAGCCCTGACACGCCTTTCCGGCAACCCAGCTGCTCCAGCTTGCGCAGCGCGCCGGGCAAGGCCGGCTCGGAGGACGATGTGCCGAGCACGATCAGCAGCTCCTCCTTGAAGTAGCGGATGGTCTTCCACAGGCTGAAGCCGTTCAGCCGCGCCAGCGTGCCGAGCACGACGACCACGAAGACAGAGCAGGCGACATAGAAGGTCAGGATCAGCAGTCCGAGCGAGCCGATCGAACGGATGCCGTAGCGGCCGACCGTGAACGCCATCGCTCCAAAAGCGCCGAGCGGGGCAAGCTTCATGATGAAGCCGAAGGACACAAACAGCACCTGTGAGAACGAGTCGATGGCCTTTGTCACCGCAGCACCGCTGTCGCCGGCACGGCCAAGGCCGAAGGCGATCAGCACCGAGACCAGCAGCACCGGCAGCACTTCACCATCGGCGAAGGCGCCGAAGAATGAATGCGGGATGATGTGCAGCACGAAATCGGCAAATCCGGACGCCCCCGCCTGCTTGCTGAATTTCGCCGCCACCGTTGGATCCAGCGTGCTGACGGAGACATGCATCCCCTCGCCCGGCTGGATCAGCGACACGGCGGTCAGCCCAGCCAGCAATGCGAGCCCGGTCAGCAGGTAAAACAGCGCCATCGACTTCATCAGCGTGCGGCCGATGTCGCGGGAATCGCTGATGCTGCTGATGCCGCTCACGATGGTGCAGAACACGATCGGCGCGATCATCATCTTGACCAGCTTTACGAAGCCGTCTCCGAAGGGTTTTAGCGCGGCACCGAATTCGGGCCAGAAATGGCCGGTGAGGATACCGAGCGTGAGACCGATCAGCACCTGGACATAGAGAATCCGGTAGAATGGCTTTCGCACCTCAGTGGTTGGGTGCCCGGCCAGCGCTTCCTTCTGCATTCTCGTTTCTCCCGTGGCTCTGATTCATGGCTCTGATTGATTCTTGGCTCTGATTTTTCTTGATGGCTTCGGAGGCGGCCAGGCTTCAGGCCGCCAGGACTGGATGGGGCTCGTGCGATCGGCGGGCGAAGACGTGGCCCTCGAAAATTCGCCGGGCTGTCCGCTGCACCCGGGCAACCGGGCCGGGCTCCAACCGAACCGCGAGTTGGCCGGAAGGATGGGCAAGCGTGATCGTCACGGGCGGCGCCAGCAGTCCGACCATTTCCGCGGCGATCGTTCCGGGCGTCACACACGCAGTCGCGATCGCGACAGCGCCGGTCACCGCCAGCGCGCTATGGCAGTCGTGCGGCATGAAGTACCGGGTGTTCAACGTCGCCTCGACCGCGGTCGCAATCAGAATCGGTTTCGGAATCACCATTGACGCGGAATCCGGAAAACCCATCCGGCGGCCAGTCTCGATGCGCAACCTCTCGAGCCGCGCGCGGAAGCCGCCCTCGGCGAAAGCCGAGGGTGCCTCACGGCCGGTCCATCCCAGATCGGCCGCGCGGACAAGCATGACGGGCATGGCTGCGTCGATACAGGTGACGTCGATCCCTTCGATGCGATCGATCGGACGTCCTGTCGGCAGCAGGCGACCGGTGCGTGCGCCGGCCGCGTTGGGGAACGACAATTCTATGGGCGCGGCCGTTCCCGGTACACCGTCGATCCGCGCCTCGCCTTCGTAGGTCACCCTGCCGCCGGGAGTGGCAACCGTGGCATCGATCAGTTTGCCGGTGTTGACATTATGGATGCGCACGTGAGTGCGATCCGCGGCAGCGGCGACCAGGCCGGCTTCAATTGCGAACGGCCCCACCGCCGCCAGCATATTCCCGCAGTTCGGCGCGGTATCGACGATCCCCTCACGGACCCGCACCTGGGCGAAGAGGTAGTCGACATCCGCACCCGCTACCGATGCCGGTCCGACGATCGCGACCTTGTTGATAACGGCGTTGCCACCGCCGATGCCGTCGATTCCAAGATCGTGTCCCCCTCCCATGACGGACAGCAGGATCGCATCGCGCAGCGTGGGTTCGGCCGGAAGGTCGCTGGCCAGAAAGAACGGCCCGCGCGAGGTACCCCCGCGCATCACCACGCAGGGAATAGCAATCTGATCGTTCATCTGGGCTCTTCCTTCGGGCGACATTTTCGCTCGGCCCCACGATCCCGCGATCCCACTCTTTTGTAAAATGCAAAGATTTGATGTATTATTCCGATTATCAACATAACGGGAGCCCAGCCATGAATGCCGAACTTCTCGACCTGAAGGCGTTCATCACCGTCGCGGAGATGGGCAGCTTCGTCCGAACAGCGAAGGCGCTGAACCTGTCTCAGCCGGCGCTGAGCCGACGCATTCAGAAGCTGGAGGAAAGCCTGGGCGCGCCGTTGCTCGAGCGGTCCACGCGCCACGTCAATCTCACCATGACGGGCCGCGACTTCCTGCCGAAAGTGCGCCGCCTCATCGACGAGTTCGAAACCTCGGTGCTGGCGATCCAGGATATCGGCGCGCGAAGTTCAGGTTTGGTCTCGGTGGCTGCGGTGCCGACAGCGGTATTCTATTTCCTGCCGCGGGCGATCGGCCGGTTCGCCGAAGCATATCCGCGCATTCGCGTCCGGATTCTCGACATCGGCGCCAATGAAGGATTGGAAGCGGTCGCGCGCGGAGAAGCCGACTTCGGCATCAATTTCATTGGCGCTTCGCATGCCGAAATTGAATTCGAGAAACTGGTCGAAGACCCTTTCGTGCTGGCCTGCCGCCATGACCATCCATTGGCATCGCGCAAACAGGTGAGCTGGTCGGAGATTGTGCCGCACCGTGTCATCACGGTGGGTCGCAACAGCGGCAATCGCGCGTTGATCGACAATGCGATGGCGCGGCACGGCTTGCAGCTCAACTGGACCTACGAAGTCGCTCACCTCTCCGGTTCGCTTGGCTTGGTCGAAGCGGGACTGGGCGTTGCTGTGCTACCGAGGCTCGCGACGCCAGCCGCCGGCCATCCGATCATTCACACCATTCGGTTGATCGAGCCGGAGGTATCGCGGACGATCGGAATCGTGCGCAGGCGCGGAGCAACGCTATCTCCGCATGCAAGCCAACTTCTGAAAATGCTTCTCGAGGCATGGCGCTCACCCCTGCGAACGAGCGGGCAAGGCAGGCCGCGCCCCTCATCCGCCGGGGCAAGCTCGAATGCCGCTTCGATAGGCCTGAAGCGGAAACGCTGACAACTCGCCCGTCGCGGTGCCGGACTGTTCCTGCCCCCTGTCGTGTTCTCAAAGGATTTCCAGATCTCCGCCGGAGCACCGCGGCGCGGCCGCTTGCATTGCGTTCGGTCCTCACACCGCTTACAACAGCCGATCTTTCTGCAATCCGGCGTGTGGTGTGGCGGATGGTGGGGCGAAGCAAGCGCGCACAAGGCGAATTGATTGCCACGAATTGATGCAGCGTTTAGATCGATGCCGGATTAAGCATCTTCACAGCCCTCAGCCCACGACCTATGTCTGACAAGAAGCCGCTAGATCGGATAGCGACCATGCGCTAGTGTTTTATCCGACCGGTTAAAACACCGGCGGCTTGAGGGAGAAAAACGTGAAATTCAAGGTAATTGGCGCAGTATCACTGGCGGTCGCTGCGGCCGGGCTGTTTGCAGCCGCTGCACCCGCATTTGCGCAGCAAAAGACGATTACGGTGTGGTGGGGCAAGGGCTTCTATCGCTCCGAAGACGACGCGCTGCTCGATACGATCAAGAAGTTCGAAGCCAAGACCGGCATCAAGGTCGAATTGTCGCAGTACGCGATCCAGGACATGATTCCGAAGACGGTCGCCGCACTCGACGCCGGCACCGTGCCCGATGTCGCCTATTCCGATTCCTATGACGTGCAGGCGCAGGGCAAGTGGGCCTATGAGGGCAAGCTCGAGGACCTGACCGACGTCATGGAGCCGATCAAGGGCCGGTTCGTGCAGAACACGCTGGACGCCTCGATCCTCTATAATGACGTCACCAAGAAGAAGGCCTATTACGGCTTCCCGCTGAAGCAGCAGAGCATGCACGTCCAGATCTGGAACGACATGCTCGAGAAGGCCGGCTTCAAGCAGAGCGACATCCCGACCGACTGGGCGGGCTATTGGACGTTCTGGTGCGACAAGGTCCAGCCGGGGATCCGCAAAGCCACCGGCCAGCGCATCTATGCTGTCGGACAGCCGATGGGCGTGGAATCCACCGACGCCTTCCAGTCGTTCTACACTTTTATGGACGCCTACCACGTCAAGCTCGTCGACGACGACGGCAAGTTGCTGGTCGACGATCCCAAGGTCCGCGACGGCCTGATTCACGCGCTGAAGGACTACACCGACACCTACATCAAGGGCTGCACCCCGCCGTCCTCCACGACCTGGAAGGATCCGGACAACAACGTCGCCTTCCACAACAAGACGATCGTGATGACCCACAACTTCACGATTTCGATCGCAGCGAAGTGGTACGAGGACTCCCAGAATCAGGCCCTGACGCCTGAGCAGCGCGAGGCCGGCAAGAAGGCCTATGAGCAGGACATCATCACGGCGTCCTTCCCGAAGGCCCCGGACGGTTCGACCATCCGCTACCGCTCCGACGTCAAGACCGGGCTGATCTTCACCGCGGCCAAGAACAAGGCCGAGGCCAAGCAGTTCATCAGCTTCCTGCTGCAGGAAGACAACGTCCGCCCCTATATCGAGGGCGCGCTCGGCCGCTGGTTCCCGGTGACGAAGGAAAGCCAGGCGAGCCCGTTCTGGCAGGCCGATAAGCACCGCAAGGCGGTCTACGCTCAGTTCACCGGCGGCACCGCACCGTTCGACTTCACCAAAAACTGGAAGTTCACGATCCTCAACAACGAGAACGTCTGGGCCAAGGCGATGAACCGGGTCGTCAGCGAGAAGGTCCCGGTCGACAAGGCCGTCGACGAACTGATCGCCCGCATCAAGCAGGTTGCGGGCTAAGTTCGATCCCCTCCCTCTCCGCGTTCTTCACGGGGAGAGGGTCGGGGTGAGGGGCTCTATCCGCGAGTCGCGCTTGCGGTGAGTCCTGTACCCCCTCACCCGGATCGCCCGAGAGCGATCCGACCTCTCCCCGCAAGCGGGGAGAGGTTTAAGGTTCAAGAAGAGTCCTAGAAGAATGGCGATCACTCTCTCTCGCGATCAGTCGATCCCCGCCCCGCCCCTGTCGCCGCGGCTGACCCCGGCGCAGGTCTGGGGCATCGTGCTGCTCGCGCCCTATCTGCTGGTTTTCCTCGCCTTCGTGGTCTATCCCGTCTGCTACGGGCTGTGGCTGGCGCGGGCCCCGTCGAACTATGTCGCGCTCTATAACGACCCGATCTTCGCGCGCGCCGCGGTCAACACGCTGATCTTCCTGGTCATCGGCATCAACATCAAGATGCTGATCGCGCTGTTCCTGTCCGGCTTCTTCGCCCAGCAGCGCACCTGGATCAAATGGCTCTCGGTGATCTTCATCCTGCCCTGGGCGGTGCCGTCGATCCCGACCATCCTGTCGGTGCGCTTCATGCTCAATCCCGAATGGGGCATGGTCAACCACTTGATCTTCACCTTGACAGGCGACGACGGCCCGAACTGGCTGAACGATCCGACCGTGGCGCTGAGCATGGCGATCGCTGTCCACATCTGGAAGTCGCTGCCGTTCTGGACGCTGATCCTGATCACCGGACGGCTTGCGATCGCGCACGATCTGTTCGAGGCCGCCGAAGTCGACGGCGCGAGCTGGTGGCAGAAATTCCGCTTCATCACCTGGCCGTCGATGCAGACGCTCTACGTGACCTGCACGCTGCTCTCGATGATCTGGACGCTCGGCGATTTCAACAGCGTCTATCTGCTCACCGGTGGGGGACCTGCCGACCTCACGCATGTGCTGTCGACGCTCGGTATCCGCTATCTCCGGCTCGACCAGCTCTCGCTCGCGATGGCCTCCATCGTCTGCGCGATGCCGTTCGTCCTGCCGCTCGTGTACTTCATGATGAAACGGTTGTCGCGATGAAGCTCCCCGGCGTAAGCGAATTTTCCTGGCGCGACGTCGCGACCGAAGCGCGGCTCTTGCTGATCGGCATTCCCGTCTTCCTGTGGACGATGATCCCGATCTACCACATGTTCCTGTTCGCGATTTCCCCGAAGGAGGACGCGTTCTCGGGCAAGCTGTGGCCGGACCATCCGACGCTGCACAACTTCGAGATCGTGTTCAAGCAGCAGCATTATTTCCTGCGCGACTTCTACGTCCAGTTCTGGAATTCGCTGGTGATCGCGGCGGCGGTCGGCGCGCTGACGCTGGTCATCGCCACGGCCGCGGCATTCTCGATCTCGCGGCTGAAGGTGCCGGGCGGGCGCATGGTGCTGAACCTTGCGCTGTTCACCTATTTCATCCCGGCGGCGTTCCTTGCCGTGCCGATGTACCGCACCATGGGCAATTACGGCCTGCTCAACAATCACTGGGCGCTGATCCTGGCGATGGTGACGATCGCCAGTCCGTATGCGATCTGGGTGCTGAAGCAGGCCTCCGACAAGCTGCCGGTTGAGCTGGATGAAGCCGCGGTGATGGACGGCGCCACCACGCTGCAGATCTTCCGCCTGGTCTACCTGCCGCTGATGATGCCCTCGCTGGTCGCGATCGGTACCTATGCGGTGCTGCTCGCGTGGAACGAATATCTCTACGCGTTCCTGCTGCTCTCGAACGACCAAGAGATCACGCTCCCCGTCGCACTCGGCAACTTCCTCGCTGCGGACGACTCGCCCTGGGAGCTGCTGATGACCACCGGCTTCATCTACGCATTGCCGCCGGCTGCGGTCTATTACGCCTTCCGCCGCTACATGGTGGGCGGGCTGACAGCGGGCGCCGTGAAGTCCTGAACACCGGCTGCGCGCTGCACCTGACGAAGGACGTCGGCGCGCAGAGGCCCTCAGGCCGCTTTGCGTACAGTCTGCAGAAACTCCGCGACGGCTTGCTTGAGCGCGCGCGCTTGATCCTGCAATGCTGAGGCCGCTGAAAGCGTGGCTTCGGCGCCGGCGTCGGTCTCTCCGGCCACGGTGCGGACCGCACCGACCTGGTCGGTCACCGCCGCTGTGCCATTCGCCGCCTGCTCGACATTGCGAGCGATCTCGTTGGTCGCGGCCCCCTGCTCCTCGACGGCCGAGGCGATCGTTGTCGCGATCTCCGTCATCTCGGAGATGGTTTTTCCGATCTGACCGATCGCGGCGACGGACTGTCCGGTCGAGCCCTGGATCTCGGCGACGAGCCCTGCGATCTCCTCGGTGGCGCGCGCGGTCTGGGTTGCAAGGCTCTTCACCTCGTTCGCGACGACGGCAAAACCCTTGCCTGCATCGCCGGCGCGTGCCGACTCGATCGTGGCATTGAGAGCCAGGAGGTTGGTCTGGCTCGCGATCGCCTGGATCAGCTGAACCACCGTCCCGATCCGCTCGGCGGAATCCGACAGCGCGCGCATCAACGCCTCGGTGCGGGACGCTTCCTCTTTGGCCTTGTCCGAGACCGATACGGAGCGCGCGACCTGGCCCGAAATCTCCCTGATCGAGGCAGCGAGTTGGTGGGTCGCGGCGGCAACGGTCTGCACATTCGAGGACGCCTGGGCCGAAGTCGCGGCGACCTGCTCGGCGAGCGAGCGGCCGCGCTCGGCGACGCGGGCGAGACTCTGGGCGCTATGCCCCATCTCCTCGGCGCGGCTCGAGACGCCACCAATAACGCCCTCCATGCCGCTATCGAAGCGATCGGCAAGCTGAGCCATCATCGATGCACGTTCCGTCTCGGCTGCGGCGCGCTGCGCGGCAGTGCTCTGCTCCATCCGCCGGACAGTCTGCGCGTTCTGGCGGAACACTTCGACCGCTTCAGCCATGCGGCCAATTTCGTCGCCGCGCTCGCCACCCGGGATTGCCTCATCGAGCTCGCCCGCCGCGAGGCTCTGCATGCGCAAGGTCATCTGGCCGATCGGCCGCGACACGCTGCGCCCGATCAGCCAGGCCAGCAATGCGCCCAAGGCCAGCGCGGACGCGGCGACGGTGAACACGAGATTGCGCGTATGATCGACCGATTCCGCCGTCAGCCGGCTCTGCTCGGTGCGCATCGCACCGAGGGCCTTGCTGATCTCGGCGGCCTTGGCGTCGATTGCACTGCTGGATTTGATGAGGTCGGCTTGCGCCTTGCGAAGCTCGCCCATCGCCGCCGAAAGTTCCGTCAACGTCGCCGATTGGTCGGCAATGACCTTCTTCAAGGCTGCAATCAGGCTCTTCAATCGCGGCGCCTCGACCTCGGCGATCTCAGCCTCGCTGTCGGCAATCGCGGTCAACACATAGCCGACCGTCAGCGCAGCATCATCAGCATCGCCCTGGACCTGAGTCATGGTAAAACGCAGCACCGCGACGCGCATCGCATCCACCGTGCCAGCCAGACGCAGCGGCTGGAGCAGGCGGTCGGGCTGGTTGGCGAGCGTCGCATTGATCGCACCGACGTCGAGGCCAGCCGAAGCGCCAAGCGCCTCGGCCTTGGTGCTCGCATTGCGCAGACGATCGACAGCGCCGGCGACCGCCGTGAAGGATTTTCGATAGGTTCCAAGCGCATCCACCAGCGCACCTCGGCCGGAGGCGATCGCCGGCAGACGAGAAAATTGCTGATCGACCTGATCAAACGTCGCGCCAAAGCCGTCGATCGCCTTCATTGCGCTATCGCGGTCGCCGAGATTGCGCGTCCGGATGAATTTCTCGACGTTGACGTTCGCCGAGAGCAGCGCGGCGTGCACCTTCGCCATGCCGGCATCGCCGTCGGCGCTGGTGACGAGCTCGCCGACGGTGCCACCGATCTCAGCCAGCCGCAGCACGGCGAGCAGCGCCAATACGCAGAGGAAACCCAGAACCAGCGCGAAGCCGCCGAAGATGCGTGGGCGGACGCCGATGCGCGACAGAAGCAATGACAGGTTCATGATGTTTCCTGGAAGATTACGGCGTAGCCCGGATCCGGGCGAGCAGATCCTTGCCGAAGCGCTTCTCGAATTCAGGCTCCAAGGGCTTAACGGCATCGATGAAGGGCTGGCGATCGACCTTTTCGATGATCTCCATGCCGCCCTTGCGCAGCTCCTCGAGCTTCTTCGTCTCGTCCGCGACGCCGCTCTGCCAGGTCGCTTCCGCACCGGCCTTGGCTGCAGCAATGATGGCCGCCTGGTCGGCAGGCTTGAGGGCCTGGAACACATCGCGATTGGCGACGAAGGCGATGGGCGCGAAGAAATGTCCGGTCAGGCTGGCGTACTTCTGCACCTCGTCGAGATGGCTGGTGGCGATCGTCATGATCGGGTTTTCCTGCCCGTCGATTCGGCCATCCTTCAATGCGGAATACACCTGCGTGAACTCCATCGGCACGACCTCGGCACCCAGCGCCTTGAAGGTCATCTGATAGACGTCGTTCGGCAGGACCCGAATCTTCAATCCCTGGAGGTCTGCGGGAGAATGAATCGGCCGCTTCGAATTGGTGACGTTGCGAAAGCCCTGCTTGCCGATCGCGAGCAGGACCAACCCCTTGTCGGCGAAATGCTTGGCGAAGAGAGCCCCGACCGGCCCCTCCGCGACCGCCTTGGCTTGCGCAGCATCGCGGAACAGAAACGGCACGTCGAATACGCCGAATTCCGGCACGGCGGAGCTGACCACCGAGCCAGACAACGTCGCCATGTCGACGACGCCACTGCGCATTGCGGCAAGGATCGCTGTCTCGCTGCCCAGCGTGATGCCACCACGTTCATCGAGGATGATGCGGCCCGGCGCTATCTCGACGAGCTTGCGGCGAAATTCGTCCGAGCCAATTTGTTGCGGCGACTGCGGCGCGCCGTTGTACAGCAGCGACACCATCTGCGTCGCGCCAGCCGACGGCCGAACGGCAACACAAAACAATGCCAGCGCAGTGCTGGCCACACCAATATAAAGCCGCTTCATCGCCCTCTCCCCAAACGAGGCGACGATAACCAGATTAGCTATATGAATTGTTAACCTAGATTGAGGCGGTGCCCGAGCACCGCAAGTCAGCTCTCCGCGCTCTTGCGCCGATACGCGAGCAGCAGCGCGATCGTCGAGCCGATGAAGTAACCGGCAGTGGCGCCGGAGATGGCGCGTCCGGCGATGATGGCCATCGCGCGATCGCTGGCGTCGATCGCCGAGATCACCCCGACGGCATATTGCGCCGAGAATACGATGAGGTTGCGGATCAGGGCAGACGCGCTCCCCGGACGGATCATCAGTCCGCTGGTGTGATCGACCTCGAACGGACGCGGCGTCAGCACGCCAAGAGGCAACAGCACCAATGCTGCCACGATCCAGGCGACCAGCGGCCACGCATTGCTCTGATGCCCGAATCCGATCCGCGAGATTCCCCAGGCGATGAAGACGACCGGCACGATCAGCGCACGCCAGATCGGAATCGTGCGCGGCTGCATTGCCTTGATGCCCTGCCAGACCAGATAGGCGAACAGGATCCAGACCCAGGGCGGGGTGTGGATCAGGATCTGATAGACGAACGTCATGACGACCTCCGCTCACAGCGGCGCCGCGCTCTCGCCCTGCGAGCTCGACAGCTTTGAGGCGAGCGAGGCAATGACGATGACGACCGCGATCAGGGCGATCACCAGCGTGCAGATCGCATTGATCTCGGGCTTCACCCCCAGTCGCACCTCGGAATAGATCCGGATCGGCAAGGTTGCCGATCCAGGCCCCGTGGTGAAGCTCGCAATCACGAGATCGTCGAGCGAGAGGGTGAAGGCGAGCATCCATCCGGCAACGATCGCCGGCGCGATCAACGGCAATGTCACCGACAGGAAGGCGCGGACGGGGGCGCAGCCGAGGTCCATCGCCGCCTCCTCCAGCGAGCGGTCGAGCGAGCCCAGGCGCGACTGCACGACGACGGCGACGAAGCACATCGTCAGCGTGGTATGGGCGATCGTCACCGTCCAGAAGCCGCGCTCGGCGTTCAGCGCGACGAACAGCAGCAGCAGCGACAATCCCGTGATCACCTCCGGCATCACCAGCGGCGCATAGAGCATGCCGGAGAACAGCGTACGCCCGCGAAAGCCCTCGCCGCGCGACAGCGCCACCGCGGCGAGCGTACCGATCAGCGTGGCGATCGTCGCGGACGCAACCGCGACCCGCAGGCTCATCCAGGACGCCTCGATCATGGCCCGGTCGCCAAAGAACTCGTGGTACCAGCGCAGCGACCAGCCGCCCCACACGGTCACCAGTCGCGAGGCGTTGAAGGAATAGATGACGAGAATGAGGATCGGCAGGTAGAGGAAGGCGAGCCCGAGCCCGAGCGAGGCGATGTTGAAGCGGGACAGGCGAGAGATTTTGCGCATCTCACCGCTCCTCCAGCTGCCGCCGCTGCAGCCGCTCATAGAGCAGGAGCGGCAGCAGCAGCACCACGAGCAACATGATCGCCGCGGCGGACGCAACCGGCCAATCCTTGTTGGTGAAGAATTCGAGCCATAGCGTCTGGCCGATCATCAGCGAATTGGAGCCGGCGAGAAGATCCGGGATCACGAACTCGCCGACGATCGGGATGAAGCACAAGAGCACGCCGGCGCCGACGCCGGGCAGCGACAGCGGGAAAGTCACCAGCCAGAACACCTGCCATGGCGGTGCGCCGAGATCGCTGGCCGCCTCCTCCAGCGCCGGCTCCATCTTGGCGAGCGTGGCGTAGAGCGGCAGGATCATGAACGGCAGATAGGAATAGACGATGCCGATATACATCGCAGTGTCGGTGGACAGCCACACCACCGGCTCACTGACCAGATGCAGCGCCAGCAGGATCCGGTTGAGCAGGCCGTCGTGCTGGAGGATGTTGATCCAGGCATAGATGCGGATCAGGAACGAGGTCCAGAACGGCACGATCACCAGCACCATCGCGACCGCCTGCCGGCGCTTCGGCAGCCGCGCCATGCCGTACGCGATGGGATAGCCGATCAGCAGCAGCAACGCGGTCGCCGTCACCGCAACGGTGAGGCTGCGCAGATAGGCGAACACATAAAGGTCGTCGGAAGAGAGCAGCTTGAAATTGTCGATCCCCAGCGCGGCAAAGGCCGCCCGGATCGCCGTCCACCCGGCCGTCAGGTCGAACACCGGCTCGTAAGGCGGCTGCGCGATTGCCGTCTGCGACAGGCTGATCTTCAGCACGAAGCCGAACGGCACCAGGAAGAACAGCAGCATCCAGATGTAGGGCGCGATCGCGGCGAAGCGCGCCGGTCGCGCGAAAATCCGGCGCGCGCTCATGACGGCAGCACCACGCAGTCGTCCGGCGAGAACCAGGCGACGATTTGCTGGTTCAGGCTATAGGCATCGACATCGAGGCGCGCGCTGTTGGCGACGGACGCCTGCACCACGCCGCCGGCATCGAGCTTCACCTTGTAGGTGGTGGTGCCGCCGAGATAGCAGATGTCGGCGATCACACCGTCCAGCCGGTTGATCGCGGTTTCATGGCCGGCCTCGCTCGCGGGACCACGACGCGACAGCTTGACCTTCTCGGGCCGGATCGCGACTGAAAACCTGCTCTCGCCGACGGGCTGGCGCGGCTCGGCCACCACCAGCGTGCCTGCATCGCGCGTGCCAATGACCAGGCGATGACCGTCGCGCAATTTGGACTCGGCGTCGAACAGATTGATGTCGCCGACGAACTGCGCGATCCAGCGCGAACGCGGCGCCTCGTAGAGCTCGCGGGGGCCAGCGACCTGGACGAGCTTGCCGGCATTCATCACGCCGATTCTATCAGCCATCGTCATCGCTTCTTCCTGGTCGTGGGTGACGATGATGAAGGTCATGCCGAGCCGGCGCTGCAGCTCCATCAGCTCGCCCTGCGTGCTTTCGCGCAACTTCTTGTCGAGGGCTGCGAGCGGCTCGTCGAGCAGCAACAATTGCGGCCGCCGCGCCAGCGCGCGGGCCAGCGCGACACGCTGCCGCTGGCCGCCGGAGAGCTGGTCGGGCTTGCGCTTCTCCAGCCCGTCGAGCTTCACCAGCGCAACCATCTCCGCGACGCGCGTTGCGATGTCGGCACGCGCCATGCCGGCGCGCCTGAGGCCAAAGGCGATGTTGTCGCGCACCGCGAGATGCGGAAACAGCGCGTAGTTCTGGAACATCATGTTGATGGGGCGCTGATGCGGCAGCGCCTGCGCGATGTCCTTGCCGCCGAGCAGGATGCGCCCCTCGTCCGGCGCCTCGAAGCCCGCGAGCATGCGCAACAACGTGGTCTTGCCGCAACCGCTGGGGCCAAGCAGCGCAAAAAACTCACCGGCCTTGATGTCGAGCGATACGCCGTCGACCGCGCGGAACGTCCCGAACGTCTTGGCCACGCCCTCGATGCGCAGCAGCGGTTCGCCGGCGGCCGGATGCGCATCTCCAGCCGCATTGGCCGCGGTATCCGTCCTGGGCAACTCGTCAGTCATCGTCCCTGCCAACCCCAATGCCGCCGCACGCTAGCGGCGGATCGGCCTTTGCTCAACCGGTTCGATGCGGATCGTCCATGAACGCAGCCAGCGCCTCACGGTCCGCGGCCGGCATGGTCAGGCCGAGCTTGGAGCGGCGCCACAGGACGTCCTCCGGGAAGCGCGCCCATTCGCGGCCCATGAGATAGCGTACCTCGGCGCCGGTCAGGTCGGGGCCAAAGGCCGGTCCCAGCTCATCGCGCGTCTTCGCGTCGCCCAGCACGGCCGGCAATCGCGAGCCATAGGCCGCAACCAGGCGCCGGGCCTGCGGCTCGGAGAGAAAGCGCCAGCGGTGGCGCGCGAGGTCGATTTCGGTCTCGAAACGATCCCAGGCAAAATCTCCGCCGGGGAGCGCTGCTCTGGCGGTCCAGCGCGGCGACATTGGATAGAACGGCGTCAGCCGCGTCACCGCCTGCTCGGCGCGCAGCCGCGAGGTGGTGACGTCGCCGCCGAACATCGTGAGCAGCGGCGCCTTGCGGCGGCGTGCGTGGAACAGCGTCGTGCCGTCGCGTCGCCGAGCGGACGCGGGCGTCAAATTGACGCCCGAGACCGTGCGCACCACGTCGGTCGGAGCAACGCGCTCGCGGAAATAGCGGCTCACGGCCTCGCAGAGATAGCTGACATCGGCGCCCGACATCGCGACGATTGCGGGATCGCCGGTGAAATCGTGCGTGACCGTGCCGACCAGCGTGAAATCACGCTCGAACGGGCCGGCAAAAATCAGCCGTCCGTCGCTGTTCTGGAACACATAGACGTTATCGGACTCGAACAGCCTGGGCACGACGATCTGGCTCATCTGCATGGCCGCCATGGCCGGCTGCGGCTGCCGCAGCACGGTCTCTGCGACCATCGACGTCCAGCCGCCGGTGGCATTGGCCAGCGCACGTGCCGTGACGACGCGGCGATGGCCGCGATCAACCAGCGCGAGCCGCCAGATCTCGGTCCTGTCGGCGCGCACGCAACGCGCCCCGGTCCGGATCGCGGCGCCGCGCTCGGCGGCATCCAGCGCCGTGAGCACCACCAGGCGTGAATCGTCGACGACGCAGTCGGAATATTCGAACGCGACGCCGAACGGCCGTTTCAGCGCGTTGCCGACCGGATGATGCGTGATGTCTAGCGTGGTCGATCCGGGCAGGCCGCCGCGGTTCGTGAGAGCGTCATAAATATACAAGCCCGCGCGCAACAGCCATGGCGGGCGTTCGTCGGAATGGGCGGGGATCACGAAACTCATCGGCCGCACCAGATGCGGCGCGATCCGGAGCCAGGTCGCCCGCTCTGCCAATGCCCGGCGCACCCGCCAGAAGCGACGCCGCTCCAGCACGGACAAATCGCCATGGATCAATCGCGGTGTCGCCGACGAGGCAGCACCGGCGAGATCGCCCTGCTCGACCAGGATCACCCGCAGCCCGCGGCCTGCGGCATCGCGCGCGAGGCTGACACCGTTCAGGCCGCCACCAATGATCGCGAGGTCGTAATCCGCCATGAAGCCGTCGAGTGGAAGCGAAGCAAACGCGCCACATCACTAGCCGGTCTTGAGCGCAAGCTCCATGGCCTCGACGCGGCCGACGAGGCCGGCATATTTCCCGATGGGCAACGGCTTGCCGAGCAAATAGCCCTGCACGCCGTCACAGCCTTCCCTGGCAAGGAAAGCGAGCTGGTCGATGGTCTCGACGCCCTCGGCGATGATCGACATTTCGAGGCCGTGACCGAGGTCGATCACGGCGCGAACGATCGCGGCCGATTGCGGATTGCGACCGAGATTCATGATGAAGGTGCGGTCGATCTTGATCTTGTCGAACGGGAACGCCTGGAGATAGCTCAGCGAGGAATAGCCGCTGCCGAAATCGTCCATCGAGATACGGACGCCCAGCGCCTTCAGGCGGCGCAGCAGTGCCAGGCCGCGATCGAAGTCCTCGATCAGCACGCCCTCGGTGATTTCGAGCTCGAGCCGGCCGGGGGCAAGCCCGGTCTCGATCAGGATCGCATGGACGAGCCCGACCACGTCGCCGTGCATGAACTGCGCCGGCGACAGATTGACCGCAACCTGCATCGGCTTCGGCCACGACGCAGCCTCGCGGCAGGCCTCGCGCAGGATCCATTCGCCCATCTCGACGATCAGGCCGCTTTCTTCCGCGATCGGGATGAATTCGGCCGGCGAGACCTGGCCACGCACCGGATGCGCCCAGCGCGCCAGGGCCTCGAAGCCGATGATCTCGCTCTCGGCGACGCTGTTGCGCGCGATGCCCTGGGGCTGGAAGGCCAGCGACAGCTCGCCGTTCTTGATCGCCTTCGACAGATCCTGGTGCAGCACGCGGCGGTCGCGGATCTGCTGGTCCATCTCGGGCTGATAGAGGCTAATCGTGCCGCGCGATTTCTGCTTGGCGCGGAACAGGGCGGCGCCGGCATTGGCGAGCAGCGAGGCACCGTCGGGGCCGTTGTGCGGGAAGATCGACATGCCGGTGGTGATGCCGGCGCGGACCGCGCGGCCGTCGATGTGGAATTCGGGCGCGAGCGCCTCGCCGAGCTGCTGCGCCAGCGCGAGGCCGGCATCGGGCTGCTTGCCGTCGATGATCAGGCCGAATTCGTCGCCGGAGAGGCGCGCCACCAGGCCGCCACGCGCGGTGTCCTGGAACCGCTGGGCCACCTCGATCAGCAGCTTGTCGCCAAGCGCATGGCCGAACACGTCGTTGACTTCCTTGAGGCCGTCGAGATCGACGCAAAGGACCGCAAATTCCTCGTCGGTCCCCTCGCAGGCCTCGATCATCTGGTTCAGCGCCTGAAGGAAGGCGGCGCGGTTCGGCAAATCGGTGAGGCCGTCATGATAGGCCATGTGCGCCATCCGCGACTCGGTCTGCCGGCGGTTGGTGACATCCTCGTGGGTCTTGATCAGATATTGCGGCTCGCCGGCGTCGTTGAGCACCGTGGCGCGCCGGGTCAGGAACAGGCGCAGGCCGTCCTTGGTGGAGATCGGATGCTCCTCGGTGATCATCCCGCGCTTCTTGATCGCGGCCTCGTCGCGCGCGATGATCAGCTTGGCTTCCTTGGCATTGAAGATATCGGAGGCGGTCAGGCCGGTGGCTTCCTCCCGCCTGCGGTTGAGGATCGTCTCGGCACTGCGGTTGGCGAGCAGATAGCGGCCATCCTTGACCTGCTCCACGATCAGCGCCACCGGGATGTTGTCGACCACGAGCTCGAGGAATTTCTTGGTGCTTTCCAGCTCCATCGACAGCGATTGCCGATCGGTGATGTCCTCGAACACCACCAGCAGGAATTCCGGCTTGTTGCTCTCGTTGCGGACCACAATGCGGATCGAGGCCACCATGCGCCGGGCCTGATCGCGCTGGACGTCGACCTCGAATTCGTTGCGATACTGTCCTTCCGGCGCCAGCAGCGCGGCCCGGTCGGTCGCCTCGATGCTCGCCGCCGATTTCGGGCCGAACAGCTCGCGCGCATTCTTGCCGACGACCTGGTCGCGCGAAAAGCCCCAGAACCGCTCATAGGCGCGGTTGGCGAAGATGTAGCGGCCGTCCTCGATGTTCTTCGCGGCCACGCAGGCCGGCACGTTGTCCAGCACCGTTTCCAGGAATTGCTTGGTCGAGGCCAGCTGCCGCGACAGCTTGCGCTGCTCGCTGACGTCGAGATGGGTCCCCACCGAGCCGCCGTTCGGCAGAATGAAATATTTGACCAGGATGGCGCGGCCGTCCGGCAGTTCGCTGATCAGGCCGTTGGAGCTTGACGCCTTCTCGTAGAAGTCGTCGTCGGAGACGGCGAGGACGCCGCGCTGGCGCCGCAGCTCGAGGATGTCGTAGCCGGTCATGCCGGTCCACAGGTCCGAGCGCGTCAAGCCGTAGATCTCGAGATAGCGGTCGTTGCAGAAGATGATGCGCCGCTGCGCATCCGTCATCACCACGCCCTGGTTGAGATTGTTCATGGCGGAGGAGACGAAGGCGTTGCGCCGCAACTGCGAACGCTTGCTCCGGCGCAGCGCGGAATGGATCCACAGCGCGATGGCGGCCAGGAACGCGCAGACGACAATGCCGCCGATCAGGACTTCCCAGATCAGATTGGGGTCGAGATTGCCAAGATAGCTCGGCGGAATAAGGCTGTCCGCGTGGGCACGCGAAGGCGCGACCGCGCTGGCCAGGCACACGACGGCCTGCACAGCAATCGGAAGCATGCTGCCTTCGTGCCAGTTCTTCTTAGCCATCAGCCACCCGCGATTTCAACTGCGGATTGTCTGGCTTCGTGAGTTTGGATCGGGTAAACGCCTGTACGCCCAACAGAAAAATGTGATGCGAAATACGGCAATTGCCCTGACATGATAAATGCTTCCTTAACGGACAACGACCGCGCGGCGCGTTTCCCAGGCAAACCGGCCCCCTCTGCAACTTCAACGGGACGTCTGCACGACCATGGATAGGGTCGACTGCGTCGTCATCGGAGCCGGCGTGGTCGGGCTCGCGGTGGCCCGGAAGCTGGCCCAGGCCGGGCGCGAGGTGATCGTGCTCGAGGAAGCCGAGGCCATCGGCACCATCACCTCCTCGCGCAACAGCGAGGTGATTCATGCCGGGATCTACTACCGCGCCGGAAGCTGGATGGCGCGCATGTGCGTCAGCGGCAAGCACGCGCTCTACCGCTATTGCGGCGAGCGCGGCATCCCGCACAAGAATTGCGGCAAGCTGATCGTCGCGACCAATGCCAGGGAAACCGAGAAGCTGCAATCGATCAAGGCGCACGCCGAGGCCAACGGCGTACTCGACATGCAGTTGCTCTCGGGCGAAGCCGCGCGCGCGCTGGAGCCGGCGCTGGTCTGCGACGCCGTGCTGCTCTCGCCGTCGACCGGCATCATCGACAGCCATGCCTACATGCTCTCGCTGCGCGGCGAGGCCGAGGCAGCCGGCGCAGCCTTTGCGTTTCACACGCCGCTGATCCGCGCCAAGGCAGAAACCGGAATGATCGAGATCGAAGCCGGCGGCGAAGCGCCGATGACGCTGCAATGCGGCCTGCTCGTCAACGCTGCCGGGCTGTCGGCGACGACCGTGGCGCGGCACATCGACGGCATGCCGATCGACCGGATTCCACCGGCCTATCTCGCCAAGGGAAACTATTTCAGCTGCAACGCGCGCGCGCCGTTCTCGCGCCTGATCTATCCCGTGCCCGAGCCCGGCGGGCTCGGCGTGCATCTCACGTTGGACATGGCAGGACAGGCGCGCTTCGGCCCCGACGTCGAATGGATCGAGACGATCGACTATGAGGTCGATCCGTCGCGCGCCGAGCGCTTCTATCCCGCGATCCGCAAATACTGGCCAACGCTTCCCGACGGCGCGTTGATGCCGAGCTATTCGGGCATCCGCCCGAAGATCGTGCCGCCGGCCGTGGCAACGCAGGATTTCTTGATGCAGGGTCCGCGCGACCATGGCGTCGCGGGTTTGATCAATCTGTTCGGTATCGAATCGCCGGGACTGACATCGTCGCTCGCGATCGCAGACCACGTCGCGGAGCTCGCAGAAATCTAGATCGTTTTCGAGCGACGTGGATATCGGTTCGCGTCAAGCAAAAGCGTCCAAGCAAAAGCTGACGCCCGCGCAATTGCGCGGCGCACACCTGACAGCAGGGATGAGCGCAAAGGCTCTCATCCCTGGCTGAAAGGATACGATCAAACTCTACACTGTTACGGGGTTTACTAGTGAAGCGTGTCGCCGGTGTGCTTCAGTCGCTCGATCTGGTCCTTGACCAGCAACTTCCGGCGCTTCAACTCAACAATTTGCAGGTCGTCTGTTGAAAGGTGCACGAGAGCTTCGTGCAATTCGTGTTCGAGAGTTTTGTGCTTCCGTTCCAATTCAACCAGATGTGCCTGAATTGTCATTCGAAACCTCCTCGGTAGGGGTAAACCTTGGATTCGATCCGGGCGACGAAGTCTACATCACCGATTCGTTCTGTCGATGGGTATCCGTCGTCGCACCGTCATTTTTGAAAATTCATATGTAACGAAGCGTGAGTAAGGAACCACGCGGTGAAAAATCCATGATATCAATGTGATTGCGCTACACCGCTGCGAATCGTTCACATATCTTGCGAGAGAGCGGTGCGCGAAGGTCGCAGATCGCTTGCGATCACGCCGCGCAAGGACGATAATTTCCACAGGGCATCCACAGCCTTAATCTCAGCCTATCGGTTTTCGGCCACCGCAAACATGACCAATGAAGACGAGCGTGAGCTCGAAGCCGAGCTCACCCGGTTGCAGCAGGAACACCGAGATCTCGATGCGGCGATCGATGCACTGCATCAATCGCCCGCCCCCGACCTGTTGCGGTTACAGCGGTTGAAGAAACGCAAGCTGTTGTTGCGCGACCGTATCGCCTTCATCGAAGACCAGATCACGCCCGACATCATCGCCTGACCCGCGAGCAGTCGCGGGTCGGCGCGCATGAATCCGCTTGACTCAAAAAGAACAAAATAGGAACATTAGTCCCGCCGCCGACGCCCCCCAGGAAACGTCCAGGGAAACGCCCAAGGACAACCCGCAAGGACACCGCAGATGTCAGTCCCTACCCTTCTCGACAACAGCCATTATGAACAGGCCTGCGATCAGGCGATCGCGATGTGCGACGGCAATCTGCGCAGCACCATCAAGGCGCTGATCATGGCCAACGAATACCTCGAAGCCGAGCTGGAAGAATTGAAGGCGGCGATTTCGGCCGGCTGCATTCCCGAGACCTCGCGCAGCAAGATGCGGAGCAAAAGTAGCGCCGCTTGAGCTCAACACTGGAGCAACGCTATGTCGGACGTGACCTACTACGTTGCAATGCCCTTCCTGATCGATGCCGACGGATCGCCTGTCGCGGGCGCCGCCGAGGAATGCCAGAGCTCGACAGCCGCACTGCGGCGCGCCGAGGCACTGGCGCATGGTGCCGGCCATATCGGCGCGGTCGCATTCAGCCGCAGCGGCGATCCCATGACGGGCGAATTCGGTGACGCCACGCTGCTGCGCAAATTCGGCAACGTGCCGGAAGATCTCGCAACGCTCTAAGTCAGCTGCTGACAAGCCTGATTCCGCGGCTCGTGCCGCCGGTGCGCCTTGCGCACATACATGGCAGCGTCGGCTTCCTCCAGCGCGCGGACCGCATCGGACTGCGCACCGAGCAGCGCGACACCGGCGGAGGCGCCGGCGCTCACCTGCTGGCCGCGAAAGACGAACGACAAATCGTCGATCGCCTGCTCGAAGATAACAGCCTTCGCCTTGGCATCGGTCTCGCTGAGATTCCACAACAGCAGGGCAAACTCGTCACCGCCGAGACGGCCGACCACGTCGGAGGCGCGGATCTGCCGTGTCAGCGTCGCGGCGATCACCTTCAGCACCTCGTCGCCGGCGCCATGACCGAAGGAATCGTTGATCGGCTTCAACCGGTCGACGTCGAGCACGATCAGCGCGCCGCTGGCGCGGTAGCGTTTCATGTAGGCGATGGCGCGCTGGAGCTCGCGCTCGAAGCCGCGCCGGTTGGGTATGTCCAGCAGGAAATCGGTGTCGGCTGCCGCCTCCAGCTCGGCGACGCGCCGCAGCGCCTGGGTGAGCTTGGTCCGCAGGCCGCGGATGGTCGCCTTGCTGTCCTTGCTCGTTTCTTTGGCGGCGCGAACTGCGGGCGCGCGGCGCGGCGGCGCAGCCGCCGCCCGCTTGGGTGCAGTTTTCGTTCGGCGCCCGCTGGCTTTTCGGCCTTTTTTGGCCTTCGCAGCGGTCGCCCTTCTTGGTTTCTTCATGGGCATCCTGCTCAATGAAGGCTTGCGGGGATTCACCAAGACAGGATAGTGCATTCGCTTCTCCTTGCCACCGCCTTGCGAGCCGCCGGCCGGAACCGTTAATCTGGCCTATCCTTCTGTTTTCCGAGCACAATTGACGTCATGACCGCGCCGATCGCCATCATCATGGGAAGCCAGTCGGACTGGGAGACGATGCGGCACGCCGCCGACACGCTCACAGCGCTTGGTGTCACCTTCGACGCCCGCATCATTTCAGCCCACCGCACCCCCGACCGGCTCTTTAGCTTCGCCAAGGGCGCCAAGGCGGCCGGTTTCAAGGTCATCATCGCCGGCGCCGGGGGCGCCGCACATCTGCCCGGCATGGCCGCGGCGCTGACGGAACTGCCGGTGTTCGGCGTGCCCGTCGAGTCCAGGACGCTGAAGGGCATCGATTCGCTCTATTCGATCGTTCAGATGCCCGCCGGCATTCCGGTCGGCACGCTCGCGATCGGCAAGGCCGGCGCGATCAACGCGGCTCTGCTCGCGGCGTCCGTGCTGGCGCTGTCCGATCCAGCCCTGTCCGACCGCCTGGCGACCTGGCGCAAGGCTCAGACCGAGGCGGTTGCCGAGCGCCCGGAGGACAAGGCGTGACTGACGCAAAGCAGGTGAAGCTGAAGCCCGGCGACACCATCGGAATCCTCGGCGGCGGACAACTCGGACGGATGCTGGCCATGGCAGCGGCGCGGCTCGGCCTGCGTTGCCAGGTGTTCTCGCCCGATCCGGATTCGCCGGCCTTCGACGTCGTGCTGAACGCAACCTGCGCTGAATATGCCGACGTCGAGGCGCTCGAGCTGTTCGCCCACGACGTCGACGTCATCACCTACGAATTCGAGAACGTGCCGGCCGCGGCCGCCATGGTGCTTGACGCGCGCCGTCCGGTGCTGCCCAACCGCAAGGTCCTCGAGACCACCCAGGACCGACTGGCCGAGAAGGATTTCGTGACGCGGCTCGGCATCGGCACCGCGGCTTACGCCGACGTCACCTCGGTCGCATCGCTGCGCGAGGCGATCGCCAGGATCGGCCTCCCCGCCGTGCTGAAGACCCGCCGCTTCGGCTATGACGGCAAGGGCCAGGTCATGATCCGCGATGGCGACGACATCGCGAAGATCTGGACCAGCCTCGCAACCAAATCGGCGATTCTGGAAGCCTTCGTGCCGTTCGAGCGCGAGATCTCCGTGATCGCCGCACGCTCGGCCGCCGGCCAGGTCGAATGCTTCGACGTCACCGAAAACGAGCATCGCGACCACATTCTGAAGATTTCCCGCGCGCCTGCGCCGATCCCGGACGCGCTGGCCGAAGAGGCGCGCAGCATCGCCGGCAAGATCGCGACTGCGCTCGACTATGTCGGCGTGCTCGCCGTCGAGATGTTCGTGCTTGCCAACGGCACCGGGCCGAAGGTGCTGGTCAACGAGATCGCTCCGCGCGTGCACAATTCCGGACACTGGACGCTCGACGGCGCGTCGGTCTCCCAGTTCGAGCAGCACATCCGCGCCATTGCCGGCTGGCCCCTCGGCAAGCCGGTGCGCCACGGCGAAATCGTCACCATGACCAATC
Source organism: Bradyrhizobium sp. S3.12.5 (assembly GCF_040548225.1). Lineage (NCBI taxonomy): Bacteria > Pseudomonadati > Pseudomonadota > Alphaproteobacteria > Hyphomicrobiales > Nitrobacteraceae > Bradyrhizobium > Bradyrhizobium sp. S3.12.5. The sequence continues at coordinate 118,651 of NZ_JBEPRF010000009.1, forward strand.
TGATCGGCGACGAGATCAACGATTACGAGAGCTGGCTGAGCGTGCCGGGCGCGACCGTCCACATCTACGGCAAGGGCGCACCGCGCCCCGGCCGCAAGATGGGCCACGTCACAGAAGTCAGATCTTCAAGAAGCAAGTGAAGGGACCGCAGCAAAGCTGCGATCCCGTTTTTTGGTTAGGCCGTCTTCACGCCCGCGACGGTGCCTGAGGGCTCCTCGCTGAGCCAGCGATAGATCACCCCGCCGAGCGCGCCACCGATCAACGGTGCGACCCAGAACAGCCAGAGCTGCGAAAGCGCCCAGCCGCCGACGAACAGCGCGGGGCCGGTGCTGCGCGCCGGATTCACCGACGTGTTGGTGACGGGGATGCTGACGAGATGGATCATCACCAGCGCAAGTCCGATCGCGAGCGGCGCAAAGCCAGCGGGCGCGCGGCCGTGAGTCGAGCCCATGATGACGAACAGGAACATCATGGTCATCACCACCTCGGTGACGAAGCAGACGACCATGCTGTACTGGCCGGGCGAATGCGCGCCATAGCCGTTGGAGGCGAAGCCCTTGGCGACGTCGAATCCGGGCGCGCCGCTGGCGATCACATAGAGCAGTTCGGCGGCGACAATCGCTCCGCAGACCTGCGCGATCACGTAAGGCAGGATCTGGCCTGGCGGAAAGCGTCCTCCGGCGGCAAGGCCGACCGTGACGGCCGGATTGAGATGGCAGCCCGAGATATGGCCGATCGCATAGGCCATGGTGACGACGCTCAAGCCGAAGGCCAGGGACACGCCGACCAGGCCGATGCCGACTTGCGGAAAGCCGGCCGCGATGACCGCGCTGCCGCAGCCTGCGAATGTGAGCCAGAACGTGCCGATGGCCTCGGCAGCGTATTTCTTCATATCCATGTAGCGTCTCCCCTGATTTCCAAAGATTCCGGAACTATGTCCGTCGCGGCCCCCGTCCTGGCGCCGAATCTCCCAAATCGGGGCCGCGAGAGAGCATTTTCGCCGCATTTAGTGGCTGAACTTGGCCCGAAATCCCGCTTGGCCGGTGGACATCGTGGGTTTTGTCTGATACATCCGCGCGCTCAAGGTTAAGGGCTTGCGCTTTTTGCCGTCCCCCATGGCCTATCAGAATTCAAATCCGATCCACTGAAGAGGATGCCGCGTGCAGGTTCTCGTTCGCGATAACAATGTCGACCAAGCCCTCAAGGCGCTGAAGAAGAAGATGCAGCGCGAGGGTATTTTCCGCGAGATGAAGCTCCGCGGTCACTACGAGAAGCCCTCCGAGAAGAAGGCTCGCGAAAAGGCCGAAGCCGTGCGCCGTGCGCGCAAGCTGGCCCGCAAGAAGCTGCAGCGTGAAGGCCTGTTGCCGATGAAGCCGAAGCCGGTGTTCGGCGCCGGCCCCGGCGGCGATCGTGGCGGCCGCAGCGGCCCGGGTGCAGGTGCAGGTCCGCGCGGACCGCGCTGATCTTGCCGAAGTTGCAGGACTGAGTTTTCAATGACGCGGGCCCCCGGCCCGCGTTATTATTTTGTGAGCAGTGCCTTTCTGGGATGGGGCACTACAGATGCGGCACCAGCGCGAGCGAACCGTAGATGGCCTCCCCTTTCCCCGAGCCCGGCTTGGCGCGGTTGCGCCGGATCTGGCGCCAGCCGCTTGCGCTGACCTTGGTGGGGATCGCATTATGCGGCTGCTCCTTCGACCTGGGCTCGCTGATGCCCGAGAAGGACAAGCCACAGGAAGCGCCCACGGCGGCGGCCACCCCGGATAGCGCAGTCAGCGCCGCCAACGTCACCGAAGCCCAGACCCACACGACAAAAGCCCAGGCACTGGCCAAGTCGGGCGAGACGCAGGCAGCGCTCGACGAGTTCAATCGCGCGGTCGCACTCGATCCCTACAATGCCCAGGCCCTTTATGGCCGCGCCCTGCTCTATCAGAGCAACAATGAGCACGACTTCGCGATCGCCGATTTCGGTGCCGCAAGTGGACTGAATCCACAGAAAGCCGAACCGCTGCTCGGCCGCGCCGTCAGCTATCTTGCCATCGGCAAGGTCAAGGAGGCGGCGGCCGATCTCGACGAGGCCTCCGAGGCCGATCCGCACAACGCCCAGGTCTGGACGATTCGGGGGCAGGCCTATGAACGGCTAGGCGACAAGACCAAGGCGGCGGCGTCCTACAACAAGGCGGTCAGCCTGCGCCCACGCGATGACGCCGCTCGCAGCGGCTTGGCCCGCGTCGGCGGCTGACGGTCTCTTGGAGCTAATCGGGCGTGGCGCTCTTCGGCAGAACGGCGTGGAACATCGACTTCATGCCCGAGAGCATTTCGTCGGCGACATTGGTCTTCGGCCGTGGCGTGGTCGCGCCGGCATCGGCGCGCAGATCGAGCGGCGGCGCGATCATCGGGACCGGAATATCGGCCGGCGGCGTCAACCGATTCGGGTCGTCATTGCCGACCGAGGCCGTGTAAGAGGGATTCGCCTGCGACGCGCCGCCATTGCCATAGGCCTCAGGTGACGGCGTCGACACATTGATCGGCGGCGGCAACGGGCGCACCATCGACGGCACCGCAGTCACAACGCGGGGCGCTTCCGGCGTGCGGGAGGCTTCCTGGACGGCAGGCTCTGGCGTCCTCTCGGTCGCCTTGGTTTCAGAAGACCTGGTTTCAGAAGACCTGGCCTCGACGGGCTTGATTTCGGAAGATTTGGCCTCTGCGGCCTTCTCAGCAGCCTTGCCCTCAGGCGACTTGCGCAGGCGCTCGATGGCGGCCCGTGCCAGATCGTTGGCATCGGGAGTCGCGGCCGGGGAAGCCGCAGCCGGCGCCGAATTGGCCTCGACCACCGGCGCGGCGGTCGGCGCAGCCGGGGTGGGCTTGGCCACTGCCTTCTCATGGGCCGCGGTACGGCTGTGCGAAGCGGTCTCGCCGGGCGCCACGTCCGCAGCCTTGGACTCGACAGGTTTGGACTCGGCAGGTTTGGTCTCGGCAGGCTTCTCGGCCGCCGGCTTGTCCGACGCGCTCTTGTCGAAAATGCTCTTCTCGGAGACGCCCTTGGCCTTGACGCCGGGGGCCGGGAGGTTGGCCACATCGGCGGGTTTGCCGCTCTTGCCGGCATCGGCAGGCGCCATCACCGAGGCTGGCGTATCCGCCGCCGGCCTGGCGTTGATGTAATGATTGACGATGTAGGCCCCGATGATCGTCGCGAGCACCGAGGGGAAAATATCCATCGAAATTTTAGCGAGGTATTTCAACATTTCTCGGCCACTCCCCGCGCGATCTGATGCGGGAACTTTGGGGCATTGTAAGGGATCAACTGCGACGGATCGATGGCAAAGGTTACGCGTACCTTGGCTTCAGCTCAATCTCAAGGAACACGATCTCGGTTGCGGTTTCGTTAAGCACGTCGTGTTGGACGCCGGCCTTGCGGAAATAGGATTTTCCGGCCGCAAGCTGCGCCTTGGAGCGCTCCCCATTGGGCGCCACGATGGTCATTTCGCCGGCCACGACGGGAACGATCACGTAGTCCATTCCGTGGGTGTGATGCCCGGTCGCGCTGCCCGGGGCAAGCCGCCATTCGGTCACCCGGACCTCGTCATTGTCGACCTGAACCTCGGACTTGGCCTCGGACTTGGCGGCAAGCATCGGAACCCTCCTGGGGAATCGGGTCAGGGTACGAAAACCATGAACACGTAGACGGCAAATACCACCATATGGACCAGCCCGAACAGGACATTGGTCCTGCCGGTGCCGAAGGTCAGCATGCTGAGCAGGAATGTCAGGAACAGCAGCGCCGTGTTCGCGGGGTTCAAGCCCAGCACGAGTTGCTGGTCGAGTGCGTAGGTGGCGATCCCGACCGCCGGGATGGTCAGGCCGATGGTTGCCAGCGAGGAGCCGAGCGCCAGGTTAATGCTCTTCTGGAGGTCGTTCTTGCGGGCCGCGGCGATCGCGGAGACGCCCTCCGGCATCAAGATCAGAAGCGCGACCAGAAGGCCCGCAAACGCCGGCGGCGCGCCGATCCTGTCGGCGACGGCGTCCACCACCAGCGAAAACTTCTTGGCGAGGAGAACGACGGCCAGCAGCGAGATCAGCAGCAGCGCGATGCTGAGGGCCAGCATCTTGCCCGACAGATGGGCGGTCCCGCTCTCGCCGTCCACCCGCTCGTGAACGAAGTAGTCCTTGTGCAGGACGGTCTGGGTATAGAGAAACACGCCATACAGCACGATCGTGACGACATCGACAAAGCCGAGCTGAAGCGCCGAATAGACCGGGCCGGGCGTCGTGAGCGTGTAATTGGGCATGATCAGTGTGATGGTCGCCAGTGCAATCAGCCCACTGAGATAGACGTTGGCGCCGGAGACCTGAAAGCCCTGCTCGCGGTAGCGAAGTCCGCCGATGAAGACGCAGAGGCCGACGAGGCCGTTGCAGACGATCATCACCACCGCGAAGACGGTGTCGCGCGCAAGCTCCGGCGCCGGCTTGTCGCCCAGCATGATGGTGGTGATCAGCGCGACCTCGATGATGGTGACCGCGAGCGTGAGCAGCAGCGTGCCGAACGGCTCGCCGATCCGCTCGGCGATCACCTCGGAATGATGCACGGCCGCGAACACGGTGCCGAACAGGATCACCAGCAGGACGATCGCGAACAGGCCGCCGCCGGCCGTCAGGGTGAAGCCGTAGCCGGTGGCGGTGACGATCAGGAACAGCAGCACCGCGAGGGCGGGGAAGATCCAGGACGACCGCGGCATCGGTCCGTGTGCGCTCATGCCAACAATTCCTTCAAGCAATTGGGGGCAGAGTATGCGCGAGAAGATCGCGCGCGTCAGCCCTCAACCGCCGTTGACGAATTGCCGCGCCGTTTCCAACGCCCCGAAATCATCGAGATTTTCGTGTCCTGCGCCGGGAAACCGCACCAGCTGCTTGGGGCCGCGGGCGAGCGCAAACAATTGCTCTCCGAATCTGATGGGAATCACCTGATCGCTGGTGCCATGCATGATCAGAAGCGGCACCGCGACGCGTGCGATGCGCTCATCGGAGTGAAACTGATCGCGCATCAGGAGACGAACCGGGATGAAGCGAAACAGCGGCGCGGCGATGTCGACCGTCGAGGTGTAGGGCGCCTCCAGGATCAATTTGCCGACTGGATGCTCGGATGCGATTGCGACCGCAACGCCGGTCCCGAGCGAGAACCCCCACGCCACGATCCGCGCTGCGTCATAGCGCTCTGTCGCAAAGGCATAGGCGGCCGCGGCGTCCCGCAGCAGGCCCTGCTCGCTCGGCGCGCCGGTCGAGCCGGCATAACCGCGATAGGACAGCGCGACGAGACCGGTGCCGTCGGCGATGATGCCCTTGAAGCGGCTGACGCGTCCGGCGAGGAAATCGCCGTTGCCGGGAAAGAACAGCACCACGCGACGGCCAGACCTGGCCGGCGCGTGCCAGACGATGACCTTCTCGCCGTCGGATGTGGTAAGGACGTGCTCCTCAGCCTCCGGAAGCCCCGCAGCGGCCGGCGCCTTGCGCTCGGTCGTCGGGATCGGAAACAGCATGTCGCGCTGCTTCACGTAGAGCAGGACGAGACCTGCGAGATAGCCGGCGGCAACGACGATGGCGATCCATTTCAGGACTGTCATCGCTGCGCCGGCTCTCCGGCTTACATCGCCTTGACGATGTTCTCGGTAACCTTCTTGGCGTCGCCGAGCAGCATCATGGTGTTGTCGCGGTAGAACAGCGGATTGTCGATACCGGCATAACCCGACGCCAGTGACCGCTTGATGAACATCACCGTGCCGGCCTTCCAGACCTGGAGCACGGGCATGCCGTAGATCGGCGAGGTCTTGTCCTCTTCGGCCGCCGGGTTGGTGACGTCGTTGGCGCCGATCACGAAGGCGATGTCGGCCTGCGCGAATTCGGAGTTGATGTCCTCGAGCTCGAACACCTCGTCATAGGGCACGTTGGCCTCGGCCAGCAGCACGTTCATATGGCCGGGCATGCGACCCGCGACGGGATGAATGGCGTACTTCACCTCGACGCCTTCCTTCTTCAGGATGTCGCCCATTTCCCGCAGCGCATGCTGGGCCTGCGCCACCGCCATGCCATAGCCGGGCACGATGATGACCTTCTGCGCGTTCTTCATGATGAAGGCCGCGTCATCCGCCGAGCCGAGCTTGGCGGGCTTCTGCTCGCCCGAGCCACCGCCACCAGCGGCTGCCGTCTCGCCGCCAAAACCACCAAGGATGACCGAAATGAAGGAGCGGTTCATCGCGTGGCACATGATGTAGGACAGGATCGCGCCGGAGGAACCCACAAGCGCGCCGGTGATGATCAGCGCGGAGTTGCCCAGCGTGAAGCCGATGCCGGCCGCGGCCCAGCCCGAGTAGGAGTTCAGCATCGAGATCACGACCGGCATGTCGGCGCCGCCAATCGGGATGATCATGAGCACGCCGAGCGCCAGCGCCAGGATGACGATCATCCAGAAGTCGAACGCGCTGCCGGTTAAGACCAGACCGACGATGAAGAACACCAGCGCCGCGGCGAGCGCGATGTTGATGATGTGGCGGAACGGCAGGATGATCGGGGCGCCGCTCATACGCGCGGACAGCTTCAGGAACGCGATCACCGAGCCGGTGAAGGTCAGCGCACCGATGGCGACGCCGAGCGACATTTCGACCAGGCTCTGCGCATGGATGTTGCCGGGCGTGCCGATGTCGAAGGCCTCGGGCGCGTAGAATGCGCCGGCGGCGACCAGCACCGCCGCCATGCCGACCAGCGAGTGGAAGGCTGCGACCAGTTCCGGCATCGACGTCATCGGCACACGACGCGCGATCACCGCGCCGATCGCACCACCGATGGCGATGCCGACGATGACGAGTACCCAGGCGAGACCGTCCGCGGGCGGATGGTTGGCCAGCGTGGTGGCGACCGCGATCGCCATGCCGATCATGCCGAACAGATTGCCCTGGCGCGACGAAGCGGGGCTCGACAGCCCGCGCAGCGACAGGATGAACAGCACCCCCGCCACGAGATACAAAAATGCAGAGAGGTTAGCGCTCATCTCAGGTCCCCATTGATCCCATCAGCCCGAGGTGGCCGCTTACTTCGACTTCTTCTTGTACATCGCCAGCATGCGCTGGGTGACAAGGAAGCCGCCGAAGATGTTGATGCAGGCAAAGATCAGCGCGACGAAGCCGAAGGCGCGCGCCCAGCCCGAACCGCTCGATACGTTGGCGACGCCGCCGGCAAGCAGCGCGCCGACCACGATCACCGAGGAGATCGCATTGGTCACGCTCATCAGCGGCGTGTGCAGCGCCGGTGTCACCGACCACACCACGAAATAGCCGACGAAGACGGCGAGGACGAAAATCGACAGCCGGAAGACGAAGGGGTCGACGACCTGTGCAACATGCTCCATGGCGGCTCTCCTTAAACCCGATTAAGATGATTTGGGCTGGAAGTTCGGGTGGATCACGGCGCCGTCCTTGGTCAGCGCGGTGGCCTTGACGAGCTCGTCGTCCCAGTTCACGGCCAGGGCCTTGCTACCCTTGTCGACCATGGTTTCGATGAAATTGAACAAATTTCGCGCATAGAGACTGGAAGCGGACGCCGCCACGCGGCCGGCAACGTTGGTGTAGCCGACGATCTTGATGCCATCGAGGTCGACGACCTCACCGGCCTTGGCACCCTCGACATTGCCGCCGCGCTCGACGGCGAGATCGACCAGCACCGAACCCGGCTTCATCGACTTGACCATCTCGGCCGAGACGAGCCTCGGCGCGGGCCGGCCCGGGATCAGGGCGGTGGTGATCACGATGTCCTGCTTCTTGATATGCTCGGCGGTCAGTGCGGCCTGCTTGGCCTGGTACTCTTTCGACATTTCCTTGGCGTAACCGCCGGCGGTCTGTGCGTTCTTGAACTCCTCGTCCTCGACGGCGAGGAATTTTGCGCCCAGCGATTCGACCTGCTCCTTGGTCGCGGGCCGCACGTCGGTAGCCGTGACGATGGCGCCGAGACGGCGCGCGGTCGCGATCGCCTGGAGGCCGGCGACGCCGACGCCCATCACGAACACCTTGGCAGCAGGCACGGTGCCGGCGGCGGTCATCATCATCGGGAAGGCGCGGCCGAAGGCCTCGGCGCCCTCGATCACGGCGCGGTAGCCGGCGAGGTTGGCCTGCGACGACAGCACGTCCATCACCTGCGCGCGGGTGATGCGCGGCATCAATTCCATCGCGAAAGCGGACACGCCGGCATCGGCGATCGTCTTCAGCGCGGCCTCGTTGCCATAGGGATCCATGATGGCGATGACGAGCGCGCCGCGCTTGTATTGCGAAAGCTCGGACGCCTCGGGGCGCTTCACCTTGATGATGATGTCGGCGTCGACAAGCGCATCGCCGCTGACCGTGGCGCCCACGGCGGTGAACTCGGAATCCGGCAGGCCCGATTTGAGGCCGGCGCCCGGCTCGACGGCGATCTCGGCGCCCAGCGCCTTAAACTTCTTCACCGTATCAGGCGAAGCGGCAACACGCGGCTCCGACGGATCGATTTCCTTGGCAACGGCGATCTTCATAGGCCCTCCGGCGACGCGCGAAAAAGCGCGCGCACAAACTTAGCGTTACTCCCGCAACGTTGGATACCGGTTTTGAGACCGGCTTGGATGCAAATATTATGGGCACCGGCAACGCTGGCGGTGCGGCAGGCGATGGATCAGGTCAGGAAGATCGCCATCAGGATGACGATGAGCGCGACCGAGGCCGTGCCGTACTTCACCAGCTTGATGAAGCCCTCATAGGTCTGCTCGTGGGCAACGTAGTCGTTGCCGTCGGCCGTGGTGTAGGCCACTTCGCTATGGTCAGCCATGGATCGTCCCCAGTCGAAAGTCGAATTCAAGGCTGGCAATAGCGCAAACAATCGGGCAGGGCAACGGCACGGAGGAGCGGTTTTCCCGCAAATCAGGTCATTTGGAATCCAGATTGTCGCGGATCCAGCGCGCAAGACTCTGCTCGCTGACCTCGCCGGCGGCGAGGGAGAGGATGATGGTCGTCGCTTGCGCAGGATCGGGACCGAAGGCCACTCCATTCTTGTGAAGGGAGATCATCATCGCCATGAAGGCGATGCGCTTGTTTCCATCGACGAATGCGTGGTTCTTCGCGAGCCCGAATGCGTAGGCTGCAGCGAGTTCATCGAGCGCGGCCTGCTCATAGCGCCATTTGTTGATGGGCCGCTCCAGCGCCGAGCGCAACATGCCTTCATCGCGCAATCCCGGCGCACCGCCAAATCGGCGCAGTTGCCGGCTGTGAATTGCGACAGCCTGCTCGTAGGTGACCCAGAGCGGCTCTTGGGGTTCGCTCATTACTTCGCGAGCGCGGCAAGCGTGTCGCGGTACTTGTCCATGATCTCGTCGGCGATTTCCATCGTCCGCTCGAAGTCAGGATCGTATGGCAGCGCCTGAAAGCCGCCGCCCGGCAATTCCACGATGTGCAATTGCTGTCCGCGCTTGAGATCGAGCCGCTGCATCAACTCGCGCGGCAGCAGCACACCATCCGAATTGCCAATCTTCTTGATCTCAATCTTCATGGCCTTCCACCCACTGAACCGTCATCCAATGATCTGTGTTGTACATATGTATAACACAGATCGGATGGCGGTTCAACGGATGTTTTACATCGATTCATCCGCAAAAAAACGGCGCTCCGCCACCTCAGCCCATCGCCTCCAGCTCGTCGATCATGCCGGCGATGACCGAGAGTCCGCCGTCCCAGAATTTCGGGTCCTTGGCGTCGAGACCGAACGGGCGCAGCAGTTCGGAATAATGCCTGGTGCCGCCCGCGGCGAGCATGTCGAGATAACGCTCGGCAAAACCCTCGGCCGCGTTCTCGTAAACGGCATAGAGCGAGTTCACGAGGCAATCGCCGAAGGCATAGGCATAGACATAGAACGGCGAGTGGATGAAGTGCGGGATGTACATCCAATAGTTCTCGTAGCCCGCCTTGATCTCGATCGCCGGCCCCAGGCTCTCGCCCTGCACCGATAGCCAGAGCTCGCCGAGCCGCGTCGCCGTGAGTTCGCCGTTCTTGCGCTCGGTGTGGACCGCGCGCTCGAACGAATAGAACGCGATTTGCCGCACCACGGTATTGATCATGTCCTCGACCTTGCCGGCGAGCAGCGCCTGGCGCTGCTTTGCGCTCTTGGTCTGCGCCAGCAGCCGCCGGAAGGTCAGCATCTCGCCAAACACGCTGGCGGTCTCGGCCAGTGTCAGCGGCGTCGGCGCCATCAGCGCGCCGTTCTTCGCCGCCAGCACCTGGTGCACGCCGTGGCCGAGTTCATGCGCGAGCGTCATCACGTCGCGCGGCTTGCCCTGGTAATTCATCAGAACGTAAGGGTGAGCCGACGGCGTGGTCGGATGCGAGAAGGCGCCCGGCGCCTTGCCCGGGCGCACCGGCGCGTCGATCCAGCGGTCGGTGAAGAAGCGCTCGGCGATATCGGCCATTTTTGGCGAGAAGCCGCGATAGGCCGACAGCACCATGTTGCGCGCATCAGGCCAGCCGATGGTATCGGTCGCGGCGAACGGCAGCGGTGCGTTGCGGTCCCAATAAGCCAGTCGCTTCTTGCCGAACCACTTCGCCTTCAGCGCGTAGTAGCGATGCGACAGTTTTGGATAGGCCGCGCGGACCGAGGCGACCAGCGCGTCGACGACCTCGCGCTCGACGCGATTATTCAAATGGCGGGAGTCCGCGACATCCTTGAAGCCGCGCCAGCGGTCGGAGATGTCCTTGTCCTTGGTGAGCGTGTTGGTGATCAGCGCGAAGGTGCGCTCATTGGCCTTGAAGGTTTTCGCAAGCGCTTCCGCCGCCGCCTTGCGCTTGGCACCGTCGCGGTCCTGCAGGAGGTTCAGCGTCGGCTCGATCGCGAGCTCCTTGGGCCCGACCTTGAAGCGCAGGCTGGAGATGGTCTGGTCGAACAGCCGGTTGAAGGCCGAATAGCCGGTTTGCGCCTTCTCGAGGAAGAGCTGCTCGAGCTTGTCGTCGAGCTGATACGGCTTCTCCTTGCGCAGATCCTCGATCCACGGACGGTAGTGCGCGAGCTCGGCGGCTTGCATCGCGCGGTTCAAAATATCGTCATCGACGCGGTTGAGCTCGAGCGCGAAGAACAGAAGATGCGTCGATGCCGCCGTCAGCCGCTCGGAAACGTCGCCGTAAAACTTTGAAATCGCAGGGTCCACGCTGTCGCCGGCGTGGACGAGGCCGGCATAGGAGCCGAGACGGCCGGCGAGATCGTCGATCGCCTCATAGCGTCGCACGGCTTCCGCGAGCCATTTTCCGCCATCTTCGTTTGCTGTGCCTGTTGCGAGCTTGCCTTTGTAGTCCGTCTCGAAGGCGACGCAATCGGCATCCATCGTTTCGAGATCGCGCGCCACTTCCGGCGCATCGATCCCGGAATAGAGATCGGCAAGGTTCCACTCCGGAAGCTTGCCGATCTTGCCCGCAGACTTTGCGGGCGAAGATTTGGAGGGCTTTGCCTTGACGGCAGATTTCTTGGCAGCGGATTGCTTGGTGGCTGGTTTGCGAAGAGCGGTCTTTTTAGGGGCGGTCTTGGAGCGCGAAGTCATTGTGTGGGAAACCTGTGTTCAACAAACGCTGCGGCGGGCGAGGGCATCAAGGTTTAAGAGTGCGTTAATCGGCTTCGGCCAGAGTGACCCGATTCGAGACAGATAGTAGTAGCGTGCGGGGAGCACCATGGCTGCCAGTATTTTGATCGCCGACGACGACGCCGTGGCCCGCCGTCTGGTCGAGAACATGGTGCAGAAGTGCGGCTATGAGACGATCGTCGTCGAGTCCGGCGACGCCGCGATCGCAGCCCTCACCGCGCCCGATGCACCTGTTATCGACGCCGTGATCCTCGATCTCGTCATGCCCGGCCTCGATGGCATGGGCGTGCTGGCGAAAATCCGCGAGGCGGGCCTCAGCGTCCCTGTCGTCGTGCAGACCGCCCATGGCGGCATCGACAACGTGATCTCGGCGATGCGCGCCGGCGCTGTCGATTTCGTGGTCAAGCCCGTCGGCCTTGAGCGGCTTCAGGTCTCGTTGCGCAACGCGCTCAACGCCTCCGCACTCAAGGGCGAATTGCAACGCATCCGTCACAGCCGCGAGGGCCGGCTGACCTTCTCCGACATCATCACGCGCGCCGAAGCGATGGCGAGCGTGATGCGCGCGGCCCAGAAGGCGGCGAACTCCTCGATCCCGGTGCTGATCGAAGGCGAGTCCGGCGTCGGCAAGGAGATGTTCGCACGCGCCATTCACGGCAGCGGCGAGCGCAAGGCAAAGCCGTTCGTCGCAGTCAATTGCGGCGCGATCCCCGACAACCTCGTCGAGTCCATCCTGTTCGGCCACGAGAAGGGCGCGTTCACCGGCGCGACCGAGCGGCATACCGGGAAGTTCCTCGAGGCCCATGGCGGCACGCTGTTCCTGGACGAGGTCAGCGAGCTGCCGCTGACCGCGCAGGTCAAATTGCTCCGCGCACTGCAGGAAGGCGCAGTCGAGGCGGTCGGCGGCCGCAAGCCCGTGAAGGTCGACGTCCGCATCATCTCCGCGACCAATCGCAAGCTTCTGGACCGGGTGAAGCAGGGACATTTCCGGGAGGATTTGTTCTACCGCCTGCATGTGCTGCCGCTGACGATCCCTTCACTTAGGGCCCGGCGCGAGGACATCCCGCATCTGCTGCGGCATTTCCTGGCGCGCTTTGCCGCCGAGGAGAACCGCCCCATCTCCGGCGTTAGCGGCGAGGCCATGGCGCATCTCGCCCAGCTCGACTGGCCTGGCAACATCCGCCAGCTCGAAAATGCGGTCTACCGCGCGGTGGTGATGAGCGAGAGCGACCAGCTCGGTCTCGACGATTTCCCGTTGCTGGCCTCGCATCCGCCCACCGCAACGGAAATTCCGACCGCGCCGCTGATGATCGAGCCGACCGCAGCGCCCTCGCTGGTCTCGGGTAATGAAATACCGATCGTGCCGCTGCCGCTGGCGGGGTCTCTCTCGATGTTGACCCCCACCGGCGATGTCCGACCATTGGAGGACATGGAGAACGAGATCATCCGCTTCGCGATCTCGCACTACCGCGGACAGATGTCCGAGGTGGCGCGTCGTCTCAAAATCGGCAGGTCCACGCTCTATCGCAAACTCGACGAAGCCGGGGTTCCCGGCCATGGCGGAAAAAGCGGCGAGGAGACGCACTGAACCTCATGCGAACGGAGGTTCGCGCGGCCAGACATTGTGCCCGCAACCCGTTGAATTACGGCAAAATTCGGCAGCAAGCCAAACCGTGACTTGGAAGTGACAGAGACCGGGAAAAGCACGCGATGAAGCCGCACAATCCGTTGCAAACAGGCTTCCTTGACGTCAGTTTGTCGTGAGTTGTCCCGGGTAGCGCTGGCCGTAAAAACGGGGCCCGTATATCGTCTGCGTAGGAATCGTTGCGTGCAGGCGTGCGACTTTCGAGAGGCCGGCGCGATTCAGCCGAAACTCAATCAGGCGATAACGAAAGCTGTTCCACGAGGGGCAGTTCACCCAAGGGGTGCGACACAATGCGTGACTGTTTGAACCACCGTGCAGGCTTCGACCGTGTCTTGATGACGGTCGCGGCGACCTTCTTCACGGTATCGGCCGGCTCGGCGCTGGCACAGGATCAGGCGCGCAGCAGCGCCGCCGAGCTCGCGATCGAAGCCGCGATCCCGCGCCCCGAGCCTGCAAACGTCCCGCCCCCGACCGCATCCGACATCAAGCTCGACGCCACCGCCACCGTCCAGGATGCGCCGAAGGAAGCCACCAAGGAAACTGCGAAGGAGCCCGCGAAGGCCGAAGCCGCTCCGGCCCCCGACAAGGTCGAGACCAAGCCGTCCGACGTCGCCACGACGCCCGCAGCCGACGCTCCGAAGAGCGAGACGGCCAAGACCGAATCCGCAAAGACCGAATCCGTAAAGACCGAACCCGCGAAGGCCGAGCCCGCCAAATCTGAAGCCGCCCAATCCGAGCCGGCCAAATCTGAACCTGCCAAACCTGAATCTGCCAAACCTGAATCTGCCAAGTCTGATACCGCAGCAGCACCGGCGGCCACCCCCGCTGCACCTGCGGCGGCAGCAGCGACCCCGGCCGCCGAGCCCGTGAAGGCCGCAAGCAACGTTCCCGCTGCCGACCAGCCGGTCGCCGACAAGCTCAAGGACGCCTTGGGCGCCAAGACTTCGCGCTATCTCGACCGCAAGAACGAGCGCGCCGCCGTCGAGAAGTTCTACGGCGCCCGTGACTTCGCGCCGGTCTGGACCCAAGCCGGCAACCTCACTGCTGCGGCCAAGGGCGTGATCGCACGGCTGAAGGATGCAGCGTCCGACGGTCTTAATCCCGCCGACTATCCGGTGCCGGATTTTGCCGCCGCCACGACGCCGGATGCGCTCGCCGATGCCGAGCTGAAGCTCACCGCCAGCATGTTCGACTATGCGCGCCAGGCGCAGAGCGGCCGCATGCACTGGTCCCAGGTCAGCGCCGACATCCTCTATCCCGAGCATCCGGTCGATCCGAACGAAGTGCTGACCAGGGTTTCGACGGCAGCCGACGCCTCCGCCGCGCTCGACAGCTACAACCCGCCGCAAAAGCTCTACAAGGAGCTGAAGGCGAAGCTCGCGCAGCTGCGTGGCCAGGGCGACGGCCCGGTGATCGAGATCACCGACGGCCCGGCGCTGAAGTACACGCCCGCCAAGGGCAAGAAGCAGGCGGAAGCCGTGGTGCAGGATCCGCGCGTGCCGCAGCTGCGCGCCAAGCTCGGTATCAGCGAGAACGCCAACGACGATCACTACGACGCCACGGTCGCCGAAGCCGTGCGAAAGTTCCAGGACGGCGCCGAGATCAAGGCCACCGGCGTGCTCGATGCGCCGACCGTGAAGGCGATGAACAGCCCGAAGCGCGACAAGCAGATCGACACCGTGCTGGTGAACATGGAGCGCTGGCGCTGGCTGCCGCGCGACCTCGGCGCGCCCTCGCTGGGCGATGCCTATGTCATCCTCAACATTCCCGACTACACGCTGAAGGTGATGCAGCGCGGCCAGCAGCTCTGGACCACCCGCGTCGTCACCGGCAAGCCGGGCCAGCATGCCACGCCGCTGCTGACCGAGGCGATGAAGTACATCACGGTCAACCCGACCTGGAACGTCCCGCCGTCGATCGTCTATGGCGAATATCTGCCGGCGCTGCAGCAGGACCCGACCGTGCTACAGCGCATGGGCCTGAAGCTCGAGCAGAACCGTGACGGCTCGGTGCACATCTCGCAGCCGCCCGGTGAAGCCAACGCGCTCGGCCGCATCCGCTTCAACTTCCCGAACAAGTTCCTGGTCTATCAGCACGACACGCCGGACAAGAACCTGTTCGCCAGGGAAGATCGTGCCTTCAGCCATGGCTGCATGCGCGTGCAGAATCCGGATCAGTACGCCTCCGTGCTGCTCAACATCACCATGCCGGGCGAGAAGTACACGCCGGAGCGCGTGCGCAGCATGTACGGCTCGGGTGAGGTGGACCTGAAATTCCCGACCCCGATCCCGGTCAACATCACCTACCAGACCGCCTTCGTGGATGACGGCGGCAAGCTGCAATTCCGCAAGGACGTCTATGGCCGCGACGCGACCATGATCAACATCCTGAAGAACGGCCGCGGCAAGGACCTCGAAAACGTCGTGGCGCACTCGCAGCCGAGCTATTCGCGCCCGGCGACGACGCTGCCGGCCGGCGTGGCGGTGGCCAATAATGGCGGCGGATTCGGCTCGTCCGGTCCGAACTTCTTCGAGCGGCTGTTCGGGGCCCCGACCCCGCCGCCGGCTCCGGTCGGCCGCCGGCCTCAGCAACAGCGGGTGTTCACCCGCTGAGCTGCCTCAGCACATAAAATTCTTCAATGAGATCAACGACCCCGTCCCATGGATGGGGTCGTTTAACGTTAACCATTCGCCACCCGGGTTCGGGCAGCGGGCGTTTTTTCGCCACACTGAGCCGGTTAGGATCGCAACCTGACTTGGTTTTGGGGGCGGGAAGGTCAACCTCGAATTAACCTTCTCGCTTTAACAAAGCGTTCATCCTCTTTCGCGCGCTAACGGGGTTGGCGGGAGAGTCCATTTTGAACGCTCGTCGACTGGGTGGGCTCATACGTGCTGGCTGGTTTCGCACGCCAATTCGCTGCGGTGTCGTTGTCCCATGCGGGAGTGAAGGTCGGATCTCGGATCGGCCTCGCCTCGCTGGTGCTGCTTGCGGCTGCCGGTTCGGTCCATAATGCCGCCGCGCTGAACGAGACCAAGACGCTCTCCTTCCACCACACCCACTCCGGCGAAGATCTCACCGTCACCTTCAAGCGCGATGGCCGCTATGACGAAGCCGCGCTGAAGACGCTCAACCATTTCCTGCGCGACTGGCGCACCCAGGACGAGACGGTCATGGACCGTCACCTCTTCGATATCCTCTGGGAAGTCTATCGCGACGTCGACGGCAAGCAGCCGATCCAGATCATCTCCTCCTATCGCTCCCCCGCCACCAACGCCATGCTCCGCCGGCGCTCCTCGGGCGTGGCGCGCTTCAGCCAGCACATGCTGGGCCATGCGATGGACTTCTACATTCCGGGCGTGCCGCTGGAGCAAATCCGCTTTGCCGGCCTGCGCCTCCAGCGCGGCGGCGTCGGCTTCTACCCGACCTCCGGCTCGCCCTTCGTGCATCTCGACACCGGCAGCATCCGGCACTGGCCGCGCATGACGCATGACCAGCTCGCCCGAGTCTTCCCGGACGGCCGCACCGTCCACGTTCCGACCGACGGCACGCCGCTGAAGGGATATGAGCTCGCCAAGGCCGACATCGAACGGCGCGGCGATGACACCGCGACCGTCGGTAAGCCGAGCTTCCTCGCCGCCTTGTTCAAGGGCAAATCAGCTCCCGCGACCAGCAGCGACGAGGATGACGAGGGTGCACCTGCCGTGGCCGAGAAGTCCGCGGCACCCACCGTGGTCGCAGCCGCCGCCAAGCCGGCCGATCCGGTCCCGACGCCCCGCGCCAAGCCGTCAGTCGCCGCCACGATCCAGCTCGCTTCGGCCGATGCGCAGCTCGTTGCGCCGCCCAAGCCGAAGCCCGCGCCCGTCGCTGACAAGCCGGCTGCCGGCAAATCTTCTGACGGAAAGCCCGAGACCCCGGCCGACATCATCAATGCCCGCGGCTTCTGGGATGCACCCGCCACGCCGCAGCAGGCGACGCCCGCCCAGGTCGCAGCCCTGAGGGCGCGCCAGGCGCTTGCCGCCGCCACCGATCCGCAGCCGACCGCGAGCGTCTCCAACGCCGCCTATCAGGCACTGGCCTATGCGCCGGCTTCCGCCTCCCCGGTCGACCGCGCCAACGTCGTCGCCGCCTCTGCGCCGATCCCGCGCGGCGTGCGCCCGGTGTCCGCGGCCCGCAACGCCGCGCCGGCCACCGAGATCAACACGGTCGTCGGCAAGAGCACCGGCGGCATGATCGCCACCGCGACCCGGCTCTCCGCCGCCAAGGGCGAGAGCATCTGGCTCAAGATCGTGATGCTGTCGCCAAGCGCCAGCCGCGCGATGTCGGTGACGCTGATGGGCGAGCTCGATACGGTTGCGTTGCGCGGTTATTTCGTGAAGCCGCAGGCCGTGATCGCGATGGGTTTCAGCGACGATCCCATGCAGGGCCTGTCCAGCGACAGTTTCTCGGGCAGCGCCACCGCCAAGCTCGATACGACGTCCTTCGTCGTCCGCACCGCCGCGTTGCGCTGAGACTGACAGCCTAGCGCGCCTTCTTTTTTCCTCGCCGATCCAGATGATAGGTCAGCGCCAGCGACAGGCAGGCTGATAGTTCCTGCTTCGGCAGCTTGCCGGACAATGGCAGCAACAGCGCCCGGGTCTGCCGGTATTCGAACTGATCGGGAAAACGCTCGCGAAACGTATCGACCAGCGTCGTCTTGCAGTTGAACAGAATCGCGGCGTGGTCGGAGTCCTTGAGGCGGCCAAGCCGGATCGTGGAGCCGCTGCCGGTCTGCTCCGTGAGATAGGCAGGCTCGCCCCATTTCAGCGTTTCGGTGAGCCGGCCGACTTCGGCGTGCGCCTTGGCCGTCGCCAAGATGAGCTTGCGCACGTCGAGAAGGCGCCGGCGGATCGGCGGCGGAAAAGCCTCGAAGACTCGGCTCACCTCGCGCGGCAACGGCGGTTCGCTCACGGATTCCTCCTGGATGGATCGAGGATCAGGCGGGCAGGCTTGCTCCCAGAAGGCCTGCCTCGTAGCGCTGACGGTCGACGTCGCGCTTATAATGCTGGGTGGAGAGATGATTGGCCACCGAAAATGCCGGCTCGCGCTTGAGAACCTCGGCTGCATGAGCGCGGGCCGCAATCGCGTTGCCCATCTGCGCAAAGATCGCGGCGAGGAACGCGTGATGGGTGTGATCGGGGCGCGTGATCCGTGAGATGGCCTCGGCAGCTTCGGCGTATTTCTCGGCACAATAATAGGCACGCCCGAGATGGCTCCAGAAGCGTTCGGGGTGATACGGGTTGAGCCGCATCGCCTTCCTGATCCAGTCGATGCCCTCTTCAGGCCGGCCCAGCCAGGTCAACAGTTCGCCCTGCTGCACCACCACGAGGTCGTAGTTCGGGTTGAGCGCGAGCGCCCGCTCCTGATGGTAGGTGGCCTTGTCATGGTCGTCGCGGTTCAGATTGAGCGCCGCGAGAATACGGTGAACGTCGCTGTCATTGTCGTCGAGGGCCAGCGCGGTCTCCAGCTCCGAAGCCACCTGCTGGAAGGTGGCATCGCGATCCGCGCACCAGCCATAGACCCAGGTCTGGCCCAGGACGCACGCCTTCCACGCGTGCGCGTGAGCATAGTTCGCATCGAGTTCGACCGCCCGGTCGAGCAGAAGTTGCGCCCGCGCATTGTCTTCGCGATTGGAGCGATGGTGCAAGACCTTTGCGGCCAGCACGCATTCGTAAGCCGCCATGTTGTCCGTGGGCTTGCGGTTCGCCCGATCGTGCGTGGCCGCCTCGACGCGGCCGGGCAACGTGGCCGCGATCGCCCGGGTCATCTCGTCCTGGATGGCGAAGATGTCCTTGAGCTCGCCGTCGTAGCGTTCGGCCCAAATGTGCCGGTCGGTTTCCGCATCGATCAGCTGCACGGTGACGCGGACGCGATCTCCGGCCTTTCGCACACTGCCCTCGATGACATAATCGACGCCGAATTCGCGGCCGACGTCCTGCACCTTGACCGCCTTGCCCTTGTACACAAAGGTCGAGTTGCGGGAGATCACCAGCAGGTCGTGGAAACGCGAAAGCTCGGTGATGATGTCTTCGGTCAGGCCATCCGCAAAGAACTCCTGCTCCGGGTCGCCGCTCATGTTGGCGAAGGGCAGCACGGCGATGGACGGCTTCTTCGACTTGCCGGTCGCCTTCGCAGCGCCCCTCGTGCCGTCAGATGCGCTTGCCGGACTCTCCTCCAGTCGTATCCGGTAGACGCGGATCGCACGGACGATGTTCTTGACGTTCTGCTCGCCGATATCCTCGAATGCAACGCCATCAAGGCGCTCGCCGAGCTGGTCGCGCACCGCGCTCGAGATGCAGATGCCTCCAGGCTCGGCCAGAGCCTCCAGCCGTGCCGCGACGTTGACGCCGTCGCCGAAAATATCGTTCTGGTCGACGATCACGTCGCCCAGATTGATGCCGATGCGGAATTGTATCCATCGCGGCGGCGGGACGTCGGCATTGCGTCGCCCCATCCGGCTCTGAATTTCAGCAGCGCACAGCACCGCGTCGACGACGCTATGGAATTCGACGAGCATGCCGTCGCCCGTCGTCTTGATGATGCGGCCGCGGTTTTTGGCAATGGCCGGATCGATCAGCTCGATCCGGTGGGTCTTGAGGCGCGCAAGCGTGCCAGCCTCATCGGCCTCCATGAGCCGGCTAAAGCCGACCATGTCGGCCGCGAGGACCGCTGCGAGCCTACGCTCAGGTCCAGGCACATCCATTGCTCGGTCCCTTCACCGAGCACTCTAGCAGACGAGCGGATTTTGCCCAAGCTGGGTGCGCTGCAAATCGCAGCGGGACGAGGTATCCTACCGATGAAGCTGCGGCCTCGTCGCCTCAGATCATCCCCAGCGCCTGCATGTAGGTCTCGAGAATCGTCTCGGCCTCTGCGCGCTCGTTCGGGTCCTGCTTGCGCATGCGTACGATGGTGCGCAGCGCCTTGACGTCGTAGCCGTTGCCCTTGGCTTCGGCAAAGACGTCGCGGATGTCGTCGGAGATCGCCTTCTTCTCTTCCTCCAGCCGCTCGATGCGCTCGATGATGGATTTGAGCTGGTCCTTGGCAAATTTCGTCGCGGGCTCGTCGTCGCGGACGGCGGCGGAGGTGGCCATCTTGGTACTCCCAATGGAACTGGCAAAACGAGGTGACGCCGGCATCCTCACCGCGCGTGCTGGTGAGACCCTTAGGGTTGGCGCCGATTGCGTTCAAGCGAGCATCGCGCTCGTCCACAGCGCGCCCACACCTTCCTGCGGGGAGGCGAAGAAAGCTGTTGTGTGGTGCGACTCAAGCCGCGGGCCCCGGACAGTCCGCTCAGCGGCTGTGGGGATGGACCTTCTTCATCGCCTCGAGCTGCTCAGGGCTGGCCGTGCCCTGGTGCTTCGCCTTCCAGGTCTCGTAGGGCATGCCGTAGACGGCCTCGCGGCTCTCGTCCTTGCTTAAGCTTACGCCCTGGGCGTCGGCAGCGTCCTTGAGCCAGTTGGACAGGCAGTTGCGGCAGAAGCCGGCGAGATTCATCAGATCGATGTTCTGGACGTCCGTCCGCGTCTTCAGATGGTCGACCAGGCGCCGGAAAGCGGCCGCCTCGAGCTCCGTTCTGGTTTTGTCGTCGATTGCCATGGCTGAATCCCCTTGGCCTTTCTCTTGGCTCTGATCTTGATGGTGGTCACCCTTTACGGGATCAGGTGGGGTCCCGTCACAGATTTTGCCATATCGCGGCGCAAACGGCCTCGAAGCAGCCCAGGGGGCAGTTCCCCGGCTCTACGCCAAATCGTCAATCATCTGGTATACGTTCCGCGACAATGATCGCCGAATCTCCCCGCTCCGCCCTTCGCCTGCTCGCCCGGTTGGTCCCGGCGCTGGCGGTTGCTTTGCTGTGCCTCTGGGCCAGCCCGGCCTCGGCCGATTTCCGGCTTTGCAACAACACCTCGAGCCGGGTCGGCATTGCGCTTGGCTACAAGGACGCCGACGGCTGGACCACGGAAGGCTGGTGGAACATCTCGTCCCGCTCCTGCGAGACCCTGCTGCGGGGAACGCTGGTCGCCCGCTACTATTACATCTACGCGATCGACTATGACCGCGGCGGCGAATGGTCGGGGCAGGCCTTCATGTGCTCGCGCGACAAGGAATTCACCATTCGCGGCACCGAGGACTGCCTGGCGCGCGGCTATGACCGGACCGGCTATTTCGAGGTCGATACCGGCGAGCAGCGGGCCTGGACGGTACAGCTCACCGATGCCAACGAGCAGCCCGCCCAGCAACGTGTCCCCGGGATGCCCGGCCCTGTTGGCCCTGGTGGCGGCGTTCCGGGTTTGCCCAATAGCCCGCCCGGTGGTACGCCCCCCGCCGCGCCTGGCCTTCCGCCAGCCCCCTCACCACCGTCTGGAAATAAGCCATGAGGCGTCTTCGCCGTATCAAGATTCTCGCGACGCTCGGACCCGCTTCTTCTGACCTCGCGATGATCCGCCGCCTGTTCGAGGCCGGCGCCGACGTTTTCCGCATCAATATGAGCCACACCCCGCATGACAAGATGCGGGAGCTGGTGGCGACGATCCGCAATGTCGAGAGCAGCTACGGCCGCCCGATCGGCATCCTGGTCGACCTGCAGGGCCCGAAGCTCCGGCTTGGCGCCTTCGCGGAAGGCGCGGTCCAGCTCCAGAACGGCCAGATCTTCACGCTGGATTCCGACAAGAGCCCGGGCGATACCACCCGCGTCAATCTCCCGCATCCGGAGATACTTGCTGCGCTGCGGCCCGGCCATGCCCTGCTGCTCGACGACGGCAAGGTACGGCTGATCGCGGAGGAGACCACGAAGGAGCACGCGGTGACGCGCGTCGTGGTCGGCGGCAAGATGTCCGACCGCAAGGGCGTCAGCCTTCCGGATACGGACCTGCCGGTCTCGGCGATGACGCCGAAGGACCGCGCCGACCTCGAGGCCGCGCTGGTTACCGGCGTCGACTGGATTGCGCTCTCCTTCGTGCAGCGCGCCGACGACGTGATCGAGGCCAAGAAGATGATCCGCGGCCGGGCCGCGGTCATGGCCAAGATCGAGAAGCCGCAGGCGATCGACCGCCTCGCCGACATCATCGAGGCCTCCGACGCGCTGATGGTGGCGCGCGGCGACCTCGGCGTCGAGCTGCCGCTGGAGCGCGTGCCGAGCCTCCAGAAGCAAATGACGCGCATGGCGCGTCGCGCCGGCAAGCCGGTGGTGATCGCAACGCAGATGCTGGAATCGATGATCCAATCGCCGGTGCCGACCCGCGCCGAAGTCTCCGACGTCGCCACCGCGGTCTACGAGGGCGCCGACGCCATCATGCTGTCGGCGGAATCGGCGGCCGGCAAATTCCCGGTCGAGGCGGTCTCGACCATGAACCGCATCGGCGAGGAGGTCGAGCGCGACCCGATTTATCGCTCCGTGTTGACGGCCCAGCGCCCCGCACCGGAATCCACCGCCGGCGACGCCATCGCCGATGCCGCACGGCAGATCGCCGAAACGCTCGACCTGCCCGCCCTGATCTGCTGGACCAGCTCGGGCTCGACCGCGGTGCGCGTGGCGCGCGAGCGGCCGAAGCCGCCGGTCGTGGCGATCACGCCGAACATCCAGGCCGGACGGCGGCTCGCGGTCGTGTGGGGCGTACACTGCGTGGTGGCGGAAGACGCGCGCGACCAGGACGACATGGTCAGCCGCGCCGGCCAGATCGCCTTCCGCGACGGTTTCGTCCGCGCCGGCCAGCGCGTGATCATCGTCGCCGGCGTGCCGCTCGGCATTCCCGGCACCACCAACATGGTGCGCATCGCCTCGGTCGGCCCCGAGGGCAATTCGGATATCTAGGTCCGCCATCGCCGGACCAACAAAAACGCCGAAAACAACCCCATGCACAGTAGCCGGCCGATCCGGCGGGCGTGCTCGGGCTTCTCGAAAAAGCGTGCTCAGGCAATGGCTTGGGTACGATCAGGTCGCAGCCCCGATCGCACCGGCATTTCAGGCCCCGACCAGCGCCTTGGCCGTCGGCAGCAGCGTCTGCTGCACCACCAGACCGCGGGCGCGGGCGTCCATGACGCCGACGGCGCGCAGCGCAAGCAGCGTCACGGTCTGCACCGCATCGCGCATCTTGACGGGATCTTCGAGATTGTCGGGCGCAAGCGGCCCGACCAGCGCCTCGTGCAGCGCACCCAGCAGCGCGGTCGCGGCCAGCGCGGTGTCCTGTGCCGGCAGATGACCGGCGCGCACGGCAGCGTCGATCCGGGCAGCGATCTCGCCGGCAATCTCACGGCGGCTGGCAAGCCTGGAGGCGCTGACATCGACATCGACAGGCTCGGCCAGGATGCCCCAGGCGAGGCGCCGCTGCGACAGCGTATGGACGGCCACCGTAGTCACGGCCGCCGCCAGCGCGGAGGACGGGCCAGGCGCGGCATCGGCCGCGCGCCGGATCGCCGCGAGCTCGTCGCGGGAGACCTCGGAGATCAATTCGGAGATCAGCTCGGCCTTGGAGGGGAAGTAGCGATAGACGGTGCCGGCCGCGACATTGGCCCGGACCGCGACCGGTGCGATCTGCACCGCCGCCATGCCCCCTTCGGCTGCGGCTTCCCTTGCCGCCGCCAGGATGGCGCTGCGCCGAGCCGCAAGGCGCTTAACCACTTGATGCGTTCGCCGATAAACCATGGCGCGCTTCCTGTCCCACACGCTTGCCGCACGCCCGCGGCCGAACGCTTCGTCACTGCAATTGCAAATCGCCCCGCAAGGACTGAACAACTATTCAGGGGGGATGACAAGAAGCAAATGCGTGATGCCGGTTTTCGCGCTTTCCGGCACAGATTCATGCAACTTTAACTGGCCGCCCTTAGTCCTACGGTGTCCATCGGAATCGGCAATGCGCGCCACCAGCGTACTTTCTGCGTCACGCCCCGTTTTCGGAAGAGGCTGCGACCATCAGCTCATGGCGCCTTGATGCTGCAACGCGCGACAACCGCCGCTGACTTGCCCGAAGCCATGTCCATGCCGGCGGCCGGAGGTTTGCTGCGATCATCGACGGCGAACCTGCGCGGCAAGGCGCTTGTACCCCTCGCCGTTGTCGTCTGCGCGATGCTGGCGGGCGCGATTTACACCTTCGCGATGGGCGAGGATGTCAACTGGGATTGGCAGAACTACCACGAATACAATGTCTGGGCCGTGCTCAACGGCCGCTATGGCGTCGATGCGGTGCCGCCGGGCTTTCAAACCTACTTCAATCCGATCGTCTATTTCCCCGTCTATTACCTTCGGCACTATCTGCCGTCGCCGTATGGGCTGATGATCATCGGCGCAATTCACGGCCTCAACCTCGCGCTCATTTGGCTGTTTGCACGCCTGGTGCTGGGACGAACCGCGACCTTCGTTGCGATCGCGGCGGCGGTCGCAATCGCGGCCTCGGGTCCGATGACGCTCTCGGAAGTCGGCACGAGCTTTTCCGACGTGCTGCTGGCATTGCCCGTGATCGGCGGTTTCCTTCTGATCTTGATTGCGGATCGCCGGCCCGCGGTCCGCTATCTGCTGGCCGGGCTCCTGATCGGCGCCGCGGTCGGGCTGAAGCTGACCAATGTCGTCTACGCGATCGGCGCAGCCGCAGCACTGCTCGCCGCCGCGCGTCCGCTTCGGGCGACCATCCTGCTTGGGCTCGGCGGTATTGCCGGCGCGGCGCTCACCGGCGGCGAATGGTGCCTGATCGCCTGGCGCGACACCGGCAATCCGATCTTCCCGCTGTTCAATGCCGTCTTCCAGTCAGGCGAGGTCGCGGCCGTCAATCTGATGGACGCGCAGTTCATGCCGCACAGCGTGTCCGACGCGCTGGCCTATCCGTTCTACTGGCTGATGGGCGACCACAGAGGCGCGGAGCACCCGTTCCGCGACGCGCGCTTCGCGGTCGTGGCGGTCCTGCTCGTGCTCGGCCTGCTTGTGCGGATGACGCGCGACAGCGCGATCCTCACCCGACGTGACGTGCAGCTGGTCGTGCTGTTTGCAGTCTCGTACCTGGCGTGGCTCGGCCTGTTCTCGATCCAGCGCTATGCGGTGGTTCTGGAATTGTTGTGCGGCCCGATCATCGTTCTGCTGCTCGCGCGCCTCGCTGCGAGCGCGAGGCCGGCATGGCCCGCGACGTCCTCGGCTCCACTGAACGCGCTGATGTTGACGGTTGCGGTAGGGATCGCACTGTGGTCGCAGCCGGCGGATTGGTGGCACCGCCCCTGGTCAGAGACCTACCGGCCGAACATCGCCGATGAGCTCGATCAGCCCGCGACCTACTTTATCCTCGGCAAGCCGCTCGCCTATATCGCGCCGCAGCTTCCGCCGCAGTCGCGCTTCTACCTGCTCGCCGATATCGGTGTGCCCATCGTCCCCGGCGGCATCTTTGACCAGCGCATCCGCGCCGGGCTGAAGGCTCCCCTGCCCGGCGGTCTCCGCGAATTGCACATGCGCGGCGAACCGGACCGCAGCGCGCTGCTGGATCGCTACGCGCTTGCCATCGATGCCAGTAGGCCCTGTGTCGCCATCGAGGGCGCCCGCCCCGGCACGATCCTCGAAAGCTGCCCGCTCATTGAACGGGCCTCGCGTTAGTTCAGTTCGTTGATGTTGCCGCGAGCTGCATCGATGCAGCCTCGGCAGCCCGCCAGGCTGCGCAGCGGCCGAGGATCAGCCCGAACACGATGAGGATCGCCGGGAAGCCCACCGGCTGCCCGAGAAACAGGAAGGTCGCAAGCAGCGCGAACACAAGGGCCAAGGCCATCACCTCATGGCGCGCGAAACCTTCATCGAGGCCGGCGCGGATGAGAAAGGCCACCGCGATGCCCAGCACAACCAGATCATACATGAAGAGATAGGGCGTCGTGAGCAGCGTTGCCGCCGCGAGCATCGCCGCCTTCAGCGCGTAGGGCAGCCGGCTCCGCCACATCACGACCAGCACGACGGCAACCGCGGCCGTCAACACCCACTGGAAGATCCATCCGAGCTGCTCGGTGCCGCCGACATAGCGCACCAGCGCGAAGATGCTCTGCATCTTGAACCAGGGTGCCCTTCCTTCGGTCAGGAAGGCCTGCGAGAACATCGGAATCCAGTGGAAGAAGGCCTGCCAGCTTTCGGTCCCGAATGCGAGCCAGGACGCCCCAGCGATCGTCACGGTGACGATGGCGGCGGTGAAAAGCACCGTCCACTCGGCGGCGGCGATCAGCACCAGTGGAAACAGCAGTCCATATTGGGGTTTGTAGCTCAGAAGGCCCAGGCAGATTCCAGCCAGCACCGGTCGCGTCGGCAGCAGATAAAGCATGCCGCCGATCAGGGACGCCGTGAGGAAACCATTCTGCCCGACCAGGATGTTGAGGAAGGCGGCGGGAAATCCAATCGCAAGCACCAGGCCCGCGTTGCGCCCGATGATGGCGCGCATCACGGCGAGATAGGGCACCATGCTGAACGCGGCCCAGCCGATGAAGGCCACCGCATAGGGAAACTGCGCGAGGAGAGAGGCGACGAACAGGAAGGGCGGCGGATAGTGCCAGGCGAAATGGCCGACAAAATCCAGCCTGAGCAGCGCAAGCTCGACCTGCTTCTGGATGTCCCAATCCCAGGCCTGCGCGGGATGGCCCTCGAGCGCCAGTTTTCCGGCCGCCCACACATTGACGAAGTCCGTCGGGATGCCGCGTCCGTCCGCGCCGAAGATCCATACATGCGTGAGATAGGCCGTCGGAAAATACGCCAGCGTGACGATCGCCAGCACGAACGAGATGTTGAGGAGGGTCGCAGGGAGTACGCCGTGACGAGCAACAGCAGGCGGGGCGGACGAGGCTTCGGCCATGCGGCTTCCTTTGACGCAATACGGTGACGCGGATGCGTTCAAGCCATACACCGACGGGCTTGAAGGAGGCTTAAGCCTGATCGTCGAATGCCCGCGCCGATGCTCGGCCAACGCAAAAGAGCCCCGTCGATGACGGGGCTCTTCGCTATTCCGTTGATCGTCCGGCTTACTTGAGGCTGGACGAGATCGAGCCGAACTTGGCGTTCAGCGTGGTGCCGAGGTTGTTGACGACGGTGATGATCGCCAGCGCGATGCCGGCGGCGATCAGGCCGTATTCGATGGCGGTGGCGCCGGATTCGTCCTTCACGAAACGCGAAATGAGGTTCTTCATAGACTGCTCCAAAGGATACACGTGGCTTCAACTGGTCTGGTCTTTTCGGCTTCCCAGCGCCGCCCGACCATGGAACCCAACGTAAGGGCAAAGACTTGCGCCGCAGTTAATTCGACTGCGGAAATACGGAACCGTTTGTATGTATTCGCCGATGGTAAATCGAAATTGAAAACAATCGGTTAAATTGCAGAGACATATACCGGCGCTCTCTCCATTCCCTCCCCGCTTGTGGGCAGGACTATCGCAGATGGGAGCGATTCCGCTGTGACCATCCTTCGAGACGCCCGCCGTTGGCGGGCCCTCAGGATGAGGACCTGAGTGTGCGGCCGTCGTTTTGATGAGCACCGATGCCGCTTAGCCTCATCCTGAGGAGACCGCGAAGCGGTCGTCTCGAAGGACGAGGCGCGCACTCAACTCGTACAAAATGCCATGTGCGTCCAATTCCGCCGATTTACGGGAAGTTATGACCGCCATGGTCAAATGCCGCCCGCTCGGTCGATCCGACAAGAACAAGACGAGGCGGCATGTCCCTATCCTTCACCAACAGCATTGCGGTGCAGAGCCGCGCGCGAGCACTGGTGCCGCTGTGTGTCGGCGCGGGCGCCTATCTCTTCTTCCTCTATATCGGCGACACCCTGCTTCAGGACTCCGACTCGTTCTGGCAGATCAAGATCGGGCAGTGGATCCTCGATCACCACGCCCTGCCCTATACCGACTTCTATTCCTTCACGCGCTCCGGCGAGCCCTGGATCTCGACGTCCTGGCTGTCGCAGATCCTGTTCGCCATCTCCTATGCGCAATGGGACTGGGCCGGGCCGGTGGTCCTTACCGCGCTCGCGATCGCCGCGTCCGCCGCGATCTTCGTCTACCTGCTCGAGGCGCGTCTCGAAATTCCGCGCGCGGTGCTGTTCGCGATGCTGGCCGTGCTGCTGTCGCTGCACCACATCCTGGCGCGGCCGCACATGCTGGCACTGCCGGTGATGATCGCATGGGTCGGCATTCTCATGAATGCGGCCGACCGCAAGGTCACGCCGTCCTGGGTCTGGCTGCCGCTGATGTCGCTGTGGGCCAACCTTCATGGCGGCTTCGTGCTCGGCCTCGCGCTGATCGGCCCGATGGCGATCGAAGCAATCTGGACGCTCGAGTCCGGCAAACAGATACGGCTGCTCACGCGCTGGTTCCTGTTCGGCGTCGCCGCCATGGCCGCTGCCTGCGTCACGCCCTATGGCTGGCGCACGCTGCTGGGGGCGACCAACATCCTCAATCTCGGCGAGCTGCTGTCGGTCATCTCGGAATGGATGCCGGCGAATTTCGCCACCTTCTCCGCCTTCGAAGGCGCGATCCTCGGCCTCATCGCGATCGGCCTGTTTCGCGGCCTCACGCTGTCGCCGCCGCGCATCCTGCTGATCCTGCTCTTCACCTGGATGGGGCTCACCCATGTCAGGAGCATCGAGGCCTTTGCCTTCCTGGTGCCGCTGGTGCTGGCCAAGCCGCTCGGTGAGACATCGCCGCTGCCGCAGATTGACGCGCAAACCAGCGAGAGCTGGGCAGCGCGCTACGTCACCATCACCGGCGCGCTGATGATCGCGGCCGCGGCCTGGACCACGACCTCGATCTACATGTCGCATCACCGCTTCACCTTCACGATGGACCAGACGCCGGTCGCCGCCGTCGATCTGCTCCAGCAACGCAAGGCGCAGCGGATCTTCAACGGCTACCAGTTCGGCGGCTATCTGATCTCGCGCGACATCCCGGTCTTCGTCGACGGCCGCGCCGAACTTTATGGCGAGAAGTTCGTGATGGACTTCTTCAAAGGAGTCGAGGTCAAGAAGCTCGATAACCTGACGCGGCTGCTGGAAGAGTACAAGATCGACGCCACGCTGATGGTCGCCGACAGCCCGGCCGCCCAGGTGCTCGATCATATCATGGGCTGGAAGCGGCTCTATGCCGACAACGTCGCCGTGATCCATGTGCGGGATGGCGTGGGCGATGCGGCCGCGCCGGCCAGGCCATGACCATCGCGGCCAGCGTTCCGATCGCGCGCGCCCAGCGCAATCTGGCGCCGCTGTGCGTCGCGGCCGCGACCTTTCTGCTGCTGCTGCTGAGCGGCGACAGCCTGCTGCACGATCCCGACACGCTCTGGCAGATCAAGGTCGGCGCGTGGATCCTCGACCATCGCGCCGTGCCCTGGACCGACCTCTATTCGTTGACGCGCCAGGGTGATGTCTGGCTCTCGACCTCATGGCTGTCGCAAGTCTTGTTCGCGACCGCCTATTCGCATTGGGGATGGGCCGGGCCCGTCGTGCTGACCGCGGCCGCGATCGCGCTGGCGATGGGATTGCTGCTGACCTTCCTGCAGCGGCATCTCGAGCTGCCCTATGCGCTGGTGTTCTGCCTGCTGGCGATGACGCTGGCCGCGCCGCATCTGCTGGCCCGCCCGCACGTGCTCGCATTGCCGGTCATGGTTGCCTGGACCGGCGGCTTGATGGCTATGGCCGATCGCAGCCGCGCGCCCTCCTTCCTGCTGCTGCCGCTGATGGTCCTGTGGGCCAATCTTCATGGCGGCTTCGTGCTCGGGCTCGCCTTGATTGGCGCGATCGGCCTCGAAGCGCTCTGGCGCGCGGCGCCGCCGCGCCGGCTGGCGCTTGCGATGCGCTGGGCCGCGTTCGGGCTCGGCGCCCTGGTGGCGAGCTGCTGCACGCCCTATGGCCTCGACACGCTGCTCGGTGCCGCCCGCATCCTCAGCCTCGGCAAATCCTTCTCCATCATCGCCGAATGGCGTCCGGCCGATTTCAGCTCGTTCAGCCCGTTCGCGGGCGCGCTGCTCGGCCTGCTCGGGCTCGGCCTCATACGCGGCCTGACCCTATCGCCGCCGCGCGTGCTGCTGATCCTCGGCGCCACCTGGATGGCGCTGGCGCATGTCCGCAGCATCGAGACCTTTGGCGTGCTGGTGCCTCTGGTGCTGGCGCAGCCGCTGAGCGGCTGGATCAGGCCCGCGTCGGACGCACCGCGCGGCTTGCGGATGGCTCCCGGCGCCCCGGCGGCGCTGGCCGCGGTGGCCATCGTGCTCGCGACCGCAAGCGCGACCGCGACCTTTGCGGCGCGTCACACCTTCGAATTCTCCACGGCGCAGACGCCGGTTGCGGCAGTCGATTTGCTGGCTGAGCGCAAGGCCGCGCGCATCTTCAACTCCTATGGTTTTGGCGGCTACCTCATCGTCCGCGACATCAGGCCTTTCGTCGACGGACGGTCGGAGCTATATGGCGAAAAATTCCTGATGGACTATTTCGCCGCCGAAGATGGCCGCAACGTCTCCGGCCTGCTGCGGATGCTCGACGACAACGGGATCGACGCAACGCTGCTGACGCCGGATTCGCCGGCGGCCCAGATTCTGGATCACATCAAGGGCTGGAAGCGGGTGTATGGCGACAAGATCGCGGTTGTCCATGTGCGCGACGATACGGAAGGCGCAGCCGCTGTGCCATCGAAGTGAAGACACAGCAGCTCCAGGAGAGCCGGTCATTCATCTTCGATCACGAAAACAGAAAGGTCCCGATCAGCAGGCCCGCCGCGAACGCGAGAAGCCCCAAGGTGGAGGCTGAAACGATGCGGATGAGGATGCGAACCTGCTCCTCGTACTCCTGTTCTGCGGTCTTGTGGGACTGAGCCGCCATTACAACTGCCCTGCCATCGCCCAGATCGGGCGAATGTACGCGCGAGATTATGGCCAACGCGAGGCAATTTTGGCCCCGTCGCGATGCCCTGTTCGTGATGTGGCCGGCATTTGTTCTACGGGGCGTATGGTTGAAGCCTCCTTTGAGGTTCGTTCGGCGGACGCTTATCGGACTGAATTTGCTCAGTTTATGTTTTCGCGTTTTGATTCAAGCTGTCATGAAGCCGCGCGACCAGCTAGAGGTGCCGGAAGGCCAAATCGCAGAACTGCTCGCACTATGAGCTTGGGCTTGCAAGCCCGCTGAGCGGCCGGTTCAACTCGTAGAGGTGATAGATGAGCGCTGCAGGTGTATTCGGCGGCGCATGTCCCGCATAGACCTCTCGCGCCGTCCAGCCCACACCTCGAAGGCCCTCAACGAAATGGAATCTCTCGTCCCAATCCTGTAGCACCAGCAGATATTGCGGCTGGAATGCTTCCGCGATCTGTGCGACCGCTCTGGAGCGTTGCAGACCGACGCTCGGGTAAGTCGTTCGCTTGTGAAAGTCCATTGCGGCAGGCGTCTTGAGTCCCACCAAATCGACCAGCGCAGCATGACCGGCGTAGGCGACGTAGCCGGCGTCGTGAACCATGACCATTGGCCGATCCGGCAAATTTGCATTCATCCATCTCACCACATCGGCAAGGCTTTCCCGGAAGCCGACGATATGGGTTCTGTAGTCCTCGAGTTGCGCCACAAATCCCTGCGGCAGGAACAAGATCGAAATCGCGACCATGCAAAGCGTTTGCTTGCGAAACGCCGAGGTGAGGCCACACGCAGTGCCAAACAGTACGAGCGGCGCCAGAACAAACAGATAGCGTCCGCCATTGTGCACCAGGCCACTCGGAAATCTCCAGAAATAGGCACCAAGAAAGACGGCAACAAAGAGCGCAAGCATACGTCCAACCGCAACCGGTCGCATGAAGCGGAGACACAGGAAGAGAGGAAAGCTCATCAGGGCGCCTTGAGAAACTGCTGAAAGCATCAACAAGGATTTGTCCGACCAAGCCAGGTAGCGTTCGGCGAAAAAGAACATCTTCGCGCTGATGGTGTTGGGCACCAATGAGCCGGTATCGATCCAATACCAGAGCAGGAAGGGCAGAGAAGTCAGGGCTGCGACCGCCGCGGCGGCAATTTTGAAGCCGTTGGCAGCATCCTTTTCCCAGAACACGATGAGCATTGACGCAGCCGACAGCAAGCTGAGTTCCGGCCGAACAAACGGCATGACGCCGCATAGGGCCGGAAGCCAGAAGGTGCGCCTTTTGTCCGTAAGCAGTTTGATGTCCCACGCCACCGCGGCCATTGCCAGTCCGGTGTCCATCCCATTCAGGACTTGAAACAACGTACCGGCGAACACGAGGCTACCCAAGGCAATCAGCGCCGCTTCCAGCCGAGGACATCCGATGTTGAGGCACATATAGAATACGCCGAGCACATAGGTGACCGCACTGAGCGAGCTGAGCACATACAGCGCGGCAGTATCGGGATGCACCAGTTGCTCGAAAACCAGAAGCAGTGCGAGATGCGCGCCGCTCGTCGCCCCGACAAGAGCCGGCACTCCCTCATAATTCTGGTCTCGGCCAAGACGCAGAACCTGAGCGTTGTGCAGGTTGATGAAGGCATCGTCTGTCGGAAATGCCGCGCCTCCGTTCACGTAGTAGACGATCGCAAAGATGGCGATTGTGATGAGCGCGCAGGCTCCAGCATCGGTCCAGCGGCTCCTCAGTTCGCTCGTCATATGTCAGGCGATCCCGTTACCCTCTGTGGACTACAATCTAAGGTAAAACATTTTGTTAATACACCAATCGCTCCTCGGGTGATGAGCCCGCAAATCGGGGATCTAAGTTAGTGATGGAAGGCTGGGAGCGGCCGCGAAGTGAGACATCGTAGGGTGGGCAAAGCGACAGCGTGCCCACCACTTCTATCGCGATGCCGAGAGATGGTGGGCACGGCACAAGCGCGCCTTTGCCCACCCTACGAGGCGGCGCCAAGTTATTCGAGCTCATCAGCAGCGCGCGTCCCTCGCGTGTCCCGGACGCGCTGCAACGCTCTTGGCGTTGCTGCGCAGAGCCGGGACCCAGAAGGCCACGCGAACCGCTGCGGTATGGGCCCCGGCTCTGCAGCGCACCGTCAAAGAGGCGCTGCGCTGCGTCCGGGGCACGAGACCCGCCCAACAAAAAACGCGGCGTTTCCGCCGCGTTTTTCAATTCGATCTGCTGCTTGCGTCAGGCCTGCGGCTGCGGCTCCAGGCCGGGATCCGGATCGGGCCGCGGGCGCGGCTTGCCGGCCGGGGGCACGGCGGAGGCGCGCGGCGTGGCCGGCTCGAGCACGGACTCGCGGTTCGGCTTCTTGCCCTTGAGCAGGTCGATGATCTCATCGCCGCTCAGCGTCTCGAACTCGAGCAGGCCCTTGGCGAGCGCCTCGAGGTCACCGTGCTTCTCGGTGAGGATGCGGGTCGCTTCCTTGTAGCCTTCCTCGACCAGGCGGCGGATCTCGGAGTCGATCTTCTGGACCGTCGCCTCGGAGGCATTCTGCGTCCGCGACACCGACATGCCCAGGAACACCTCGTCCTGGTTCTCGCCGTAGGAGACGGTGCCGAGCTCTTCCGACAGGCCCCAGCGCGTCACCATCATGCGGGCAAGGCGGGTGGCCTGCTCGATGTCGGAGGCCGCACCGGACGTCACCTTCTCGCGGCCGAAGATCAGCTCTTCGGCGACGCGGCCGCCCATCATGATGGCGAGGCGCGAGGTCATCTGCTCCAAAGACATCGACAGCTTGTCGCGCTCGGGGAGCTGCATGACCATGCCGAGTGCACGGCCGCGCGGGATGATGGTCGCCTTGTGGATCGGATCGGTCGCGGGCACGTTGAGGCCGACGATGGCGTGGCCGCCTTCGTGATAGGCCGTCAGCAGCTTCTCTTCCTCGGTCATGACGAGCGACTTGCGCTCGGCGCCCATCATCACCTTGTCCTTGGCTTCCTCGAACTCGGCCTGGGTCACCATGCGCTTGTTGCGGCGCGCAGCGGTGAGGGCGGCTTCGTTGACGAGGTTCATCAGGTCGGCGCCGGAGAAACCGGGTGTGCCGCGCGCGATGGTCTTGAGGTTGATATCCGGCGCCAGCGGCACCTTGCGGACGTGAACCTTGAGGATCTGCTCTCGGCCGACGACGTCGGGATTCGGCACCACGACCTGGCGGTCGAAGCGGCCGGGACGCAGCAGCGCGGGATCGAGCACGTCGGGACGGTTGGTCGCGGCGATCAGGATCACGCCCTCGTTCGCCTCGAAGCCGTCCATCTCGACCAGCAGCTGGTTCAGCGTCTGCTCGCGCTCGTCATTGCCGCCGCCGAGACCGGCGCCGCGGTGACGACCGACCGCGTCGATTTCGTCGATGAAGATGATGCAGGGCGCGTTCTTCTTGGCCTGCTCGAACATGTCGCGGACACGGCTGGCGCCGACGCCGACGAACATCTCGACGAAGTCAGAACCGGAGATGGTGAAGAATGGCACGTTGGCTTCGCCCGCGACCGCGCGCGCGATCAGGGTCTTGCCGGTGCCGGGAGGGCCGACCAGCAGCACGCCGCGCGGAATGCGGCCGCCGAGGCGCTGGAATTTGCCGGGGTCGCGCAGGAATTCGACGATCTCCTGCAGGTCCTGCTTGGCCTCATCGACGCCGGCGACGTCCTCGAAGGTGACGCGGCCATGGGCCTCGGTCAGCATCTTCGCACGCGACTTGCCAAAGCCCATCGCCTTGCCGGCGCCGCCCTGCATCTGCCGCGACAGGAAGATCCAGACGCCGATCAGCGCAATGAACGGGAGCCAGGAGACCAGCAGCGAGACGAACCACGGCACGTTGTCGCCGGGCGGCTTCGCGGTGATCTGGACCTTGCTGTCGTACAGGCGCTTCACCAGCGTCGGGTCGTTCGGCGCATAGGTCTGGAAGCTGGAGCCGTTGGTGAAGGTGCCGTGGATGTCGGGACCCTGGATCACGACGTCGCGGACCCGGCCCTGGTCAACCTCGCTCAACAGCTGCGAGAAGGCGATGTCCTGCGAGGAGGCCCGCTGGCCCGGATTCTGGAAGAGCGTGAACAACGCCAACAGCAGCAAAACAATGATGACCCAGAGGGCGAAATTGCGCAGATTGGCGTTCATCGATCTTCCTTCGTGGTCGCGCGGATCGCGGCCTCATCCTTGGGCAGACTAGAGAAAATCCCCAAGGAATCCTCTCGGTTGGACGTATACAATTTAGGTGCCGCCCCCGTCGCTGCCAAGGGAACGAGATGGGACTATTTATCCCATCTTAGGCCGATTCCCGCTGAAATAATGGCGTCGAGGCCGGGGTTTTTCCTGCCTGGTTAAGGTGTCCTGACGGCGGGCGGTCGAAACGGCCGGTGTCATGATCCGCTCTTGTGCGCCCCTCTGCGCCGCCGGACCGGCGCCGGCGCGACGTGGATACGCCCTCCGGCAAGGCTGATCAAGGCTCCCGCCAGCGTCTGCTTCAGGATGGGACGGCCATTTCTGGATGCACGGGCGCCCACTGCAACGGCCTGATCAAGCGCGGCCAAGAGAGTTTCGACCTTGCCGAGTTCCGCCGGGCCCTCATGCCCGAGCGCGTCGATAGCCCGCAGCAGGAGCCGCAGCCGGACTTCTTCGGGCAGGGTGGCGAAGGCCGCAGCCTCGAAGCTGCGAACGCCCGGCTGTGGCGCATCGCCGCGATCCCGCAAACGGAGGAAGCGCTCGGCGCCGTCGGCCAGCACCTCGACTGCCGCGTTCGCCCGGGCGAGCCGCGCCGAAAGACGGACCAGCGTGCGGGCGTCGCCGCCCTCGGCTGCGAGCTGCGGCAGCAGCGCCCGCAGCCGCGGCCGCGTGAAGGCCGCGTCGCGGTTGGTGGGATCGTCCGCAAAGCCGATCCTGGCCCGCTTCAGCGTCGCGATGAGCTGCGATTTCGGCACGTCGAGCAGCGGGCGCGCCAACACGAGGCCGTCGCGCGTCGAAAGGCGCGCCATCGCCGACAGCCCGGCGATGCCGCTGCCGCGGAGCAGCCGCATCAACAGGGTCTCGGCCTGATCGTCGCGGGTGTGGGCGGTCAGCACGTGGCTCGCGCCGGCCGAGCGCGCGGCCTGCGCGAGCAGGCGGTAGCGGGCTTCGCGCGCGGCGGCCGGCAATCCCGTTGTCGGCTTTGCACCGCGCCAGCGCAGGGTCCGGTGCGTCAATCCGAGCTCAGAGGCGAGCCGCTTGACCTCGCGCGCCTCGCGCGCCGCCTCTGCCCGCAAGCCATGATCGACGGTGACGACGGCGAGCTCCGGGCCGCGCGCGAGGCTGCGCCGCCAGCGCGCGGCGAGCCACATCAGCGCGATCGAGTCGGGCCCGCCGGAGACCGCGAGCACCAGTGCGGGCGCAGCTTTCAGCTCGGCGAAGAGCCGCTTCGCCGCGCGTGCGGAGATCGGAGAATTGTCGTCGTCGGACATGACACTGCCTGGCAATCGTCAGACCGTTTAGCGCAGCACGATCCACCTTGTCAGCGTGTGGTGCGGCGCCTCAGCACTTCACCCGCTTCTGCTCGCGATCGACGGCGGCTTTGACACCGGCGGAGGCGCGCGGATATTTGCGGCCGACCTCGCCGAAGGCGGCGCAGGCGGCTTCCTTCTCCTTCAGCGCGGCGAGCGACTGGCCGAGCCGCAGCAGCGCATCCGGCGCCTTGGCCGATTTGTCGTACTTGGTGGTGACAGCGAGGAAGGCTTCGGCGGAATCGCGATATTGCTGGCGCTGGAAATAGCTTTCGCCGAGCCAGTATTGCGCGTCGCCGAGCAGCGGGTCACCAGGATATTTCGCCGCAAAATTCTTCATGGTCTGCTCGGCGAGCGCATAGTCCTTGCGCTGCATGTAGCCGATGCCGAGGTCGAACTCGTCGCGCGGCGTCGCCGAGGGCGGCAGTGTCGCGAGCCCGGTGCCGCCGGCTTGCGGCGGGTAACCCTGTTGCGCCGGTGGAGAGCCGGGCTGGGCCGGTGCCGCTGCCTGCGGATAGCGCCCGCCGTTGTTGGAGAGATCGAGCGGCGCCCCCGCCGGCATCGGCTGCTGACCGCCACCGAGCGCGCGCGGCGCGCCGGGCGCATTCGGTGTCTGGCTCGGGTCGAACGCATCACCACGGCGGCGCATGCCGGGCGCGCCGGGGCCCGGCTGCTCCTGAACGATCGGCGCGGGAGCCGCGATCTGCGGCTGCTCGTAA
The DNA here is from genome assembly GCF_040548225.1 of Bradyrhizobium sp. S3.12.5. Classification (NCBI taxonomy): domain Bacteria; kingdom Pseudomonadati; phylum Pseudomonadota; class Alphaproteobacteria; order Hyphomicrobiales; family Nitrobacteraceae; genus Bradyrhizobium; species Bradyrhizobium sp. S3.12.5. The sequence goes on from NZ_JBEPRF010000009.1 coordinate 156,011, forward strand.
TTCGGCTGCGCGGCCTGCTGCTGCTGCGGAGGCTGCTGGCGATAGCCAGGGGCAACCTGGGCCGGCGGCACCGCCGCGGCGTTGGGCTGTGCCGGCGCCTGTCCGGGCGCGCCCTGCGCGCCGCCCTCGAGCGCCCGCAGCCGGTCTTCGAGCTGGCGGTTGCGATATTGCAGCTCTTCGTTCTGGCCGGTGAGCTGGCGCAGCTGGTTCTCCAGCCGCTCGATCCGCATCTCGGGGTCGCCGTCGTCCGACTGGGCGAATACGGGCGAGCACAAAGAGAGCAGCGCGGCGATCGCCACGGTGCCGTTAATTGCCTTGAATTTGGATGACATCTTGCCCTGACGACGAAAACAAAATCTGCGACGGAACATGCGACGCGCCACACTTTGAAAGGCAGTACGCCAAAAATGTGACTGGCACCACGGGGTTTCTGTCACAGATCGCTGAAACGAAACCGGCGCCCGAGAGGGCGCCGGCATATTCGGTTTCCAAAGATGAACGGCTGCTGACTGAGTGTCAGGAGCTCGCATTCAGCACGGTCACGGCGCGACGGTTCTGCGACCAGCAGGAGATGTCGTTACACACGGCCACCGGGCGCTCCTTGCCGTAGGAGATCGTGCGCATGCGGTTGGCATCGATGCCGCGCGAGGCGAGGAACGAGCGCACCGACTGGGCACGGCGGGCGCCGAGCGCGATGTTGTATTCGCGGGTGCCGCGCTCGTCGGCGTGACCTTCGATGGTGAAGGAGTAGCGCGGATAGGTCTGCAGCCACTGCGCCTGCTTCTCCAGCGTCACGATCGCCTGCGGGGTCAGATCGGTCTGGTCGCTCTCGAAGAACACGCGGTCGCCCACGTTCACGACGAAGTCCTGCTGGCTGCCCGGCGTCGCCGCGCTCGCATTCGCGTCCATACCCACGTTCTTGTTGGCGCAGGCGCCCATTGACAGAGCGATGGCAAGCACCGCGGCCAGCTTCAATCCCTGGAGGATACGCATAGGATATTTCATTCCGGAGCCTCCACGCTCACGTTCGTCCACTGCTGTCCGGTCTACAGGGGGTTGGTTAAGCGAACGTTCCGTCAACCTTGACGGAACCTTGCCTCAGCCGGTCAAATGCCCCCAACCAGCGAAAAGCACCCATTGTGGTTAATGGGTTGTAAATGTGGCGCGAGGGTGAAGGCAAGCGGCGTTAGCCGGCAAAATCCCCGGCTCTGCTGGAATTTTGGGCGCGGGGACTCCGGCGGGAACCGGCGTGGCCCGATCAGGCCACGGTAATGGCCGGAACGAGCACCGGCCGGGACACGGCCTGGGTCTGGGCGGCACGGTCGAACAGCATCCTTCGCTCAAAGGCGCTCGAGCGCATGATGGGAAAGCGGGTCAGGACCCGCTCCCGGAGTTTTGCAAAATCGGAGGCCATCAGGACCACCTTCCTCGAATGCCAGCCGGGGAACGGACGCGGCTCGGTGAGGGTCTCATGCAGGAAGATCCGGCGATAAAACGCCTGGTGGTCAGTACGCACCATCGCCAGTCCGAGATCGGCATTGAAATGATCGCAGGCGAGATAGGCCAGCCGCAGCGTCAGATAAGGGAGCTCGTGAAACCGCTGGCTCGTGTCCGGATCTGCCGCAAAACGCGCGGGATCGACGAAAACTTCGCCTCGATCGAGGCGAGAGTTGAGAACATCGCCGAACAATTCCGTGGTGTAGGACATCCGCCGTTCTGACGTCAGGACGTGAAGGCGCAGAGAACTGCAGAGTTCTCCGTCGAGATAGATCCCGAAGATCCAGGCGTTGGGTGCATCGTCGTAAGTGTCGATGATCCGTTGAGATGCCGATGGTGAGATCAGTCCGCCGTGCAGATACGCCCTGTAGCGCATCGCGTAGACGGCATCACGGTCCTCGGGAGTTTCGATGAGGCGATAGTCGAGGCGGTCGAACAACCCCGCCCCTCGCATTTCGAGCGGCGCGCGCGGCTCGGCTCCTGACTTCATCTCATACTCCCGCCCACTCAGGGCAACTTCCGCGAGTGTGGACGAGATTAATGACTCCTTAACCGAATTGCAAAGGGTTCGAACCGTTAGGGTTAAGGATCATCGCCCGCAAAACCTCGGGAAAATACAGGGAAACATGGAGGAAATGGCGAGGGCCGGGAGTGCGACGCTAGCCGAACGACCGCGAGGAGATCGAGACGATCTGAGCGTCTCCGATGCGGCGACCATGCGAGGCGTCGAGCAATTGACGGATCCGGACGGCCGGAACGGGCCGGCTGAACAGGTAGCCCTGCCCTTCGGAGACTGTGCCGTCGGCGCTCACGAGCTCGAGCTGCTCGTTGGTCTCGATGCCCTCGACGACGACCGCCATGCCGAGATCGGCCGACAGCCGCGCCACGCCGCGGAGCAGCGTCAGCGGGCGGTCGGTGTCGATGCCCTCGAGGAAGGAGCGGTCGATCTTGACCTTCTGCATCGGGAAGTTGTGCAGGTAGCTGAGGCTCGAATAGCCGGTGCCGAAATCGTCCAGCGAGATGCGCACGCCGAGCGCGTGCAGCTGCGACAGGATATCATGGGTGAGCTGGGTATTGCGCAGCAGCGAGGATTCGGTGATCTCGATCTCGAGGCGGTGCGCGGGCAGGCCCGAGACTTCGAGCGCGTAGCGGATCTCGCTCAGCACGTCGCGCTGGTGGAATTGCTGCGGCGAGAAGTTGACGGCGACGCTGACGCCATCCGGCCACTTCATGCATTCCATGCAGGCGCGGCGCAAGATCCAGCGACCGAGATCGACGATCAGGCCCATGTCCTCGGCGACCGGGATGATGTCGACCGGCGAGACCGTGCCGCGCACCGGATGATTCCAGCGCAGCAGCGCTTCGCAGGTGGAGATCTTGCCGGTCTTCAGATTGACCAGCGGCTGGTAGAACAGCTCGAACTCCTCGTTGGCGAGCGCCTTGCGCAGGTCGAGCTCGAGGATGCGCCGGGCCTCGACGGTGGCCGCCATCTCGTCGCGGAAGAAGCAGAACGTGCCGCGGCCGTCGGCCTTGGCGCGGTAGAGCGCCATGTCGGCGTTCTTCAAAAGCGTGTCGGCGCTGACACCCTCCGGCGAGGTCAGCGCGATGCCGACGCTGGCGCCGATCTCGACCAGATGATTGTCGATGCGGTAGCGCTCGCTCAGCCGTTCGACGATGCGGCGGGCAAGGCTGGCGGCATCCTCGGCCGCATTGATGTTCTGCTGGAACACGACGAACTCGTCGCCACCGAAGCGGGCGACGAAATCCTCCGGCCGCAGCATCTCGCGCAGCCGGTTGGCCACCGCGCAGAGCAGCTGGTCGCCGCAGGGATGACCGAGCGTATCGTTGACCTGCTTGAACTGGTCGAGGTCCACGAACAGCAGCGCGGAGAGCCGGTCGGAATGACGCGAGGCCGCCAGCAAGGAATCGATCTCGTTGCGGAAATGGACGCGGTTGGGGAGCGCGGTCAATTCGTCGTAACGGGCAAGATGGGTGATCTTGGCCTCGGCATTGCACCGCTCGGTCACGTCTTCGAGCAGCAGCACTGCGCCGCCGTCGGCCATCGGCTGGACCGTCCAGGACAATGACCGATTTCTCTCCGCGTCCGGATCGACGGTCACGATCTCGTTCGCGTGCGAATTCTCGATCTCGGTGACGATCATCTCGCCGCTCGCGGCCGAGATCGAGCCCGAGCTGACGCACGCGGCCAGGATATCACGCGCGCTGATGCCGTTCCGGGCGAGATCGCTGGGGAGGTCCAGCATCTCGCTGAACCGGTGATTCATCACCGCGAGCTGCCTGTCGACGCGGAACATGCACAGACCGTGCGGCATGTTGTTCAGGGCGGTATCGAACTGGCCCGCAAGCGCCGCTTCGCGCTCCCGAGCCACGACCGCGCGCATGAATATTCTGTGCAGATTGGCCGAGAGCTGCATGATCGCCAGCAGGAATGCGGCGCTCACGAGGGCCATGGCGATGTAGTAGGGCGTACCGTGCGACGCGAGCGCGATGACGGCGGGACCGAACATCAGGCCGGCCTGCAGATGGTATATCGACGGCCGTCCGTAGGCTCGTCCAGCGCCTCCTCCGACGATCCCGGTGGTGATGGAGAGGGCGATCATGTGGACGACGGCGTCGTCAGTGCTCACCAAAGCGAGCCCGCACCACGTTCCAATCGCACCGGCCTGGATCAGCGCGCCGATCAGATAGCGCCTTTGCCAGAGCACGGCTTCTTCGGCAGTCAGGGTGGCTTTGCGCGGCAGGAAGCGTCGCAGATCGAACAACCGGAGAGCTCCGGCCAGGATGATCAGTGCCACCGTCGCCCAGGTCAGGTTTTGTCCGGTCCTCAGCGCCGTGATGGCGGCCCCGATGGCGACGAAGACGATACCCGCAAGCAGCGGACCGGGCGCTTCGAACAGGGAATCATTCAGCGCCGCCGACACCGGGGGCGCCGTCTGTCCTCGATCGGATTTTCCGGTCTGGTTTGCGAACTGCATTTTGGTTTTGTACGCGCGTCCTGTTTGACGGGTACTTTTACCCAGACCAGATGAAGCCTTTCTGAGGGAACATCGTTAAAGTCGAGTTGTTTTTCGGCAATAGCGAAGCTGTTTCTGCTGGAATATCAAGCAACTAGGCAAGCCTTGCCGGGCTCAAGGTGAATGAAAGCTTGCCGGGCACGCAGAAACCCGAAAAATCGGCGCTTCTTTTCGAAAAACATCGCGCGTTGCGGGACGCGCGCGGTCTATTGACCTGCGGTCGCGGACAGCAGCGGCGACCAGGCCGGATCGGAGGCGAAGCCCGGCGTCGGCACCTTCAACTCGTTGCGGCCGGAGATGTCGACGGAGAACAGCGACGGACCGCCATTGCCGCCGGGATCGCGGAAGAACATCAGCACGCGGCCGTTCGGCGAGAAGGTCGGGCCCTCATTGTGATAGCCGGAGGTGAGGAGCCGCTCGCCGGAGCCGTCCGGCTTCATGACGCCGATCGAGAACTGCCCGCCGCCCTGCCTGGTGAAGGCGATGTAATCGCCGCGCGGCGACCATACCGGCGTCGAGTAGGTGGCGTTGTTGTCGTCCTTGGAGAAGGAGATGCGCTGCGCCTGTCCGCCGCCTGCCGCCATCACATAGATCTGCGACCTGCCGCCGCGATCGGACTCGAAGCAGATGCGAGTGCCGTCAGGCGAGTAGGACGGAGACGTGTCGATCGCCGGCGTGTCGGTGAGGCGCGTGGTTGAGCGCGAGCGCAAATCCATCACGAACAGGTTGGAATTGCCGCCCTGCTGCAGGCTCATAATGACGCGCTGGCCGTCCGGCGAGAATCTTGGGGCAAAGGTCATGCCCGGGAAATTGCCGACGATCTCGCGCTGGCCGGTCTCGATGTTGAACAGATAGACCTTCGGATCGCCCTGGCCGAACTCCATATAGGTGATCTCTTGCGAGTTCGGCGAGAAGCGCGGCGTCAGCACGAGGTCGGCGCCACGTGTCAGATAGCGCACATTGGCGCCGTCCTGGTCCATCATCGCGAGCCGCTTGACGCGGCGCTCCTTCGGCCCGGACTCGTCGACGAACACGACGCGGCTGTCGAAATAGCCTTTCTCACCGGTCATCTGCTCGTAGATCTGGTCGGAGATGATGTGGGCGATCCGGCGCCAATATTCCGGCGAGGTGAAATATTGCTGGCCGGCGAGCTGCTGGCCGGTGACCACGTCCCACAGGCGGAATTCGGCCTTGAGCCGGCCGTCCGGCTGCCGCGTCATGCGGCCGGTGACGAGGGCCTGCGCGTTGAGGGTCTTCCAGTTCTGGAATTGCGGCGCGACGTCGATGTTGCTGATGCGCTCGATGAAGGCGGCCTGGTCGATCGGGGCGAACAGGCCGGAGCGCTTCAGATTGTTGGTGATGACCTGCGTGACGCCGTTGCTGACATCGCCGTCGGCGGGCGAGCCCGCCACGAAACCGGTGATCGCGATCGGGATCGGACGAAACTCCGTGGGATCGATGCGGAGCCGTCCCTGCGAAGCTTGGGCGAAGGCACGTCCGCCCCCGAGCATTGCGAGCCCCGATCCGGTCAGGGTCATGAAGCGGCGGCGGTTGATCGGTCGGACGTCATTCATCGGAAAATTCTTTTGTTCGGATATCACAGCGTATCGTTGAGGGTGAAAGTCGTCTCGATCTTCTTCCAGGTTTCGTATTGCTGCTTCGGCAAGAACGAATAGACCTGACACTGCACGATGGCACGCTTCGCGCTTTCGGCAATGGCCTGGGCAATCGACCGCGACGGTCCCCTCACCGCAACGATGATCGGCTCTGACGCCAGCGTTCCGTCGATCTTCATGGGAATGTCGATATCAGCCGCATACTGATCTGCGTCCTGCCCGTTGTACGTGGAGTTGAAGCAACGTCTGACCGCCGTCATGAACGCGCCCCGCCAGGTCGCGACGTTGTTGTTGGCGGTTCCGGTTGTCGACCCAAGGGAAGCCGACGCGTTCAGCGCTGTCCCCGTGAGCTCGTGCCGCGTCGAATCGCGCTTGTCGAGGTCGCGAGCAATCTGTGCAGGATCGAACGTGCGTTCCTTGGGCTTTGGCTGCTGCTGCGGCTGCACGGCCGCGACCTTGGGCTGCGGCGGCTTGGGCGGCGGCTTTTTTGTCTCCAGTTTCTTCTGGAGCTCGGCGATCGGATCTTCCTTGGCCGGATCAGGCTTCTTTTCTTCCGGCTTCGGCTCTTCCTTCGGTTTGGCCTCGGCAACGGGTTTCGGCGGCTCGGGCTTCTTCTCGACCGGCTTCTCGACGGGTTTTGGCGGCGGCTCCGGCATCGAATTGGTCTTGATCAGCTCTTTCTTCTCGGTGACCTTGCCGACGGCGTCTTCCTCGGGCTTGGCCTCGGCGATCTTCTCGACCTTGGGCTTCGGCTCTTCCTTCTTGCCGGTCTTCTGCCCGTTGGTGATTTGCGCCAGCTGATCGCTAGAGATGATGTCGATCGGAAGCGACTCTTCCGCCGGTGCGAAAGCGCTGCTGCTAAAGGTAATTAACCCCCATCCAAACACGAGGACGTGGAGGGCAATCGACGCAACGAGTGTCTTGTCGACGTTCACCTTCACCGGCTTAGGACCCCTGATCCGCCTCGGTGACGAGCGCCAGCTTCTTGAAGCCCGCGCCCGACAACAAGCCCATCACCCTCGCCACCGTGCCGTAATCCGCCTTCTTGTCGGCACGCAGGTAGATGCGTTCCTCGAGCCCGCCGCGCGCGTCCGTGATCGCCTTCAGCTTCGGGATCAGATCGGTCAGCGCCACCTCGGCGTCGTTGATGAACACCTTGCCCTTGATGTCGACCGACATCTGCAGCGGCTTCTGGTCGTTCTGGTCGAGGCTCTTGGCCTGGGTCTGCGGCAGGTCGAGCGGCACGCCCACGGTCAAGAGCGGCGCCGACACCATGAAGATGATGAGCAGCACCAGCATCACGTCGACCATCGGCGTGACGTTGATCTCGGCCATGACCGGCTTGCGCCGGCCGCGGCGTCCGCCGCCTCCGGACGAACTGGCTACGTTCATGCCCATGGCTTGGTGCCCAATCTCGCCTTCACACTATACATACCGTCCGTCAGCCCCGCTCGTCGATCTGACGCGACAGAATGGCCGAAAATTCATCAGCGAAGCCCTCGAGCCGCTGGGCCTGCCGGTTCACCTCGGAGGTGAACTTATTGTAGAAAATAGTGGCAGGAATGGCGGCGATAAGGCCGACCGCGGTCGCAAACAGCGCCTCCGCGATGCCGGGCGCCACCACCGCCAGAGAGGTATTTTTCGACGCCGCGATCGACTGGAAGCTCGACATGATGCCCCAGACCGTGCCGAACAGGCCGACGAAGGGGCCGGCGGAGCCGACGGTCGCGAGCACGAGGAGCCGGCGTTCCAGCCGTTCCACCTCACGGGCGATCGAGACGTTCATGACCTTGTCGATGCGCATCTGCAGACCCGCGACCGAGCGGGCGTGGCTTTCGAAAGAGCGCTTCCATTCGCGCATCGCGGCGACGAAACAGGCCGCCATGGAATGGGTCGGCTTGGCCGAGAGCGTGCGATAAAGCTCCTCGATCGACTCGCCGGACCAGAACGCCTGCTCGAACCGGTCCATCGAACGCCGGGTGCGCGCGTAAAGAAAGATCTTGTCGATCGCGATGGCCCAGACCCAGACCGAGCAGGACAGCAGGCCCAGCATGACGCATTTCACGATCCAGTGAGCCTGCCAGAACAGCGCGATCAGCGACACGTCGGCGGAGGCGGCAACCGGAAGGGCGGACTGAGCCACGTCGGCCGGATTCATCAGCAGTATCCTCTCAAGGCGATCGTTACCTATGCCCCGGTGAGCCGAATGGCGGCCGGTTCCCCAACAGCCGCGCTAGCACCGGCGCGGCCGGCAAGCCCGTTCAAAGCCTTGTCTTTCTGGGGTGCAGGGGCTTGTCCAAAGCCGTCGCCTGCATTCCCCGCCAAGATGTCAAAACTAAGGGCCTCGACTAAGCCTTTGGGCGCGACTTACCGGCTTTTACCTGACCCCGACGATGGTTAATGCGGAGTTACCGGGACCGCATTTGGCTGCGAGAAAGGTAGGCAATGCAGCGGTTTGGCAAGCTGCGGGCGCGGCGGTTGCTCACACCACGGCTTGGAGGAACCAGCTCTCGCCCCGGTGGATTATCCGGACGTTCATTTTTGGCGAGGTTTTGCCATGACCATCAACCCCAAGACGACCGCCGCCATCGGCGAGCACCCGCTCCACCCCATGCTCATCCCGTTTCCTGTGGCCTTCCTGGTCGCCGCGCCCATCGCGGACCTGGCCTTCATTGGAACCGGCGACGGCTTCTGGGCCAGGGCCGCAATGTGGCTGATCGGCGCCGGTATCGTCATGGCGCTGGCTGCCGCCGTCGCCGGCTTTACCGACTTCTTGAGCGATTCCCGCATTCGCAACCTCAACGATGCCTGGTACCACATGGCCGGCAATCTCACCGCGGTCGTGCTGGCCCTGATCAATTTCTATCTCCGCTACGCGCAAGGCGCCGAGGCCGCGATCAAGCCGTGGGGCGTGGTGCTCTCGCTGATCGTCGTCGGTATCCTCCTGTTCACGGGATGGAAGGGCTGGGAGATGGTCTACCGGCATCACGTTGCCGTCGTGGACGCCCCGGGCCAGACCAGTTCGGAGCCGGTCACGCCGCACCATGGCGGCGAGAGCCATCGGCGCGCGGCTTGAGCGAGCGGGACGTCAACGGCAGAACCGCAAGCCCGGTCCCTCACCACTTCTCCTTCGAGGTCCGGACGTCGAGCTCGAACGACCAGGCCCGCTCGGGCTGGCAGTAGAGGAATTCGAAGGCATCGACGATGCCCGCGATGCTGATCAGGCTGTCCTCGCGGCCTGCGGCGTCGGGAAAGCGCGAGAAGATCTTGTCGCCGGCGATCGCGCCGTCGACCACGACATGGCCGACATGGATGCCGTCGGGCGCATATTCCTTGGCCATGGCCTGCGCCAGCGTGCGCACGCCTGCCTTGGCCGAGTTGAACGCGCCGTAGCCGGAGCGTCCGCGCAGCGAGGCGCTGGCGCCGGTGAAGAGCAATGTGCCGGTCTTCTTCGGCACCATGCGGCGCACCGCTTCGCGGCCGAACAGGAAGCCGCCGAAACAAACCACGCGCCAGGCATTCTCGAAATAACCGGCGTCCATCTCGATGATCTTTCCCGGCGTATTGTTGCCGGCGTTGTAGATCGCGAGGTCGAGGTCTTCGCCGGCGGCATCGAACAAGGCAGTGATGTCGCTCTCTTTGGTCGCGTCCGCGACGACAGGCGTGGCCACACCGCCGGCCTTTGCGATGTCGTCCACGACCGCCTGCAACGCCGACGGCGTCCGGCCCGCGACGATCACCCTGAGCCCCTCGGCAGCAAAACGCTTGCAGAGCTGGGCGCCGAGGCCGCGGTCCGGTCCGACGCCGATCACGATTGCTGTCTTCATTGCACGCTCCGACGATTGAACGCTGATGAGGAGGTGACTGGCTCAGGCTGGGGTGAATGGCTCACGCCGCAGAAGCAGGGTCGGGACAGTTCGTCGCACGCTGCGCCTGGTCGCGTATCGTCTGCCAGAGACTGTTGTTGGTCGCCGTCGCAGCCGCCATCATCGCCGCCTCCGGTACTTTACGTACAGATCGAATATAGGCCGTGGGCAAGCCGCGCGCCACGCCACGTCAGCGGAACTGTCGCTATCCGAGCACCATGCCGCAGGTCCCCGTGAGGCTACGTGCTTGCAAGCCAGGCATCCGGGACCATATAATCGTTGAATTGTCGGCCGACGCAGCTTTGGCCGGGGGATGTTGACGCAAAAGCATCTCTTTTCGAGACCCCGCGGTGGTCAGCCATCCGCGGGTTTTTCGTACCCGGCGGCCCTCGCTGCCGACACGAGACCCCTCACCCAAGGTCACGCCTAGACATGTCGCCCAACGCGCCCGCCGACGACCAACACGACGACATCATGTATCCCTCCGCCGTGCCGTTCCTGCTGGTCCATCTCGGCTGCATTGCGGCCATCTGGTCAGGCGTCACCTGGCAGGCTCTCGCGATCTGCGGCTCGCTGTACGTCGTGCGGATGTTTGGAATTGGCGCAGGTTACCACCGCTATTTCTCGCACAAGGCCTTTGCGACCGGCCGGGTGTTTCAGTTCATCCTGGCCTGGCTTGCGCAAAGCACCGCGCAGAAGAGCGTGTTGTGGTGGGCGGCCAAGCATCGGCACCATCATCTGCATTCCGATACTGAGCACGATGTGCATTCACCGCGTCAGCGCGGGTTCCTGTACAGCCATCTCGGCTGGATCTTTGACCGGCGGCACGACACGACCGACCTGGTGAAAGTCGGCGATCTCGCGGTCTATCCGGAGCTGATGTGGCTGCACCGGCTTGAGCTTCTGCCGGCCGTTGCGCTTGCGGTGCTCTGCTTCCTGGTTGCGGGCTGGTCGGGTCTGGTCGTCGGTTTCGTGTGGAGCACGGTGCTGGTCTATCACGCGACCTTCTGCATCAATTCCCTCGCGCATGTGCATGGACGCAAGCGCTACGTGACGGGCGACGATTCCCGCAACAACTGGCTGCTGGCGCTGCTTACCTTGGGCGAGGGCTGGCACAACAATCACCACGCCTACCAGAGCAGCGTGCGACAAGGCTTTCGCTGGTGGGAAATCGACGTGACCTATTACGTCCTGAAGGTGCTGTCCTGGTTCGGAATCGTCTGGAACATGAAGACGCCACCCGAGCTGGTGCTGCGCAACGAGCAGCCGCTTGGCGCACGTGTCATCAATCGTGCGGCCCGCGAGCTTGCCGGGCGGTTCGATGCGCACGCTCTCGCGCACGCGATCTCGTCCGCGCTACAGCGGGCCGAACTGGCCGCGTTGCAACTGCCGACGCTGCAGGACATCCTCGATCGTGCGCATGACGGCGTCGATGCGCTGACACACCTGCATCTGCCGAGGATTCCGACCCGCGACGAGTTTCTCGCTGAAGCCAAGGCGATGTTCGCGCGGACCCGATCACTCAACGAGATCGTCGACCACGCCTACGAGCACTTCCTGACGTCGGTCCGCGCGCAGCTCGTGACAGTGCGCTGAAGCTCGCGGGCCGCGTGGGGAAGGGGTTCTATGGCGCCGCGCGGTCCTGAGCGTGGCTGTGGACGACACCGCAGACCTGGCGGCCGCAGGTGCGGAGATGACAGTCGGGATCGACGGCACAGCTGCCATAAACGAAGCTGATATAGCCGAGCACCGCGAAGGCGGTCACGCCGAGCAATAGGCGGGTGGTGAAGTCCATAAGCGCCATCCAGACATCAGCAGCGCGCCTCAATGAGACGGCGCGCGCAAGTCTTAGTGCCGGATGAAGGGATCCAGGTTCTAGCCGGCTGTTAAAACCAAACCGCCCGGCTGCGGGATGCGCAGGCGGGCGGCTCGGGCCATCAGGACTTTGGGGGCATGCGCCTGAAGGCTTTGAGAGGTGTCGGCCCCGGGCTTAGCCTTGCGGCTGGTCGGTCGGCGGCGGCGGGGTCGGACGCGTCTTGTGCTGGGCCATGAACTGGTCGAACTCTTCCTTGTCCTTGGCGTGGCGCAGACGATCGAGGAAGTTCTTGAATTCGACCTGCTCCTCCTCGAGCCGCTGCAGCGTCTCGGTGCGGTATTCGTCGAAGGCGCGGTTGCCGGAGGACGGCGGGCCGAAGCCGAAGCCGAAACCACGGCGCTCCATGCGGCCGCGCATGCGGTCCATCTTGTACTGCATCCGCTCCATCTTGTTCTGCCAGCGATCCTGGTTGCTCCAGCACGACATTCTTCTGCTCCCGAGTGTGAAAAAGAGAAGGGCGAGTCCGATCGGCCACCAGATGATGAAGCCGAGGATGGTCACGGCAATCCAGCCGGGATGCCATGGCGTATCGAGCATGTGGGGCCGCTCATACTGTTGCTGTTGGTCCGAGGGGCCGCGCCAGCGATTGACATCAGCGGTGTAGGCCATTTCCCTTCTCCATCACGGCATCTGCCGTTGTGAATGTAAATAACATTTACATAGCTAGACCATCCCGCGATTTTGTCAAGCCGGCGGCCCGACAGGTCCGCGGAATTATTTGCGCAACTTTATTTCGGCTTGCCCCAAGGACCAGCTGGAGCACCGCCGGGCGGCACGCCAGAACCGGAGGATGCCTCCGGCGGGACCGGCGGCGGCTCTGCGCTTTTCGCCTGCGGCCGGCGGTCGGTCGGGAAGCCGAGGCCGCGCAGATAGATCAGCAACTCGGCTTCGAGCAGCTCATCCGGGGACATCGGCAGTTTTCGGCGCGCGGCATCGCCACGCGAGAACAGCGAGGCCACGCCATGCGCCATCGACCAGATGTGCAGCGCCATCATCATCGCCGGCGGACGCGGCGTGCCGGGCGGGGCGAGCGCCGCCAGCCGCTCCGCGGCAGCGCGAATAACGTTAAAAGCGCGCTCGCTTGCGGCCTGCAGCGCTGCATTGGCATCGACCGGCAGGCCGGATTCGAACATTGCGTTGTAGAAAGCCGGCTCCTCGCGGGCGAAGGCGAGATAGGCCCGGCCGACCCGCTCGAACGCGGTGACGGTGTCGGGGCGCCCGTCGTCCCAGGCTGCCGTGAGACGCGATTCGAACTGCTCAAAACCGCGCTGGGCGATCGAGGACAGCAGCTCGTCGCGGTCGCGAAAATGCCGGTAAGGCGCGGCAGCACTGACGCCGGCCATGCGCGCGGCATCGGCGAAGGTGAAGCCGGCCGCGCCCTTCTCGGCGATCAGCCCGAGGGCAGCCTGCAACAGGGCTTCCTTCAGATTGCCGTGGTGATAGCCGCGCTCGGCGCGGCCCTGCTCCTTGCGCCAGCTCATGTGAACGACCTTTACATGAGCCGGCGGTCAAGGTCACTAGCGGCGATGGGGCGTGATCAACCCGTACTTCCACGGTCAGGCCCGGGCCGATGCGGCAGCATCGCGCCCGGACACGACGTTCTCGGACCTACATCTGCGGGAGGGCCAGCACGGGCATGACCTCGACGGCCTCGCCGGGAAAGATCGCGAAGTGCGGATGGTTCTCGAACAGTTTTGCAGCGGCCTCCTGCGAGGCAGCCCGCACCACCGTGAAACCGGTCAGCGCATTGCTGACCTCGGTGATGCCGCTCGCATCGATCTTGCGGGTCTTGCCGAGCGGACCGCCGATCTCGGCGATGACGTCCTTGTGCTTCTCGACCCAGCCATGCCAGGCGGCCATGCCCTCGCGCTCCCTGGCCTTCCGTTCGGCCTCGGGAAGCGCGTTCCAGGCCGCCATTTTCGACCCGCTCATGCTGCCGAGATAGACGGCGAGGAATTTGTGTTCGGCGCTCATCGGTTCTCTCCCTTGTTGATGAATGGGCGACAGCCGCGCTTCCGGCGCGACCGCCGTGGTTAGGTCTTCAGATCGTCGAAACCGGCGGCGGCCGCCTGCACCTCCGGCGGAAAGTCGGACATTTCCTGCACCTGGCGGATCTCGATGATCTCATTGGCCGAGGCCGGGCACTTCTTCGCCCAGGCGATCGCCTCCTCGCGCGAGCCGACCTCGATCATCCAGTAGCCGCCCAGCACTTCCTTGGCCTCCGTGAAGGGGCCGTCGGTCACGATAGGCACGCCGGTCGCAAACGAGACGCGGGCGCCCGTCGACGGCGGATGCAGGCCGTCCAGCGTGATCAGCACGCCGGCATCCTTCAGCGCCTCATTGTAGCGCATCATCGCGGCGACGCGTTCGGGATCGAGTTGTACATCCGCCGGCGCGGTCTCGTAGCCGAGCGGGATCATCAGCATCATGAATCGCATGCGGTTCCTCACTGAGGACATAAGCGGGCCGCATGGCCCGCGCTCCCTGGTAAGACGAACGAGCTTTTACCAAGCAGACAGGGCCGTGAAAATTATTCGGAGGTCATTGCGGCGCTAGCCCCAAATTCTGATCGCTCATCGTGATCCCTTGCGCGGGACCGGCTAAACTGTCATGCCGCGGGTCCGAGCAAAGGACCGCGTCATGACCTCCTCCCCCGCCAAAGTTGCCCTCATCACCGGCGCCGCGCGCGGGATTGGGCTGGCGACGGTGAAGCGCTTTCTCGCCGAAGGCTGGCGCGTGGTGCTGCTCGATATCGAGGGAGAGCTGCAGGCTGGCGCGACAGCGGCGTTGAACAATCCCGACAATACGCTGGCGATCACCTGCGACGTGTCGGACGCCGCCGCCGTGGGAGCTGCAATGGCCGCTATCATGAGCCGCTTCGGCCGGCTCGATGCGGTCGTCAACAATGCCGGCGTGGCCATGTTTGCGCCGGTGCTGGAGACCAGCGATGCCGACTGGAACAGGATCATGGCGGTCAACCTCACCGGCCCGTTCCTCTGCACCAAGGCGGCCGCCCCGCTGATGCGCGAGCAAGGCGGCGGCGCTATCGTCAACATCACCTCGATCTCAGCCGTGCGCGCCTCGACGCTGCGCTCGGCCTACGGCACCAGCAAGGCCGGGCTTGCGCACCTCACCAAGCAGCTCGCGGTCGAGCTCGCCTCGCTCAACATCCGCGTCAATGCGGTCGCACCAGGGCCGGTCGACACCGCGATGGCGAAGCAGGTGCACACCAGGGAAATCCGCGCCGACTATCACGACGCCATCCCGCTCAACCGCTACGGCCTGGAGGAGGAGCTCGCGGAAGCGATCTTCTTCCTGTGCTCGGAGCGTGCGAGCTACATCACCGGCCAAATTTTGGCCGTCGATGGGGGCTTCGATGCAGCCGGCATCGGCCTGCCGACGCTGCGCGGCGAGCGGCGGAACGGGTAAATCTTGCAGGGTGAGTTAGCCCTGCAGATGCGCGATGCGCATCTGCTCGGCGTAACCCACCTCTTCTCACGCGGCGACAAAAGTGGTGGGTTACGCCAGCGGGACTGCGCTTCGCGCAGCCGCAGTGCTAACCCACCCTTCCGGACCGCGGAACCGAGTTGGTGGAGACTTCATGCGACGCATTGCATTCGTCAAAGCCTGGATCTTCGCAACCGCCCTGCTCGCTTCTGTCCCGGCCAGGGCCGAGATCCGCATCATCCAGAGTCCCGGCGGAGAGGTCGGGCCGTTCCTCGATCTGTTCGAGAAGGTGCGCGAGAGCGGCGACCGCGTGGTGATCGACGGTCCCTGCCTGTCGGCCTGCACGCTGGTGCTCAGCATCGTGCCGCGCGAACGCATCTGCGTCACCAAGCGCGCCGTGCTCGGTTTCCATGCCGCGCGTTCGGTCGACCGGCGCGGCCTCTTCTATGCTGAGCCGGAAGCATCCGAAGCCGTGCTTGCGGCATATCCGGGCCCCGTTCGCGACTGGATCAGCCGTCGCGGCGGCCTCACCTCGCGGTTGCTGTTACTGAAGGGGCGCGACCTCGCCGCGATCTATCCGCGCTGCCGATGACAATTCGGTTGCAGGCGGCGGTGTGACCGCGATGAATCCTCCGCTGTCCGACGATTAGGCAATTCCCGGCGATTTCGGCCCTCCCGGAGCGAAATCCGCTCAGGTGCTTCGCAACGCGTGCACAATTTACGCGGTTTCCAGCTTTTTCCCAGCGCCTATGATGATGCAGGCCAGACCGAGGCCTACCCGGCTCGCGATGGCTGCGGGCCGTCATATCTCGGCAGCGGCGGCGGAATATGGTGGTTCCACTTTTTCGAGATCGGTCATTTTCAAATAGCATCCATATGGAGTCCATCGATTTTCGCTATCGCCTGTCGGATCAGGGACGGATCGTCCTCGGCCCGCTGAGCTCCGAAGAAACCCTCGAATTCGAGGAGCTGTCGCGGCGCGACCGCGAGGGCCTGATCGACCTGACGTCGGAACTGCGGCTGCTCGAGTTGTACGTCAAGTACACCGGCTCGGACGCCAAGGTCTCGCTCGCGCCGTCGGAGCCGGCTGCGCACGTGAGTGAGACGCCGCGACGACGAAGGCCGTTGCCGCGACGACCGTCACGTCAGCGCGACTTTATTGTTCCCATGATGGTCGCGGTGGGCATGAGCTTCATGCTGATCGCGCTGTTCATCAGCTGATGCATGGCGTCATGCGCCGACAACCATACGCAGTGCACGGGGAGCCGTGGCCGTCTACTGAAAAACGACCTGCACCACCGGCGCGAGCTTCACGCTGGCGCAGATCAGCATTCCCCACAGAGCAAAATTGATTTGTAGCGCCGCCGCCATCGGTCGCTCCCTTCCAAGTCACGCCCCACCCTAATTTGTAGGTATTGTGAACAAAGTTAGCGATTCGGGCGCGAAGTTCACAGCCTAATCTTGCGCCAGTTGTTGTGCGATGCAATTCGCTTCATGTCACAAACCCGCTCGCGCTGTTCTCGCAAAGTGAATCGAGCGCACGAATCTCCTTTCGGCCATGCCGGTGTCGTCGTTTTCCCTTAAGTCCCGGGTAAGCGTCGCGATGCAAAGTTTTCCACGCGGATTTGCGTGGCGTAGCGCACGGCAGGTTCGGCATGGCTCGACATATTCTCGTCTTGCTCAGTTTTTGCGCAGCGCTCGCGGGATGCGCAAGCGCGCCGGCGGCGGAGCGTCGTCCGATCGCGTGGGACGGACTCGGTCAGGATCCCAATCGTTCTGCTGTCACAAAACGCCGCCTTGCGAATCACTCAGCACCTGAGAGCGATCCCAATGTTGAGCGGCAACGGGTGCTGGCCAGGCTGCGTCCCTATTCCGACGCATGGTGGGCCGTGCAAGACGAGATCGAGGCCGAGAACGACAGGCAACTCGGCTCGAAGCTCGTGATCTGCCGCAGCTGCGTGACGCAGCCGCCGGGAGAGGACGTGACCGGATCGATCCGCTGATGAGGCGCGCGCTCCCTCTCTCAAGACAATCGAGAGAGGAAGCGGCAGCCCAGGGAATCAGCCGGGCGTTGCGCTCACATTCCTTCGGCGGGGCAGTTCACCATCCAGGGAATGCCGAACTTGTCGACGCACATGCCAAAGCCCTTGGCCCAGAACGTCTTGCTGAAGGGCATGGTGACGGTGCCGCCGTCGGCAAGCGCGTTGAACTTGCGCTCACCCTCCGCGGGGTCCGCGACCGTGACCGAGATCGAAAAGCCCTGGGGCTTTTGAACATGCTCGGGCGGCGAGTCTGAGGCCATCAACACGCTACCGTCGGGCAGCGACAGCCGCGCATGCATAATTGTCTTCTCGCGGCCGGGCGCGGCGGGCATGTCCGACGGCGCGTCCGACGCCCGCATCATGGCGTCGATCTTGCCGCCCAAGATCTTGGCGTAGAAGTTGAATGCCGCTTCGCAATTGTCCTGATAGAACAGATAGGGATTGAGCATCGTTTCTCTCCTCTTCGCTTGCTTGTCTTCGCTTCCTTGGCAGTTCCTTGGCAGTTCCTTGGCAGTTCCTTGGCAGTCCCTTGGGGCGGTGGCTGGTGCTACTTCTCGGTGAGCTTCTTCAGGCTGGCGAGGCCGGCCTCGAAGTCCTTGCCGATCATGGTGTCCATGTTGATGAAGACCTGCATCACCTTGGACATGAAGGGCGCCGGACCGTACATCGCCCACGTGACCAGTGTGGCATCGCCTTGCGGCATAAAGGTGAACTCGGCGGTGTTGTGGCCCTCGAAAGGCCGTTCGAAATCGAGCTTGATGCGGAGTTTCGACGGCGTGCTCGCCTCGAGGATTTCCATATGGCCGGCGCCGACATTGTTGTTGCCGTCCCAGGCATAGGTCGCGCCCTTTCCTGCCGCGGTTCCTCCGAAGGCGCGCTTCATGGCGGGGTCGCGCCCTTCATAGGGCGACCAGCTGGTCCAGAAGTGGAAGTTGGAGACCAGCGGATAGATCGCCTCGGCCGGCGCCTTCAGCGCGAGCGAGCGCTCGACACGAAACGTGTCGGGTTTGGTGAGGGCGAAAACGAGGATGCCCGCGATCCCAACCGCGAGCAGGACAGCGACGATGGCAATGGCTTTGCGCATGAAGGACTCCCTGGATATGGGATTAAGACGAAGGGAGACGGCGGGAACCGACAATCGGCGGGACGAAATTTTGGGCCGTCACTTTGACCATCGCTTGGCCATCACTTGGCCTTCGCGCCCTGCCTGGCGCCGCCATTGGCTCCCTTCGGCTGGCTGTCCCGGATCAGGCGATCAATGTGCATGCGGATGTGGGCGGCCTCGGCCGAGGTGTTGGCCAACGCGATGGCGCGGTCGAAGGCGATGCGGGCTTCGTCGTTGCGCCCGAGCTGCATCAGGAAAGCGCCGCGCACGCCGTAAAAATGAAAGTAGTTGGCAAGTTTTGGCGCCAGCGGCTCGATCAGGTCGAGCGCGGCCTGCGGCCCGCGCACCTTGGAGACCGCGACCGCGCGGTTGAGCGTCACCACCGGCGAGGGCTGCACCACTTCGAGCGCACCGTAGAGCAGGTCGATCTGGGTCCAGTCGGTCTCCTCCGGCGTCGCCGCACGCGCATGCAGCGCGGCGATCGCGGCCTGGATCTGGTAGGGCCCGCTGTGGCGATGGCGCATCGCCTTGTCGATCAGCGCGAGGCCCTCCGCGATCATGGTGCGGTTCCACAGCGAGCGATCCTGGTCGTCCAGGAGAATGAGCGAGCCGTCCTTGGCGAAGCGCGCGGCGCGGCGCGCGTGCTGCAACAGGATCAGGGCAGTCAGGCCCATGATCTCGGGCTCGCCCTGGAACAAGCGCAGCAACAACCGCGCCAGCCGGATCGCTTCCTCGCACAGCGGCTTGCGGATCTCGGCAGTGTCGCCGCTTGCCGAATAGCCCTCGTTGAAGATCAGATAGATCATCGCGGCGACACCGGCGAGGCGTTCGGAACGCTCGATCGCGCCGGGCGTTTCGAACGGCGTTCCGGCTTCCGCGACTTTCGCCTTGGCGCGGGTGATGCGCTGCTCCATCGCCGCATCCGAGACCAGGAAGGCGCGCGCGATCTGCTTCACGGTCAGGCCGGAGACGATGCGCAGCGCGAGCGCGATCTGCTGCGTCGCCGGCAATTGCGGATGGCAGCAGATGAACATCAGCCGCAAGATATCGTCGCGGTAGTGCGAGCCGTCGAGCCGTTCGGCGAGCGCCCCTTCGGCGTCGTCGAGATCCGAGATCGCCTGGTCGTCCTCGGGCAGCGGCTGCTGCTTGCGGGTACGGCGCACCTCGTCGATCGCGACGTTGCGGCCGACCATGATCAGCCAGGCTGCGGGATCGCGCGGCGGCCCGTTCTGCGGCCAGGTTTTCAGCGCACGCAGGCAGGCGTTCTGAAACGCCTCCTCGGCCGTATCGAGATCGCGAAAATAGCGCAGCAGCGCACCCACCGCCTGCGGACGCGCCGAGGTCAGCGCGGTCTCGATCCAGCCGGTATCGGCCTCGCTCACGCCGAAATTCCTCCGGGCCGGAATACGCCGACGGGCCGCACCTCATAGGCGCCGCCGGGATTGGCCGCGCCGAGGTCGCGCGCGACGTCGAGCGCCTCGTCGAGGTTCTTGCAGTCGACGATGTAGAAGCCGAGCAGCTGCTCCTTGGTCTCTGCATAGGGGCCGTCGAGCACCAGCGGCGGGTCTTCCTTGCGCAAGGTCGCCGCCGCCGTGGTCGGCAGCAGCCGGGCGACGGGCCCGAGCCGGCCCTGCTGCGTGAGCTTATCCTGCACCACGGCGAGCTTCTTCATCACGGCCTCGTCCTGGTCCTTGCTCCAGGAGCCAACGAAGTCCTCGTCGTGATAGCAAAGGATCGCATAAAGCATGGGCAGCACCTTCCCTGAACGCTTGTTTTAAAGACGATCCACTATGCCCCGCCCCGACAGGGCTGCGGAAAAAATTTGCGAGAAAAATCCGGCAGATCGTGCCAAGGAGAGCCTTCAAAAGCGGAACCTTATGAGGCACTTCGAATGACCCTGGGCATACTGGCCGTCCTGATCAACAGCACGCAGCAGAACTGGCTGCCGGAGCGCTGGAAGGCCCGATTCGACGCGGTCTGCGGCGGCCGCCGCGTGGTGCTGCTGCCGGATGCCGGGCTCGATCCGGCCGAGATACACTATGCCGCAGTGTGGAAGCCGGTACCGGGCGACCTCGGCTCTTTCCCCAATCTGCGGGCGATCTTCAATCTCGGCGCCGGTGTCGATGCGCTGATGGCGGACAAGAGCCTGCCCAACGTGCCGCTGGTGCGTGTCGCCGTGCCCGACCTCACCAACCGCATGACCGAATATGTCGTGCTGCACGTGCTGATGCACCACCGCCAGGAGCTCTACCTGCGGGACTCGCAGCGCGCGAAACGCTGGGAGCCGAAATATCAGTGGCCGGCGAGCGCGGTCACGGTCGGCGTCATGGGCCTCGGCACGCTCGGCGCAGACGCGGCCGATGTGCTGCGGCAGCTCGGCTTTCGCGTCGCCGGCTGGAGCCGCAGCCCGCGCTCGATCGAGGGCGTCGAGTGCTTCCACGGCACGGCCGGAATGGATGCGTTCCTGCGCAAGACCGACATCCTGGTGTCGCTATTGCCGCTGACGCCTGACACAAACGGCATCCTCAACCGTGACGTCTTCACAAAGCTCAACCGTGCGAGCCCGCTCGGCGCGCCGGTGCTCATCAATGCCGGCCGTGGCGGCTTGCAGAACGAAGCCGACATCCTCGCCTGCCTCGACGACGGCACGTTGGGTGCGGCCTCGCTCGATGTCTTCGTCCAGGAGCCGCAGCCGAACGACAGCCGGTTCTGGACCCATCCCAAGGTCATGCTGACCCCACACAACGCCGCCGACACCGACGCGGATGCGATCTCGGCCTACGTCGCCGAGCAGATCGCAAGGTTCGAGGCGGGTGGCGCGCTGGAGAATGTCGTGGATCTGGGGCGGGGGTATTAGGGCTCCTCAGCGTCTCTACCTCACACTACCCCGTTCTCCACCTCGTTCACGCTCTCTTAGCGAGAAGTTGATAGGCATTGTTAATCAACGCTCAACGAACGAGTCGGACATGCGCGCGAGCCTCGGCCTCAGGATGCGGATTACGGTTGCGCTGGCGCTGACGGCGGCGGCGACCGCGCTGATTGCCGTACTCGGGGCCATGTGGATCATCGCGGGCATCATCGACCGCGCCGACCAGCGCGAGCTGCGCAGCCATTATGATGCGCTGCTGTCGCGGATCGCGGAAGAGTCCCATCGCGCCGCCGCCATGAGCGCCGTCGTGGCCGCGATGCCAGCGACGCAGGAGGCGATGGCCAAGCAGGATCGCGAGGCGCTGGTGCGCTTGTTCGGGCCGGTGTTTGCCGCCACCAAGTCGGAATACGGCGTCGAGCAGTTCCAGTTCCATACGCCGCCTGCGACCTCCTTCCTGCGCGTGCACCAGCCGGCGAAGTTCGGCGACGACCTCTCAAGCTTCCGCAAGACCGTCGTCGACGCCAATCAGGACCACAAGGTCGTGATCGGCCTCGAAGGCGGCGTCGCCGGGCTCGGCATCCGCGGGGTGGTGCCGATTGCACAAGCCGGCAAACATCTCGGTTCGGTGGAATTCGGCCTGAGCTTCGGGCAGTCCTTCCTCGACGATTTCAAGCTCAACCGCCATGTCGACATCACCTTCCATCTCGCCGATGGCACGGGCTTCAAGCTGTTCGGCGGCACGCTGAAGGGCAAGAGCTTCTTCGACGCGGCAGATTATGGCCGCGCCGCCGGCGGCGGGTTCACCGTGAAGCAGGGTAAGCTCGACGCGACGCCGATTGCCGCGCTGCTCGGGCCGATCAAGGACTTCTCCGGAAAACCGCTCGGCGCCGTCGAGCTGGTGATGGACAACGCCGATTACGTGGCCTCCGCCGACCGTGCGTGGATGCTCGCAATCGCCATCGCCGCGCTCGGGCTCGTGCTGGCTGCGATCGTCGGCTATCTCATCGCCCGCGGCATCTCGCGGCCGATCCTCTCCATCACCAGCGTGATGCGCGAGCTCGCCGACGGCCGGCTCGACGTCGCGGTCCCCGAAAGCAAGGCGAACGACGAGGTCGGCGCGATGGTGAAGGCGGTCGCGGTATTCCGTGACAACGCCGTCAATTTCAGCAAGCTCCAGGCCGATCAGCTCGAGGCCAAGGCGCAGTCCGAGGCCGAGAAGCGGCGCGCCTTTGCAGCGCTCGCCAACAATTTCGAGGCCAGCATCCGCGACGTCGTCACCACGGTGTCCTCGGCCGCGGTCGAGATGGAGCACACCGCGCGCTCGATGTCCGATATCGTCGAGCAGTCGCGCAATCGGACCCGTGCGGTGTCGTCGGCCTCGGCGCTCGCCTCGGAGAACGTGCAGACGGTGGCGGCCGCAGCGGAAGAGCTGTCCTCGTCGATGACCGAGATCAGCCGCCGCCTTGCCCATGCGACCGAAGTGGTGGGCAAGGCCGCCAGCGACGGCCGGCAGTCCAACGAACGGGTGCAGAGCCTGGCAGAGGCCGCGCAAAAAATCGGTGACGTCGTCTCCTTCATCAATGGCATCGCCGGGCAGACCAATCTGCTGGCGCTGAATGCGACGATCGAGGCGGCGCGCGCGGGCGAAGCCGGTCGCGGCTTTGCGGTGGTCGCCTCCGAGGTCAAGGCGCTCGCGACCCAGACCGCGAAGGCGACGGAAGAGATCGGCGCGCAGGTGACGGCCGTTCAGGGCGAAACCACCGGCGCTGTCGAGGGCATCCAGTCGATCTGCGCGACGATCCAGCAAGTCGACGAAATCTCCGCCGCGATCGCGGCAGCCGTCGGTCAGCAGGGCACGGCGACGCAGGAGATCGCGCAGAATGTCCAGCAGGCCGCCGCGCGCACCGGCGAGGTCTCGCAGAACATCGCCGGCGTCACCGACGGCATCGCCGCCACGGGCACGGCCGCGGAAGAGGTACTGGTCTCGGCGATCGAGCTGTCAAAGCAGTCGCAGCGCCTGCGCGACGAGGTGGATCGTTTCCTCGCACAGATCCGGGCTGCGTAACGGGGCTAAGGCTTAAGCTTGGCTCCCACCATCACATCAATTGCGCCATTCACAATGGCCTCCAGCTCCTTGCGCGAGACGCGCGCGCGGGAGCGGATAGCAATCGAGTGCACAGTTGCGGATGCAAGCTGCGCCAGCACGACCGGATCGGCACTCTCCGGCAGCTCGCCCTTCTCCCTGGCGCGGCGAAAGCAATTCGCAAAAGCCTTGTCGAGCTCGCTCAGTCCATCCAGAACCATCGCGCGGATGTCGGGATCGCCAACCGCTTCGGAGGCCGCGGTCACCACGGTAAAGCAGCCGCGAGGACCGGTTTCGCCGGAGAGATAGATGTTCAGCGCGCATGCGAAGATGCCCTCCAGGCGCTGACGCACCGGCATCTCCTCGCGAAAGATCTCGGCCATCGAGGCGCGCGCGTCGTCGCGGTAGCGCTGGTAGCTCTTGATGTAGAGCTCGCGCTTGTCGCCGAAGGCGCCGTAGAGGCTCGGCCGGTTCATGCCAGTGGCTTCGCTGAGATCGTCGAGCGACGTCGCGGCAAAACCCTGCCTGCGAAACAGGTCGAGCGCCTTGCCGAGCGCGACGTCGGGCTCATAGCCGCGCGGCCGTCCGCGGCGCTTTGGCTCGCCGCGGCGCTCGGGCGCAGTGGCAGCAGCTGGCGGCTTCGATTTTTGTACCATGTCGCAAATTAATCCTTGACCGCACCCATAATATGCAAGATGGTACAAAAATCAATCTGGCCAGGTTGAGCGACACTCACAAAGAGAATTGCCCAAGGAGGCCCACGATGGATCTTTATTTCTCCCCGCTCGCCTGCTCCATGGCGACGCGCGTCGCGCTCTATGAAGCCGGCGCCGAGGCGAATTATCTCGAAGTCGATCCGCCGACCAAGAAGGTGCTCAACGACGGCTCCGACTTTCGCACCGTCAATCCGATCGGCCTGGTGCCGACGCTGCGCACCGACGAGGGCGTGGTGCTGACCGAGAACGCCGCGATCCTGCAATATGTCGCTGACCGATTTCCGCAGTCCGGCCTCGGCGCGGCGGCGGGCATCGATCGGACGCGCTTGCATCAATGGCTCTGCTTCATCGGCACCGAGCTGCACAAGGGCCTGTTCATCCCCGTGCTCGACCGCAAGGCGCCGCAGGAGGTCAAGGCCTATGTGCTGGAGAAAAACCTGTCGCGGCTCGACTATCTCGATAACTACCTGAAGGGCCGCGACTACCTGCTCGACCATTTCAGCGTTGCCGACGCCTATCTCGTCACGGTCATCAACTGGACCATGGCGACGCCGCCGATCGAGCTTGCCAAATGGCCGAACGTGAGGGCCTATTACGATCGGCTACGGACGCGGCCCTCGATCGCGAAAGCGATCGCGGAGGAGTTCGAGCTGTACAAGGTCGAGCAGGCGCGGAAGAAGGCGGCGGCGTAAGCCAAAGCTCACATACCAGCGACGTCGTTCCCTGTCGGCCCGGGACGGCGTCGTTCTTTTGAGCCGTTCAGCTCCTCGGCGCTTGCAGCACGATCCCATAGCGACCGTATATCCGATCGATCGTGCCTTCGTTCCGCAGCCGTTCCAGCGCTCCGTCGATGGCTTCGCGCAACGCATCATCCGGACGGACCATGCCGACGGCGACATTCCAGTTGAGATCAGCCACGCTCTCGTCGCGATCCAGGATGCGGAGTGCCTTGTCCGGATGCGTCAGATTGAAATAGCTCGCCGCCGTGGGCGTGACCGCGGCAGCGTCGATCTCATGGTTCGACACGGCGTCGAGGCTGTCGCTCTCGAAGCCGAAGGTCGATGTGGGCACGTGCCGCTGACCGATGATCATGGCTGCGACGGATCCGACCTGCACCCCCACCTTGGTATGCTGGTTGAGGCCCTGGAACGAGGCGAGCGTGCTGGATGACGGCACGGCGAGTGCGACGCCCGTTCGATAATAGGGCTTGGAGATCCTCAAGCGGGTTTCGCCTTGCGCTTCACGGTCGGCGATAACGTCCAGAACAATGTCGCAGCCCGCGCTACGCATTTGGTACTGCGTGATGATCCAGTCGAGCCGCAGCGAGACACCGAGTTCGCGTGCCAGCGCCTGGCCCAACTCGACCTGAAAGCCGGGCGGATCGCCGGCCTTGCGCGCAAAGGGAAGCGAGTTGGGATGCGCGCATAGCCCGATCTCGCCACTCGAGCGGATCGCGTCCAGGGTTCGCGCCTGCGCCGGTCCCGATAGAACGATGGCGGCACAAACGATGACCGGGACAATTGCCTTCATTACGCGTCCTCATTTGGATGGATAGGGTTCTCGGCGGCTCAGCCCTCGTGCGGCTTGAGTTGCCGGATGTATGTGATGATCTGGTCGATCTGCGCGTCGCTGAAGGTCTCGCCGAATGCGGGCATCGCACCTGGCTTACCGTTCTTGATGCGGCTGCGAAGATAATCATCGTCGTGGGTCGTATTCATGAGCTGCGGCCCCTTGCCGGCCGCGCGCCCTCCATCGGAATGACACCAGCCACAGGTCGTTGCAAACAACTGCCCGACGTCGAATGTCTCCCCGTCCGGCGCAGGAGTGGCAGACTGCGCATGGACCGGCACGGCACATGCCACCGAGACGGCCAGTGCCGCCGGCAGCAACGTCATTTTCCCCAAATTCGATTTCACGGGGTCCCGCTCCGTTTTCGCAAAGCCTCATCAGGCACTGAAATGCGTGGGGAGCGGGAGTGTCCCCGCTCCCCGACAGGTCTTCGGAGCGACCTATTTCAAGCTGTAGACGATCAGCGCGCCATCGTCGCGCGGCATGCTCTTGTAGACGCCGCCGAAGGTCGGCGCGTAATCGTCCGATGCCATGCCGCCAAAGCCAGCGGTCACCGCGATATACTGCTTGCCGCCGGCGGAGTAGCTGATGATTCCGCCCTGATGGCCGGTGCCGTCAGAGTGATTCCACAGCTCGGTCCCGGATTCGGCATCGTAGGCATGAACTGTACCCCGCGAATCCGGCACGAACACGAGATTGCCTCCGGTCGACAAGACGCTTCCGAGCGGTGGCTCAGGGTAGCGGACTTCCCACTTCTTGGCGCCGGTGATGGGGTCGCGCGCGTCGAGATGGCCATAGATTTCACCGCCAGGCGGCGGCGCGATCTTGAAGTCGGCGCCGATGTTGAGCTGAGCCTGAGGAGCAACGATCGGAGTCGTCTTCAGAACCTCGAGCGTCATGCACCATTCCTGGCCGAGCTTGTAATAGAGCCCCGTCTTCGGGTTGTACGACCCGGCGTTAAAGCTCACCCCACCGGAAATGTGCGGGCACAACGGCTCGGAAACCTTGCCGGCGGAGAAGTCGCGACGACCGATCAGCTCACCCGTCTTGGGATCAATGTCCTTCACAAAATTGCTGTTCTGGGTGATCCGCCAGACGTTCTTCAAACCGAGATTGCGGTCATAGACGAAGATGTAGCCGCTCTTGTTCGGATGAACCACGTACTTCTGGCCGTCGCGCTCGAGCATCACGAACTCGCCGACCGCGCTGTCGAAGTCCCAGGCGTCGTGCGGCAGTTCCTGATGGTAGAATTTCAGCTTGCCGGTATCGATATCGAGACCGATCACCGAACTCGTATAGAGATTGTCGCCGGGACGCGCACCTTGCGTCTTGTAATCAGCGCCTGACCAATCGTAGAGCGGCGCCGGGTTTGCGGTGCCCCACAGGATGGTGCTGGTCTCGGAATCGTAGGTGCCCGGCATCCAGCCGCCACCACCGCCGGTGCGCCAGGAATCGCTGCCCCAGGTCTTCATGGCCTCGTCGGTGCCTGCGACCGTCAGGAACTCCCACTTCTTCTTGCCGGTGGCGGCATCCACAGCGAAGATCGGGCCACGGCCCGGCCATTCACCACCTTGCGCGCCGATAATCACGCTCCCCTTCGCGTAAAGCGGCGCGCCGGTGAAGCCGACCGTGAGCTTCTGCGAGTCGATCAGCTTGGTGTCCCAGAGGACCTTTCCCGTCTTCGCATCCAGCCCGATGAGACGACCATCCATCGTACCGACGAAGACCTTGCCTTCACCGAGAGCTACGCCGCGGTTGTAAGGAGAGTGGGTCTGTCGGCTGATCAGCGCCTCATCCAGCTCCGGAAAGAACGACCAGATCACCTCGCCCGTCGTGCCGTTCAGCGCAAAGACACGGCTGTAAGAACCCGAGTAAAAGAGCACGCCGTCGGCCACGAGCGGCATTGACTGCAGGCCACGCGTCGATCGTCCGGGAATGTGTATCCAGGCTACGCCCAGATTGCCGACATTGTTCGCATTGATCTGCGCGAGCGGGCTGTAGTGATAGGATTTGTATGAACCGTGATAGGTGAGCCAATCGTTCTGACCGCCGGCCTCGATCCGGGCCGTATCCACGGTTTGAGCCAACGCCGCCGACGCCGCAAGCGTCGCGCCGACAAGAACAGGTAAACCCGAGTTAAGCCACTGCTTCCTCATATGCACTTCCTCCCGCTTTCGTGTTTATGGATTGCGTGATGAGCGCCGCTGCGAGGGGCGTCTGCAGTTCAGTACGCGTCGATTGCTCTCCATCGGACATGATCTGCCAACGAATATCCCCGCCTTTCGGCGCATATCGCCAAAGGAGTTACGTTCAACGGAGTGATTGCTATTGCGCTTCTGCTCGCAGGCATAGCGTACGCCGGAACGCAGGGAGTGCAAAGACGGAACGCATGCGCGGCGCGAATTCGACGCGCGAGAGCCCATTTGAAACGGCAGCGGCACTGACCGTTTCGTCTCAATCGACCAATCCCGGACTGACGCGGGTTAGCCGTAAAGCACTTTCGGCACCATCATGGCGATGCTCGGCCAGGTCGTCGGCAGCAGCACGAAGTCGATCATCACGATGAGATAGAGCGGCGCGACACAGGCGATGGAGTCGAGTCACCTCACCCCGCACGCCCATAGATCGCCGCGGCATTGTCTGAAGACACCAATCCGCTTTCGAGGTCGTCGCGCACGCTTTCCGGCATACGCTCCCGGGGATCGCCGATCCCGGCGCCACCCGGCGTCATCACCACCAGGCGATCATCGCGCGGCACGGTCTGAAAGCCCTTGCCACGCATCTTCTGGCCGGACTTCAGGCCGACATAACCAGCCTCGCCGTTCTGGCCGCCATCGCGTCCGCGTGGCGGATGGTCGATGCGATCGAAGGCCGCGAGGATGTCGAAGGGCGCATCGATGCCGGTGCCGACCTCGATGATCTGGCCGAGGCCGCCGCGGGTGCGTCCTGCCCCGCCGGAATCCGGGCGCAGCTCCTTGCGCCAGAAGATCAGCGGCGTCTGCGTCTCCGCGATCTCGACCGGCGTGCCGCGCACGCCGCTGGGATAGGCGGTGGCCGACAGCCCGTCCTTACCGAAGCGCGCGCCGGTGCCGCCATTGCTGGTGACAGCCATCGAGAACCCGTAATTGCCGCCAGCCCCCGAGCGGGTCTGTCCGCGCACATTGAGATTCCACAGGCACGAGGTGCCTTCCGCCGGCACGCGCTCGGGAATGATCTGGCGCAGGCAGCCGAACACCACGTCGGGCAGCATCTGGCCGACGATGTGACGCGACGCCACGGGCGCCGGCTTCGGCGCATTGAGGATCGCGCCAGCAGGCGCCGACACCGTCAGCGGCGAGAGCGAGCCGGCATTGTTCGGGATCTGCGAGGCGACGACGCAACCGAGGCCGAACACGGTATAGGCCGTGGTGTAGGAGAGCGGCACGTTGATGCCGAACTTCGAGGCGGCCGAGGTGCCGTCGAAATCGACGTGAATGCCAGTATCCGAGATCGTCAGCGTCGCCGCCAGCGTGACCGGCGCGTCATAGCCGTCGACCACCATGCTGTTGCGCCACGTCCCCTTCGGCAGCTTCGCGATCTCTGCCAGCACCGCCTCGCGCGAGCGGTCGCAGATGTAGTCGCCGAGCTCGTCGAGCGTCTCGATCTCGAATTCGGTCATCATCTCGACCAGGCGCTCGCAGCCGACATCGTTGCAGCCGGCGAGCGAATAGGTGTCGCCCTCGGTATCGATCGGCAACCGCGTGTTGGTGCGGATCATCGCCATCAGCGTCTCGTTGACGACGCCCTGGTCGATCAGCTTCAGCATGGGGATGTAGAGCCCCTCCATGAACACGTCGGTGGCATCAGGCCCGAAGCCGATGCCGCCGATGTCCATGAGATGGCTGGTGCAGGAGAACAGCGCGACGATTTTGCCGTCCTTGAAGCAGGGCGTGGTGACGACGAAGTCGTTGAGATGGCCGGTGCCCATCCAGGGATCGTTGGTGATGTAGGCGTCGCCTTCCTTCATCGTCTCCAGCGGGAAATGATTGATGAAGTGCTTGACCGATTCCGCCATCGAGTTGACGTGACCGGGCGTGCCCGTCACCGCCTGCGCCAGCATTCGCCCCCTGAGGTCGAACACGCCGGCG
Source organism: Bradyrhizobium sp. S3.12.5 (assembly GCF_040548225.1). NCBI lineage: Bacteria > Pseudomonadati > Pseudomonadota > Alphaproteobacteria > Hyphomicrobiales > Nitrobacteraceae > Bradyrhizobium > Bradyrhizobium sp. S3.12.5. Next base: position 185,859 of record NZ_JBEPRF010000009.1, read on the forward strand.
GAGAGATCGCCGCATTCGCGCACGATGGGGCTGAAGGCGGTGCGCAGCAGCACCTGCGCCTGCTCCTCAACCACGGCGATCAGCCGGTGCCACATGATCTGAAGGTCGATCAGGCTCGCGCCACTTGCCTTGCTCATGATCAGGCCGCCTTTCGTTCCATGACGATGCTGCCGGCACCGTCGATATGGGCGTCAAAACTGTTCGAGACGAAGGTGGAGGTCTCGTCCTCGGCGATCACGGCAGGGCCCGCAATCGTCGCGCCGGGCGCCATGTCCTCGCGGCGATAGAGCGGGATCTCGATCACCTCGCCTGCGCGGCCGTCGAAGAATTTGCGGCTGCCGGAGGCTTTATCCGCGGGCTTGCGTGTCACGGCCGCAACCGTGGGCGGATTGCGCGCTTCGGTGGTCGCGAGCACCGACCAGCTCAGCACCTCGATCGCCGCGCCCGGGATCGGACGCTCGAACATCGCCGAATAGTCCGCCTCGAATTTTTGGCGCAGGCCGGCGAGATCGGCTGATGTCAGCGGCCGGTTCGGCAGCTCGACGGTGATCTCGTGGCCCTGGCCGACATAGCGCATGAAGGCCGCGCGACGTTCGCGCACCAGTTGGCCGGCAGCGCCGGGCTCGACCAGCGCACGTGCTTCGGTCACCATCTCCTGAAGCAGGTCGGAGACTGCACCCGTGTCGAAGTCATCGAGCCGGACGTGGCGGCTACGCACGAGTTCATAGGCGATGGGAGCCGCAAGGAATCCGACCGCCGAACCGACGCCGGCATTCGAGGGCACGATCACCCGGGAGACACCGATCTTCTCGGCGACGCGCGCGGCATGGAGCGGCGCGGCACCGCCAAAGGCGATCAGCGTGTGCTGGCCAACGATCTCGCCGCGTTCGACCGCGTGCACGCGCGCAGCGCTCGCCATGTTCTCGCAGACGACCTCGTGCACGGCATAGGCCGCAGTTTCCGCCGACAAGCCAAGCGGCTCGCCGACGCTGCGTAGCAGCGCTTGCTTCGAAAGCTCTGAATCTAGCTTGATCGTGCCGCCCGCAAAAGCATCGGGATCGATCATGCCGAGCGCAACGTCGGCATCAGTCACGGCCGGACGCTGGCCGCCGCGGCCGTAGCAGGCCGGTCCCGGTTCAGAAGACGCACTCTCGGGGCCGACGGTGACACGCTTCATGGCGTCAACATGGGCGATCGAGCCGCCACCGGCGCCGATCTCGACCATCTCGATCACGGGGATGCGCACCGGCAGGCCTGAGCCTTTCAGGAAGCGCGCGGCGCGATCGACCTCGAACACGCGCGAGGTCTCGGGTTGATATTTTTCGATCAGGCAGATCTTTGCGGTGGTGCCGCCCATGTCGAAGGACAGCACCTTGCTCTCGCCAAGACGCGCCGCGATCTGCGCCGCAAAAATCGCGCCGCCGGCAGGGCCGGATTCGACAAGACGCACCGGAAAGCGCCGCGCCGTCTCGATCGAGGTGACACCGCCGCCGGAGGTCACGAGATAGATGGCACCGCGATACTGCTCGACCTGCAAGGCATCGGACATGCGGGCGAGATAGCCGTCGATCAGCGGCTGCACATAGGCGTTGGCAACCGCAGTCGAGGTGCGCTCATATTCGCGGATCTCGGGGCACACCGCGGAGGACACCGTCACGGAGATGCCGGGCATCTCCTCACTGATGATCGCAGCCGTGCGGCGCTCGTGCTCGGGATTGGCGTAGGAATGCAGGAACGCGATCGCGACGCTTTCGACCTTCAGCTCACGCAATTTCGGCGCGAGCGCGCGCACGGCTGCTTCATCCAGCGGGAGGCGGACCGCGCCGTGCGCGTCGATGCGCTCTGGCACGGTGAAGCGCAGGCTGCGCGGCGCCAGCGGCTTCGGCTTGTCGATGCCGAGGTCATACTGGTCGTAGCGGCTCTCGGTGCCGATATCGAGCACGTCGCGAAAACCGTCGGTCGCGATCAGCGCGGTCTTGGCGCCGCGCCGCTCGATGATGGCGTTGGTCGCGAGCGTCGTGCCGTGGATGAACACGTCGATGTCGCTGATATGCGCGCGCGCATCGGTAAGGATGAGCCGCATGCCATCCAGCACCGCCTGCTCCGGCCGCTGCGGCGTCGTCAGCAACTTGCGCGTTTTGCGCACCTCACCCACGTCCAGCACGATGTCGGTGAACGTGCCACCGATATCAACGGCAAGCCGCATTTCGGCTCCCTCAAACATTCCAAAATTCTCCGTGCTGATCGTCAAGATCGGGGTGAAAACGCAGCAAATTCCATGCCATCGAGCGTGCCGGCGACGCTGCGCCCGGCTATTCTGCTTGGCACCCATGCAATAGGCAAGACGTGTTCGCTTCGCGCGAGTTCAGAGCAGGAATGCAAGCGCCGCCTCGCAGCGCTCCTCGACCTTGAGCGTGAGGAGATCGTCGGCGCGAGTGCGTCCAAGATTGACCGCGGCGATCGGAATCTGACGATCTGCGGCAGCCTTCACGAAGCGGAAGCCGGAATAGACCATCAGCGATGAGCCGACGATCAGCATGGCGTCGGCCTGCGACAGATGATCCTGCGCGGTCGCGACCACGTCGCGCGGGACGTTCTCGCCGAAAAACACCACGTCGGGCTTGAGGATGCCGCCGCAGGCTTCGCAAGGAGGCACCTTGAACGACGAGAAATCCGCATGCTCAAGGTCGGCGTCGCCGTCAGGCGCGTCCGCCGCATCGAGCGTCAGCCATCCCGCATTGGCGCGGCCAAGCGCATCCTGGAATTCGTTGCGCGGCGTCTTAGCCCCGCAGCCCATGCAGCGGACGAGATCGAGCCGGCCATGCAAATCGATCACCTGCCGGTGGCCGGCGGATTGATGCAGCCGGTCGACATTCTGGGTCAGCAGCATGCCGCAGCGCCCGCTCGCCTCGAGCCGCGCGAGCGCATGATGCGCATCGTTCGGCCGCGCCTGGCCGAACCGCCGCCAGCCGATCAGGCTGCGCGCCCAATAGCGCTGGCGCGTCTGCTCTTCCGACATGAAAGCCTGGAAGTTGACCGGCTGGGTCCGCTTCCAGTTGCCGTGGCTGTCTCGGTAATCGGGAATCCCCGAATTTGTGCTGCAGCCGGCGCCGGTCAGCACGAACAGATTTTCGTGGCGGCCGACGAAATCTTCGAGCGGACGGTTTGCCAGCGGAGGTTTTGCCATGGCGCAGATGTAGTCTGCGCAGGCCGGTTTTGCCAGATCAGCACCGTTCCGACGGCTCGAATCCCGCGATCAGCTTCACGAGCTCGCTCTGCCGCGCCGTGCCGGTCTTGCGGAAGACATTGTGGAGATGCGTCTTGACGGTGGCCTGCGTCAGCCCGAGGGCCTCGGCGAGGGCCTTCACCCCGCTCACCTTCATGACGCCATCAAGCACACGGATCTCGCTGGCCGTGAGATTGTAGAGCTTTGCCAGCGCTTCCAGCGGCGGCGGGCTTGCAGGCGAGGTCTTGCGGACGAAGACGGCGGCCACCGCCGAATGCAGCGCCCCGGTGCGCCGGCGGTCGCCCGAGGTCAATGGCAGCACATCGACAAACCAGCGGCCCTGCGCGCTGACGATCGGAATCGAGCCGCCGTTGTCAGAGGTGGTATTGCCGTTCTCGGCGGCGAAAAGCGCCTCGCGCAGCGCACGCTGCGCCTCGGGCGCCGTCACGGTCAAAGCTCCCTTTCGCTCGATGAGCAGCCCGCCCCGGTCGAGGATGAGCCGAGCCGGTTCATTGGTGAAGACAAGGCGTCCATTGGGACCGACCAGGAAGACCGCGGCCGCCACGCTGTCGAGCGTCTGGGTCAGCACCGCCTGAGCTGTCTTGCTCTGATCGAACAACCGCCCGATCGACACGGCTCGCTGGAAATGCGGCACGATCAGCGCAAAGCGGCGCCGATTGTCGGGATCGGCGAGGCCGTCCTTTTCATGCAGCCGGACGCTGATGATCGATGAATTGGTGGCCCCCTTCTCCAGATTCGACCCGAGCGCATCGATCATGTCCTGCGGCTTCATCCACTCTTCATAGAAGCGCGTCTCCGCCATTTCCTCGAACGGGACGAAATCGGTGGATGCATAGACGAGACCAGCCTCGCAGAAAGTGGCGGCCGGAAAGCACGGATTTAGAGGAAGATATTTCTCGAGATAGAGCTTTGTGTAGTGCGGCTCTTCATTGAAGAGGTGCAGCACTGCGGTTTGCTCGGTGGCTGCGTCGTGCCAGAACAAGGCGCCGGAGGAGCCGCCGACGAACAGGCAGGCCTGCTCCAGGGCACGGGGCCAAAGTGCGGGGTCGAGCGCGGCATCGTAAATCAGACCGATCAGCTCTGACAGCAGAGCAGCTTCAGACGTCACAACCAGCTCTTCATCATTCCGAACAATTTGCAGGGCATTCGCGCCTTCAGTCGCACCGTACCACAAGGTGCATGACCGCTGCAAAACTCCGCATGCACGAATATTGAGAAGCGCGTTGCGCGATGAAGCGGCATGGCGCCGCCAGTTGGACTCAAGAGGCGGACCGCCCTGCTCCATCGTTGAGCAAAGCCGCGTCAGTTCCGTTCACCATCACTGCGTCGCGGACGGGGCCGGCTGTTTTGCAGGCACGCTCGGTTTCGGCGGCGTGGATTGCTTCTGCGAGACGACGGCCTTGCCCGGCGGAGCCTCAGGCGCCGGCGGCGCCACGGGGGCGGATTGGCCGACCGACAAGGAAACACCGAACACGCGCCATTGCCCTTCGACCGGCGCAAACAACAGCTCGAAGTTCACCTGCGACGGCGCCGACGGAAAAAATCCTGCCATGTGCAGGAGACCGTTCGGCTCGATCTGCGGCAGCAGCGACAATTGCGGATCGATGACAGCGACGCCGGAGAGATCGAGCTTTGTCGCCGCGCTGCTTGGCAAATATCTCCGCAAGCTTTGCGGCGGTGTTCGTCTGGAATCCGGGCGCGCTGAGATCGCGCAGCACGGTGTAGTTCCCGGTCTTGTTGGCGTGGCCGTCGCCGGGCCGCAGCGGGCGCGCCTGACGTCGGCGGCGGCGCCCGGTCCGGCGGTGGCGCGGCCGGCCTCAATGTTGATCTCGTCCGGGCGGCGGGTTAACGCGCTATAAGATCAGGTTGGATCGTCATGGCGTTTTTAGCTCCTTGTTGGAGCATGAAGTTTTCAGGAAGCCGCTTCACACTTTTTCGGATCACGCTCCGGGCCCCCCATCACCAAGCGTATCGCACCACGCCCTTGCCGGCGTAGCTGTTGGTCACCTTCGAAAACTCGCCCTCGAAGGTCGCAGCCACCGACCAGCCGTTGCGCCATTTCAGTTCGGCTGAGGCAGTGGTCAGTGCGCTGTCGGAAGCCTGTGCCGCACCGTTGACGACGAAGCTCGCGCCGGGCAACGCCTGGAAGGTGGCGGCCACCGAACGGCTGGGATCGTAATCATGCGCCCAGCCAAAGCGGCTGCGCAGGGTCAGAATGCCATCGGCGAGCGCGTAGGATTTGTCGGTGCGGATGCCGAGTTCGCTCCTGACATCGGTGACGCTCCTGGCGCCATAGCCCAGTGCGAACGCGCCGCTGCCGGCCAGCACGCTTTCGGCATAGGCCGGCAGGTCGAAGGTAGTGAACTGGCCCGCGGCATACGGTGTGATCCCGATCCCGCCGGCCAACGGCGTCACGAAGCGATAGCCGCTTTCGACCCGACCTGAGTAGGCGTTGGCATCGAACTCGGCGCGCAGATGGCCGAAACCGCCAGCGGTGACGATACGATCGGTGGTGATGTCCTGCCAGCCATAGGCCAAAGCGGCCGTGATATAGGCCGCGCCTTCGGTGTGGCGGACATAGGCACCGGCCTGGAATAAATCCGAGCGGCCGCTGCCCGATCCGTTGACGCTGAAATTGGTGCCGCCACCGGCCAGCGCAAAACCCGCGACGGTGTTGGGTGAGAACAGATAGTCGGCGCCTACAGCAGTGCCGTAAACGCTGCTGGTGGTGTTGTTGGAGCCGAGTGCCAAATTGCCATCGGTGGTTTGCGATCCACCATAGCCCGCGGTCCACACGCTCCAGCGCTGTTCGAAGGAGGGCGCGAGCGGTGCCTTGGTGAACATCGCAAACGCATCGGTGTTCTTTTTGCGCGCAGCATAGGCGCTGGCGGCTTCCTCAGCATAGCCGGTGGCGCCCGCCGAGCCGGTGCCGCCGCCGCGGTTCATGAAGGGATCGGTCATCAGGCCCATGAACTGGTTCATCGCATTGAAGGTGGTCTGCTGCGATCCGGTCGCCACCTCACCGGAGGCTTGGGTCAGGCCCGTCGGTGTCAGCGCGCCAAACGCCATGGGAATGCTGCCGGCGGTGGTGAACGAATTGGTCAACGCGTTGGCGATGTTTTGTTGATTGCGGTTGAGTCCGCTGCCGGACGGCGGCACGAAATTCAGCACCAGGTCGAGATAGGCATGCGTCGGATCGTAGCGCAGCGAACCCTGGAAGCCGGACGGCAGATTGCTGATGACCTGCGAACCGAAGGTGCCGCTAACGCTGCCGGCGCTCAAAATGGTGTAGGTCTTTGATATATTTACAAACGGCCCCGCCGCGAACGCGGCGTTGACGGAGGCGCCGCCGAGCGTCGCCGCGCCGGTGACGTTGGCGAACGACGCCGTCGCCGAATTGAGCGCGACCAGATAGATCGCGCCGGACTGGAACGCTAGATTACCCATGACCATCATCGACGAACCGGGCGTGCCGTTGCCTGGTGCGAAGCTGCCGCCGCTTGCGATCACCGTATTGCCGACGGTGCCGGTGCCGTCGAGTGCGCCGCCCGTGTTGACGGTAAGGCTCGTAGCGGATGCCAGATTGCCCTCGACCGACAAGGTGCCTGCGTTGACGTTCACGGGACCGGCGAAGGTGCTGGTGCCGGTCAGCGTCCAGGTGGAATCACCAACCTTGGCAAAGGAGGCAAAGCCCTGATATTGCGGCGTGCCGAGTTGCGAAATGTCAAAACTCGCGGCGGTGCCGCCACCGAGTTGGAAGGTGCCGTTGCCGGTCTGGTCGACGACGTTGCCAGTGAAACTGAAGCCTGCTCGGAGTTCGAGGATGTTGGCGCCGCTGGTGAAGGTGACCGCGTTGGCGCGCGTCACGCCATCGCCGGAGAGGCCGCCGGAGATCGAACCGCTGTTGATGACGGTGATGTCGGTGCCGTAAACGCCAGCACCGCCGAGGCCAACGGCGCCAAGACTGCTGCCCATACCGCCGAGGCCACCAGCTCCGCCCGTGATGTTGCCGGTGTTGGCGAGCACGCCGCCGCCTGCGAACATCACGCCGCTGCCGCCGCCGCCGCCAGCGCCGCCGATGCCGCTCTGGCCGACGCTTCCGTTGCCGCTACCGCCAAAGCCGCCACCGCCACCCGTGCTCTGGCCGCCGTTGCCGCCTGCGCCGCCGATAATGCTCCCGATGTTGGAGAGTGTGCCGGCCCCCGCGAACATCACAGCGGTCCCACCGTTGCCGCCGGTGCCGCCGTTGCTGCCGTTGCCGCCATTGCCGCCATTTTCACCATTATTGTTGAAGACGCCGCCTGCGCCGCCGCCGCCGCCAGCGCTCTGGCCGCCGCTGCCGCCGGCACCCGCGGTAATGGTTCCTGTGTTGGAGAGTGTGCCGGCCCCGGCGAACATGACGGCGATGCCACCGTTGCCGGCGTTGCCGCCGGCGCTGCCGTCGCCGCCGTCGCCGCCGCCTTCACCCTGACTTGCGCCGCCGGAGCCGCCAATGCTGTCGCCGCCGGTGCCGCCAACGCCACCGAGAATGGTGCCGGTGTTAGACAGCGCGCCAGTCGCCGCGAACATGACGGCAATGCCGCCATCGCCGCCGTTGCTGCCGCCGCGGACGATACCGCCCTGTCCCCCCGCGCCGTCGATGCCACCACCGCCGCCGATGTCGAAGCCACCGATGCCGCCGAGGCCGCCGTTGCCGCCCACGGCCTGGCCGGCGCCGCCTCCGGCGCCAGCGGTAATTGTGCCGGTGTTGAAGAGCGTGCCGGCCGCCGCGAACATGACAGCGATGCCGCCAGTTCCCCCGGCGCCGCCAGCGTCGCCGAAGCCGCCGAATCCGCCGTCACCGCCATTGCCACCCTTGCCGGGTGGGCCACCAGGACCGCCTTGGCCACCGTCGCCACCGTAGCCGCCGGTACCGCCGCGGGTGCTACCGCCGCTGCCACCATTGCCGCCGATGATGCTGCCTGCGTTGGTCAACGTGGCGGTAGCCATGAACGTGACACCAAGACCGCCCGCGGCGCCTGCGCCGCCAACGCCGGTGGGATCACCATTGAGGCCGGTGCCGCCATTGCCGCCGGGGTTACCGGCAGGGCCCTGATTGCCGATCGTACCAGGGCCAGCCACCGCCTCGTAGCTGATGCCGCCACTACCGCCCGCACCGCCAGCGACGGTCCTGCCCGCGATGATAGTCACATTGGCGTCGACCGTGTTTAGTCCAGCGCTGAAGGCGGCGCCGCCGCTACCGCCCGCACCGCCTACTCCCCGGGTGTAGCCACCGCCGCCGCCACCGCCACCGATGGCATTCGCGTCAATGGTGATTGCAGGCGCGGCACTGCCGGCTCCGGGTGCGAGCGCGAGCCCGATGCCCCCGGAACCGCCTTGCGCCCCAATGCTTTGTCGAACATTTCCGCCATCGCCCCCACCACCGCCCGCGCCGCCGGTAACGGTTGACGAGAGCGTGCCGAGATTGCCGCCGCCAGTGACGACCGCGCCCCAGCCGCCAGCCCCGCCGCCGCCGGCGCCGTCTTGGGAGTTGATGATATCCGCGTTGCCTCCGCTGCCGCCGGCGCCACCGCTGACATTGCCGATTGGAACTCCTGCCTGGACAGAGCCGTGGGCGCCGCCACCGCCGCCGCCGCCGCCGCCGTTGGCGCCACCAGGGTAGGAGGCACCATCTGCGCCGGCCGCCCCTGCCGCAGCTCCTCCGGCTCCTCCCAATACGGGTGGGCCACCGAAGACAGTGCTGGCCGTCGACGTGCCGCCCTTGCCTCCAGTGGTTCCGGCGCCGCCGCCACCGCCTCCTTGGAAGTTATCGCCTCCAGCGCCGCCGGTGCTCGTTGCGCTATCGATGCCGCCTGTGCCACCACTGAAGGGGGGACTAGTGCCGCCGGCACCGCCATCTGCGTGTGCCGGCGCAACCGCGATCGCCATGATAAGAATAACGGCGGTGCCGCCTAATAGTCCGGCCCGAGACATCCGGCGCGGACGGGTGCGGTGGCGGAGGTCGTCATCCTCTAGGTTCCGAAACCCCGCGCCTGATCCACCGCTTTGAGATCCATATTGCCGGTTAGCGGTGCGACAACGCCGCGACGACGGTTCGCCGGATTTCGTCTCGATTCCATTATTCGCACGCACGGCAATTCCCACTGTTGCACGGAGACGCGAATCCCCGTTCGAATACTTCGCTCTGCGCTGCGAGGCTCGCCGCGGATGCGACGCCGGCCATGCGATAGGTGTTGCTCGCCGTCCCGATCGCGACCTGATTGGCGGCGGTGGCCGTTGCGCCGGCACCGACCGCGGTGGAGTTGGTAAAACCAGCCGAGGCTCCCGCACCGATCGCGGTCGCATTGAGCGCGGACGCGGTCGCGCCGTTGCCGAAGGCAGAACTGCCGGCGGCGGCACTCGCCTTCGCGCCGTCGCCCACGGCTGTGTTGCCGAACGCCGCGGCCGAATCTGCGCCGACTGCGATCGATCCGGTCGAGACGGCGCCCGTGCCGATCGCAATCGCATTGGCGCCCGTGCCAGCGGTTGCGCCATCGCCGATCGCGACAGCGCTCGCCCCGGTGGCGTGGGAGTTGTTGCCGGCCGCGAAGGAATTGCCGCCGCTTGCCGTCACCGCGTTGCCCAGGGCGAGGGCGTTTGTTGTGCTGGCGCTGGCTCCGCTCCCGATCGCGGTGGCAGATGCCCCCGTCGCAACGCTAGTCAGGCCGATCGCGATCGATTTGTCGCCGTTGGAATGTGCGCCTACGCCGGCGGCTCCGTCGCCGCCACCTCCGATCGCGACGCTATAATTCCCGGACGCGGAGGCACCCGTTTCAACGCCACCAATGAACTCGCCGCCGCCCATCGCGGTGCTGCCGACGCCCGCCGCGGCGCTGTAGCCGCCGGTCGACGTGCTGTAGTCAGCGGCTGCTAGGCTTTCGATACCGGTCGCCGTGCTGTAGACTCCAGACGCCGTGCTGCCGAACCCGCTTGCCGTCACGCCCGTTCCGTCCGCCTTGCTGGCCCCACCGACTGCCGTGCTGGCGGTACCCGCTGCCTGACTTTGGCCGATCGCCACGCTGCCGTTACCGGTCGCTTGGCCGCCACAAGCGACGGCGCCGGCGCCAGGCGCAGAACCGAGCGCAGTGCCTGTTACCGCCGCGCCGCAGACCCCTTGCGCGGCGGCGGGCGCCAGATCAAGCGTCAAGACGAACATGGCGAGCACCACGGCTGCAGCCAAGGCTCTGATCAAACAAAACATCGATCAAACAAAACATCGCGTTAGGGATCGCACGAAGCATTTGCGCTCTCAGGTCCAGAGGTCCGGGTCTATCCCGATCGTTGGCCGGCTACGGCCGCCGCGAACGTGGGTCAAGACGACGGGCCGGACATCAACCGTTCGGTTGAATTCGCCTGTGCATGCAACGCCGACGGCCCGGTTTTTTCCGACTGTTGCTGGATTGCATCGCGATGTTTGGGCTAGCTCGCCCAGTTCTCCCGGAACTCGGGGAACAGCGTCAAGCCACCGCAGGCATAGATGGTCTGGCCGGTGATGTAGCTCGCATCGTCCGATGCGAGGAAGGCAAATACGGCGGCGATCTCTTCTGGGGCTCCGACGCGCCCGAGTGGGATGTGGCTCGCGACGTTGGTTCGCTTGTCGGCCTCGCCGGTCCAGGCCGCGTTGATCGGCGTGTCGATCGCGCCGGGACCGACCGCGTTGACGCGGATGCCGCGTCCGGCGAATTCCAGCGCCAGCGTGCGGGTCAGATTGGCCATGCCGCCCTTGCTGATCGAATAAGCGAGATAGCCCGGCTTCGGGACGATCTGGTGGACGCTGGAGCAGTTGATGATGCTGCCGCCAGCGCCGCGCGCGACGAAATGCGCCAGCGCCTTCTGCGCGCAGAGCACGGCGCCATTGAGATTGACATCGATGATGCGGCGATAGGTTTCGATGTCGAGCGCCTCGCTCGGCGATTCGCGCTGGAAGCCGGCATTGTTGACGAGACAGTCGAGGCGCTTCCAGCGCGCCAGGATCGTCTCGAACATCGCAGCCACCTCCTTGTCGTTGCTGACGTCGGCCTTGACGATGACATGGTCGAGCTTGCCGTGACCGCGATCGCCAGATCCCGTCCTTGCGAGCGCAAGCGTCTCCTCCGCCTTGTCGGGGTGATCGACATAATTGATGGCAACGGTCGCCCCTTCCTGGGCGAGCCTGATAGCAACGGCGCGGCCGATGCCCTGGGAGGCACCGGTCACCAGGGCATATCGGCCAACGAGGCGTGAGGGAAAAATGGTTGAGAGATCGGTCGTCGAGAGATCGGTCTGTGGCATGAGCTTTCTTTCTCCGGGATGCCTCATCATGGACGGAACCGGTGTTTTGTTCCATCCACTAGCGCATCCCTGCGATTCATTCCGCGCGGCGTGCGATCGGAGAGGTCAGGATCTGGTAGAGAATGATCGCGCCGAAGGTGGCGGTGCCGATTCCGCCAATGGTGAACGCGCCGAATTTCAGCGTGAGGTCGCCTGCACCTGCGGTCAGCGCCACGGCGACGGTGATCAGGTTCGCAGGGTTCGCGAAATCGACCTTGTTCTCGACCCAGATCCGGCCCGCCATCGCCGCGATCAAACCGAACAGCACGATCGAAAGGCCGCCGATAACAGGACCGGGGATCGACAGGATCAGCGCACCGAATTTCGGCGAGAAGCCGAGCAGCAGCGACACGGTCGCGGCGAAGGCAAACAACAGGGTCGAATAGACCTTCGTCGCGGCCATGACGCCGATGTTCTCGGCATAGGTGGTTACGCCAGTGCCGCCGCCGCAAGCGGCGACGATCGTCGCGAGGCTGTCGGCAAACAAAGCGCGGCCGAGATAGCCATCGAGGCTGCGGCCGGTCATGGCGCCGACGGCCTTGATGTGACCGAGATTCTCGGCGACGAGAATGATTGCGACCGGCGCGATCAGGACAATCGCATCGGCGTGGAAAGTGGGCGTCGTGAAGTTCGGCAGGCCGAACCACGGCGCAGCCGCGAGCTGCGTGAAGTCGATCGGCTTGCCGAAGCCGAGGCCGTTCGCGAACAGCAGATACAACAGATATCCGCCGATTGCGCCGAGGATGATCGGCAGACGGCGCCACAGGCCGGGAGCCGCAACGGCGACCACGCCGATGATCAGAACGGTCGCGAGTCCGATCCAGGTCTCGAACGCGTTGGCGCTCACCGCCTTGACGGCCACGGGCGCGAGGTTGAGGCCGATCGCGGCGACCACGGCGCCGGTGACGGCCGGCGGCATCAGGCGCTCGACCCAACCGATGCCCGACCACATCACGATCAGCGCGATCACGCCGTACAACACACCGGCGCCGACGATGCCGCCGAGCGCAACCGACAGGTTCGGGTTCGGCCCGTGCCCGGCATAGCCGGTGGCGGCGATGACGACGGCGATGAACGCGAAGCTCGAGCCGAGATAGCTCGGCACGCGGCCCGCGACGATGACGAAGAAGATCAGCGTGCCGACGCCGGAGAACAGGACCGCAACGTTGGGATCGAACCCCATCAGCAGCGGTGCGATGATCGTCGACCCCGACATTGCAACGCAATGCTGGAGACCGGAGACGATGGTCTGGCCCCATGGCAGCCGCTCCTCCGGCATGATCACGCCAGAGGCCTTCAGCTTCCAACGCGGAAAATAGCTATGCGCCTGCTCGTGCGAGCCCGTTGCGTTCGACATGTTCCCCCGTTTGCGGTGCAGCGATTGATGTTCGTGCGATCCGACAAAAATGTGATTGTTGCTTATGCGGCGGACATCACATGATGTAAATCATGCAAGATCAAGGCGTTCCGGACCGAATAATATGACACAAGTCGCGATCCAGCCAGCCGTTCATCGTCGGTATCAACCCTGGTACAAGATCCTTTACATCCAGGTCCTGATCGCGATCGCGCTCGGCGTGCTGATCGGCTATTTCTACCCGGACCTCGGCAAGGCGCTGAAGCCGCTCGGCGACGGCTTCATTGCGCTGATCAAGATGATGATCGCGCCGGTGATCTTCTGCACCGTGGTGCACGGCATCTCCTCGATGGGCGACCTCAAGCGCGTCGGCCGGGTCGGACTGAAATCGCTGATCTATTTCGAGACCGTCTCAACCGTCGCGCTCGCCATCGGCCTCCTGGTCGGCGAGATTCTCCAGCCCGGGCACGGCTTCAACATCGATCCCGCCACGATCGACCCGAAGTCGGTCGCGACCTACGTCACCAAAGCCAAGGAGGAGGGCATCGTCGCCCATCTGATGGCGATCATCCCCGACAGCTATGTCGGCGCAATCGCGCGCGGCGACCTGTTGCAGGTGCTGCTGGTCTCGATCCTCTCCGGCTTCGCCATCGCCTTCCTCGGCAAGACCGGCGAGCCGATCGCGGAGGCGATCGACAAGGCCGCAAAGATGTTCTTCGGCATCATCCGCATCATCGTGCGCGTGGCGCCGATCGGCGCATTCGGCGCGATGGCGTTCACCGTCGGGGCCTACGGCCTCGGCTCGCTGCTCAACCTCGCCGCCCTGATCGGCACGTTCTATCTCACCAGCATCCTGTTCGTGCTGATCGTGCTGGGCTCGATCGCGCGGCTCTCTGGCTTCTCGATCCTGCGCTTCATCGCCTATATCAAGGACGAATTGCTGATCGTACTCGGCACCTCGTCGTCGGAGACGGTGCTGCCGCAGATGATCCAGAAGATGGAACATCTCGGCGCCTCGCGCTCGGTGGTCGGCCTCGTGATTCCGACCGGCTACAGCTTCAACCTCGACGGCACCAACATCTACATGACGCTGGCGACGCTGTTCCTCGCGCAGGCGACCAACACCCATCTGACGATCTGGCAGGAGCTCGGCATCTTGGGCATCGCCATGATCACCTCGAAGGGCGCATCGGGCGTGACCGGCGCCGGCTTCATCACGCTCGCCGCGACGCTCTCGATCGTGCCCGACATTCCGATCCAGTCGATCGCGATCCTGGTCGGCATCGACAAGTTCATGAGTGAGTGCCGCGCGCTGACCAACCTCATCGGCAACGGCGTCGCCTGCGTCGTCATCAGCATCTCGGAAGGAGAGCTCGACCGCGACGCGCTGCACGAGGCGATGGCGCATCCGCTGGAGATGGGCGAAGCGCTGGAGCCTGGCGGCAGCGCTTAGACGCCGCGAGGAACAGGCAGTCGCAGCCTGGTTCCGATGCGGTAGTTTCCCGGAGTGGTCAATTGGTGCAGCAAGCGTCACAACAACGGCATTGGGATCACCGATTGATACTCATTCATTCCACCCGACGCGCTGGGGGCAGAGCGTCGGGTTTTTGAGAATTTATCCGGACGATCGGGCGGGATCAGATGATCCGCCATTGGCACGCAACTGCCCTTTTCCCGCGAAGGATAATCAGCCGCGGGTCGGTATCATTGCTCTACCGCGCCGAACAATTGCCGCGAGGTGGCAAGATCGACCCGGCGCGTGACGCCGATGGCCTGCAGGAACGCCTCGTCATGGCTGACGACGAGCAGCGCGCCGTCATAGGCCCTCAAGCCGGCTTCGACGGCTTCGATGGACTCGAGGTCCAGATGATTGGTCGGCTCGTCCAGGATCAGCAGTGACGGCGGCCTCGATCCACCCAGCACGCAGGCGAGCCCCGCGCGAAACAGCTGGCCGCCGCTCAGGCTGCCGACGATCTGCAGGGCGGCATCGGCGCGAAACATGAAGCGCGCCAGCGCAGCATGGCACTCATTCGCGCCGGCCCTTGGATTGAGGCGCCCGAAATTGTCGAGGATCGAGATCGCGGGATCGAGCAGGCTGACCTTCTGGTCGAACAGCGCGAAGTCAGGCCTGACCCGCACGGTGCCCGAGACGGGGCGCATCTCGCCAGCAATGAGCTTCAACAGCGTCGTCTTGCCGGAGCCGTTCGGCCCGACAATCGCGACACGCTCCGGCCCAACAATGGTGAGCGATAGATTACGCAAGACCGGTCGCTCCGGCTGATAGCCAGCACTGACGCGATCGAGCCAGACCACCTCGCTCCCCGCCGGCAGCTGCGTCGAGGGCAGCTTTACGGACAGCGGCTGAAGGACCTCGATGCGCCGGCGCGCGGTGTCGACTGCATCGAGCGCTTCCGCGCGCCGCCGTTCAGTGATCTGCGCAGTCTTGCCACCGCTGTCCTCGCTGCGATCCCGACGTGCACCAGCGAGAATACGCGGCATGTCGCCCTTGGCGCGCTTCCTCTTGCCACCGCTGTCCTTGCGCGCTTTCCGCTCGGCCGCCTCCTGCGCCTTGCCGTCGATCTCGGACAGGTGCTTCTCGGCATGCGCGAGGTCGTGCCGGACGGCGGCGAGCTCGACGGACTTCTGCGCGCGATAGCTGCTCCAATTGCCGCCATAGCGCGTTGCTCCGAGCGAGGTCAGCTCGACGATAGCGTCCATCGTCTCGAGCAGCGCCCGGTCGTGGCTGACCACGATCGCGCCGCCGCGCCAGGCCGCCAGGAGATCGATCACGGCACGGCGCCCGTCCCGATCGAGATTGTTGGTGGGCTCGTCCAGCAGCAGGAAGTCCGGCCCGGTGAAAAGCAGCGCCGCGAGACGAACCCGCGTGACCTGCCCGCCCGACAAGCGGTCCAATTCCGTGTCGGGCGCGATATCGAACCCGACGCGAGCAAGGGCGGATGCGAGCCGCGTCTCGAGAGTCCAGTCGATTTCGGCGACATCCTCGGCCGATGCTTCGCCACGCTCGGCACGGCGCAGCAGGTCCAGGGCATCGCGCGCGCCGAAGAGGTCAACGACCGTCGCGCCCGCGCGGAGCTGGGCGTCCTGGCGCAGAAGCCCGACGGTTCCGTTTGCGATCACACGCCCCGACTGCGGAACGTGCTCGTCCGCAATCGCGGCGAAAAGAGTTGTCTTGCCGACGCCATTGCGGCCGACGAGCCCGGCTCGCTCAGTGCCGAAGGTCAGATCGATGTTGGAGAGAAGCGAGCGGCCGTCAGGCGTGGCCAGCGACAGGCGCGACAGGATGATTGAAGCAGGCATGGAATTCCCCGTGAGCAAAGCGGATCGGCGTTGCGGTCGGGGTAATATCCATGGCTGCGAATATCCTTGTTGGGTGCCCGCTGATAATGCCGCCGCGCCAAGATCAAGCCTTGTCCTCGGCGAGACCCGCTAGGCGGCCAGCCTGTCGAACTGGACCTTGCCCGCCTTCATCACCAGCGGAATGCGCTCGCCCTGACCGAGCAGGCACGTCACGTCGCGCAACGGGTTGCCGTCGACCACCAGCAGATCCGCGAGAGCTTCGGGCACGATCCGGCCGAGCTTGCCTTCCATGCCGAGCACCTCGGCGCCGACCAATGTCGCGCTGGCGATGACCTCGCGTGCGCCCTGAATTTCGGCGCGGATGCGAAATTCATCGCTCTGGAGGCGCTGCGACGGTCCAAGCAGATCGCTGCCATAGCCCATCTTCACCCCGGCCTTGCGATAGATCTCGAGCGAGCGCAGGCCGGCGTCGCGGACGTCGGCGATCTTGGCGACGCTCTCCGGCGGCAGACCGTACTGCGCGCCCTCATTGGCAAGGGCTTCATAGGTCACGAGCGTCGGCACCACATACGCGTCCTTCTCGGCCATCAGGCGCGCGGTCGGCTCGTCGACGAGATTGCCGTGCTCGATGGTGCGCACGCCGCAGCGGACCGCGCGCGCGATTGCCGCGGCGGTATAGGCATGGGCGAGCACATAAGTCTGCCGGCCTCGCGCCTCCTCGACGATGGCGCGGATCTCGTCCTCGGAGTAGCCGAAGGCGCCGACCGGATCGGTCGGAGAAGCAACGCCGCCGGACGCCATGATCTTGATCTGGTCGGCACCCATCTGGAGCTCTTCGCGCACCGCCTTGCGCACGCCGTCGACACCGTCGGCAACACGCGCCAGCGCGCCGACGCGCACGCAGCAGGGACAGACCGCGTCGCTGGCGAGGTAGTCCGAACGCGCCCGCATGTCGCCGTGGCCGCCTGTCTGGCTCAGCGCTCGGCCGGACACGAACAGCCGCGGACCGTCGGTCAGGCCGGTCTCGATCGCCTGCTTCATCGCGTGGCCGGCGCCGCCGGCATCACGGACGGTCGTAAAGCCTCGCCGCAGCATGCCGCGCAACAGAAGCGTCGAGCGTAGCGTCACCAGCACGTTGGGAATGTGGACCTGCTGCGCCAGGTTGAGCTCGATCGCGATGGTGTGCACGTGAAGATCGATCAGGCCGGGCATCAGCGTCTTGCCCTTCAGATCGATGGTTCGATCGGCGGCGACCTTGATCGGCCGATCCGAGACCTCCCTGACCAGATCGTTCTCGACCAGTACGTCATGACGGCTCAGCAACTCCGCCTGGAGCGGGTCGAGCAGAGCGGCATTCTTGAAGAGGATGCTGGGCATGGTGGTTTCCTGTCAGGGCGCCTGCGCAAGCAGTGCCGGCAATGTGAGCTGGGCAAACGGGAGACAGGCGGCGACGTCGTCCTCGTCATACCAGCCCGCCTCGTGCAGCAGATTGAGCGAGCCGAGCGTGCGTCCGCGCCAGCGCACGGGCATGTTGAGCACGCTGGCGCAGCCAAGCGAGGTGATCAGCTCGTGGTCGGAAAATACGTTGCGCAAATCGTCCTGCGTACGGCCGATATAGGCCTCGCCGCGGTCGAGCACGGCCTCGGTCCATGGACCCGGCGCCAGGCGCTTGCGTCCGCCCGCGGGATAGGGTCCGGGAAGATTGGAATAGACCCGCGCCGCTTCGCCGCTGGCGTCGTCGTATGCCAGGATCGTGAACAGCTTGTGCCCGATCGCCGACTTCACGGCCTGGTCGAGCGCTGCGAACAACGCATTCGGCTGGTCCACGCTGCTCTGCGCTGCCGCGACGGCGCAGAGCCAGGGATCAGCCTTTGGTTTGATCCGCGTCATGCAACCTCGCCCGCCGCGATCTCTTCCAGCGACCGGCCGCGCGTCGGTACGCCCATCAGCACGACGGTGACCGCCCCCAGCAGCAGCACGGTGGTGGTAACGCCGAACACGCCGGCAAAGCCGAAATTGGGATAGAGGTAGCCGACCAGGATCGGCGAGACGATCGCACCGATGCGGCCGATCGCGGAAGCAAGCCCGGCACCGGTGGTTCTGACCGCCGTCGGGAACACCTCGGCCGTGTAGGCATAGACGCCGGCATAGGTGCCGTTCATGAAGAACGACAGCAAGATTCCCGCGGCCATGATCTGCTGGTCGCTCTGCGCGAAGGCGAGGCCGAGTGCGCTGGCGCCGCCGAGCACCATGTACGTCGCGATCGTTGCCTGCCGCCCGATGCGCTCGTTGAAATACGCGGCGCTGAAATAGCCGGGAATCTGCGCGCAATAGATCGCGATCGAATAGGCGAAGCTCTTGGTGATGCTCATGCCGTTCTGGACCAGAAGGCCGGGGATCCAGACGAAGAAGGAATAATAGCTGAAGGTGATCGCGAGCCACATGATCCAGGTCATGATGGTGATGCGCGCCTGGCGGGCCGCCAGAAGCGCTGCGAAATTGGCCAGCAGCGTTCCACCCGTACCGGTCGGTGTTGTGGCTTCGACGACCGGCGGCGGCAGGACAAGGCCTTCGCGCGCAAAGCGTGCCTCGATCCTGTCGAGGACGATTTCGGCTTCCTTCTCCCGTCCCCGGCTTTCGAGCCAGCGCGGCGATTCCGGCAAGGCCTTCCGCCACCACAGCAGCATGACGACCGGCACCGCCGTGATCACCAGTACGATGCGCCAGCCGTTATCATAGGCGGGCACGATGAAGTAACCGAGCAAGGCCGCGGCGACGAACCCAAAGGAGAAGAAGCCGGCCAGCGCGCCGGTAAAGCTGCCGCGGTAACGCCGCGCCACGAATTCGGCGAGATAGGGTGCAATGATCGCACTCTCCGCGCCGGTGCCCATGCCGGCGACAACGCGGGCTGCGAAGAAGGACGGCCAGCTATCCACCATCGCGCTGGCGATGGACGCCGCACAGTAAAGCGCCAGCGCCGACATCATCACCGCGCGGCGACCGATCAAATCGCCGAGCGTGCCGGCGAGCAATGCTCCGAACAGAAAGCCGATATAGGTGCTGCTGCCGAGCACACCGATCTGGACGCTCGACAAATTCCAGGCCGTGCGCAGCACCGGCAGGATGAAGGCGAGCACCGCCGCATCCATCGCGTCGAACGTGTAGCCGAGCCCGCCCATCAGCAGGAGATGCGTGTGGAAGCGCGCGAACGGAAGGCGCTCGATGCGCGCCGATATCATCGACATGAAAGTCCCCCTCGATCTGACGGCCCCGGCGCGCCGCGTGTCGTTCGGGAGGGAACCATAGACAAGGTGACATTATCGTCATAATTTATAATCATGATCTAATATATCACCATGGTGAATATCCGCCCGTGTCGTTCCGCGCGCTCGACCTCAACCTCCTGAAAGTGTTCGAGGCCCTGATGACCGAGGGCAGCGTCACGCGCGCGGCCAACGCGCTGACGATGACGCAGCCGGCCGTCAGCAACGCGCTCGCGCGTCTGCGCGACGCGCTCGGCGATCCTCTGTTCGTGCGGTCAGGCACCGGGATCAGTCCTACCCAGCGCGCCGTGGCGCTGTGGGAGCCGATCGGCGAGGCGCTCGAAAGCATGCGCGGCGCGCTCGACGAGCGGGTGTTCGATCCCGGCCGCGCGCAGATCGAGTTCAGCCTGTCGATGTCGGATTACGTGGCCTCGCTGGTCATGCCGAAGCTCGTGAACCATCTTGGCGAGATCGCGCCGAAGGCACGCGTCCATACCGTTCCCAACACCGTCATCGAGATCGCCGACCAGCTCGAGGACAACCGGGTGGACTGCGTGTTGAGCGTCTATGTCAACGAGGCGCAGCAGCCGGCCGCCATTCGCTCACGCTCACTTTGGACCGTCGACTATGCCTGCTTCATGCGGCGCGATCATCCGCTCGCCGCCGGAAAACGGCTGAGCACGCGCGCCTTCCTCAACGCGGGGCACGTCGATGTGAGCCTCGCCGGAAAGACGCTGCCGTCCTACGACCTCTTTCTCGCCTCGCGCGGGCTGTCGCGCAATCTGGTCGCGACCGTCAATCATTACAGCGCTGCCTACGAGATCGTGCGGCAGTCCGATCTCGTTGCGGTGCTGCCGCGCGATCTCCGCTCGCAGTCGCGCCACGCGCCGTTCCTGCATGCGATGCCGCTTCCGCTCCAGGCGCCGCCGCGCATCGTCAGCCTATTCTGGCACCAGCGTAACGATACCGTCCCCGCGCAACGCTGGCTGCGCGAGACTCTGGTCGGGATGTTTGCCCAATCTGACTGACCGGATCAGCCCTTGAGGGCGGTGACCACCACCTCGATCAGCGCGCCGCCGCCGAGATCGGCGACGCCGACGGTGGCGCGGGCCGGCAGATTGTCGCCGAAGAACTCGGTCCAGGCCGCATCCATCTCCTTTTTCCTGGAGAGATCCGTGACGAAGATCGAGGCGCTGACGATTCGGGTCTGGTCGGTGCCGGCCTCCTTCAGATAGCCGGCGATCTTGCCGAGGATGTTGCGGGTCTGGTCGCCCATCGAGACCGAGGTGTCGTCGGCAATGGTGCCGCCGACGAAGACGAAGCCGTTGGCTTCGACGGCGCGGTGCATGATGGGCGTGCGGATGCTGCGGGTGATGCTCATGATGTCCTCTTGTTCCTAGAGCGTGGAGGCATGGAAGCGGTCGATGCCGAGCTCGCCGATTCGGGTCTGGGTGCCACCATTGACGATCAGCTCCGCCATCACGGCGCCGGCGCCGGGGCCGAGCTGGAAACCGTGCAGCGAGAAGCCGAATTGGTGATAGAGGCCCTTATGGCGGCTGCTCGGCCCGAGCACGGGAATGTCGTCCTTCATCTTCGCCTCGATGCCGGCCCAGGCACGGACGATGGTGGCGCTGCGCATCACCGGGAACAGCTCGAACACGGTGCGCGCACTGGTCGCGAGGCTCTTCCAGTCCAGCACCGTCTCGTTGCGGTCCTGATAGGGCGTGGCCAGATGGCCGCCGCCGATCAGCACGGTGCCGTTGGAGAATTGCTTGAAGGAGAGCTTTCGCCCGCGCAGGATCACGACGGGGTCGATGAAATGCGGCACGCGCGAGGTGATCATCAGCATCGGCGCCACGGTCTCGACCGGCACCGGCTCGCCAAGCGCAGCCGCGATCTTGCCGGCCCAGGCGCCGGCGGCGTTGACGAGGACCGGCGCAGCAAAGGTTTCAGGGCCGACATCGACATGCCAGAGACCGTCGCTGTAGCGGATGTTGCTGGCGGCTACGCCCTCGCGCACGGTCGCGCCGAGCTGCTCGGCCTTGCGACGGAATGCCGTCGTCGTCTGCGCCGGATTGGCCGCGCCGTCACGGCGCGAAACCACGCCGCCGGGGCAGGTTTCGGCGACAGCCGGCACCAGCCGCCGCAGCTCGGTCGCGTCGATCAGCTCTTCGTGGGTAAAGCCGAGTGCGTTGAGCTCGGCGACGCGCGCGCGGCAGACGGCGAGCTCCTCCTCGTTCTCGGCTACCAGGACCTGGCCGTAGCTCTCAAAGCTGCAATCATCGTCGAGTAGGTCAGTAATCTTCTCCCAGATCCCCATCGAGCGGATCGAGAGCGGGATCTCGGGGATGTGCCGCGCGAGCTGACGCACGCCGCCTGCGTTGACGCCGGAGGCGTGGCGGCCGGCATAGTCCTTCTCAATCAGCAGCGGCTTCAAGCCGGCAAGGCACAGATGCAGCGTCGTCGAGCATCCATGGATGCCGCCGCCGACGACGATCGCATCCACGTTTTGGGTCATCCGCGCACCACCGCCTTGACGTCGTCCTCGCCCTTCGGAACGGCGGCGAGCTCGGCGAGCGTGATCGGCTTCACCGGCGCGCGCAGCCGGTAATAGCCGATCTCCTGCGGGCTCTTGCCACGCGCCTGCGCCATCAGCTCGGTGACGGTGAGGCCGCAGAGCCGGCCCTGGCACGGGCCCATGCCGGTGCGGCGATAGGCCTTGAGCTGGTTCGGCCCGGTCGCGCCGATCGCAACGGAATCGAGAACGTCCTTTGCGGTGACCTCTTCGCATCGGCAGACGATGGTGTCACCCGAGGGAATGCGGAACTGCAGCGACGGGCGGAACAGCGTGTCGAGGAAGACGCGGCCGCGCTCGGCCCTGGCGAGATCGGCGCGGAGCGTGGCCATCGCGGGAAGCTTCGCAGCAGCGGCGGGCGTCAGTGCTTCCACCGCCGCGCGCGCCGCGATGCGACCGCGCACCACGGCAGCATTCGCGCCGCCGATGCCGGCGCCGTCACCGGCGATCGCGATTCCAGCGACCGACGAATTGCCGCTGGCGTCGAGCACGGGCGACCAGCACAGCTGCAAATCGTCCCAGCGATGCTTAACGTCTGCGGACATCGCAAGGTTGACGTTGGGCACGACGCCCTGATGCAACAGCAGGAGATCCGCAGGGATGGTCTCGCGCTTGCCACCGGCGATATAGCTGACGCCCGCGAGCTGGCCGTCACCCGCGCCAGCAAGCTCAGTGACGCCGGAGACGACCTGCACTTTCGCTCTCACCTCGCGCATCATCGACAGGCCCTTGGCAAAATAGGGCGAGGTCAGGAAGGCGAAGGCGTGCGGGAGCGCGGCGAGGTAGTTGGCGCGCCCGGTCGTGTCGAGGATGCGGTCGATGCGGCCGCCGAGGCGCAATATCTGCGCGGCAAGCAGCCAGAGCAGCGGCCCCTGCCCCGCGATCACGGTGCGGCCATCAGGCACCAGCGCCGACGATTTCAGCATCGTCTGCGCGGCGCCTGCCGTCATCACGCCCGGCAATGTCCAGCCGGGAATCGGAAATGGCCGCTCCAGCGCGCCGGTCGCGAGGATGACACGCTTCGCCTTGACGAAAGCCGAGGCGCCCCCGATCGAGACCGCGATGTCGAGGTTGCGGTCGAGGCTCCAGACCGTGGCACGGTGGATGACCTCGGCGCTACTCGCGCGGAGCGACTGCACGAGATCGGCACCGACCCAATAGTCGGCACCAAGCTGGCTGCGCTCGGTCACCGGCGTCGAGGAGATGGCACGAAACACCTGGCCGCCGGGACCGATGTTCTCGTCGAGCAGCAGCGTCGACAGGCCCGCTTCGGCGGATGTCGCGGCGGCCGCGAGGCCCGCTGGCCCGGCGCCGATCACCACGACGTCATAATCTTCGCGCTTGGGAGCCACAGTCATCTTCCGATCTCCCGCTTGCCCTTCTGGATTTCGATCTGCATGCCCTCGGCGACGGGCACGAGGCAGCCTTGGCGATTACCGACGCCGTCGATGGTGACGAGGCAGTCGAAGCACACGCCCATCATGCAATAGGGCAGACGCGCCGCGCCGCTCACTGCCGTGGAACGTCGCGCGTCCTGGCCGGATGCCAGCAGCGCGGCGGAGACGGTGTCGCCCTGGCGTGCAGCGACGGCAACGCCGTCGACGAAGATCTGCACTTGTGGGCGCTTGTCCTGTTCGGATCGTCTAAACATGGGATGCCTCTTGGCTCCTTGATATCTCTAATAGCCGCTGGTGTTCGCAGCGCCCGCGCCGCCGAAGCGGCTCGCCGAGAACGCGCCGACTAGCTCCGGCTCAAGCGCGCCTTGCGCCACCATCTGCGCGATCTCGAAGGCGTGGTTGGAGGCGAGCGTCACGCCGGAATGACAGCAGGCGACGAAAGCGCCGGGATGCGTCTCCGACTGGTCGTAGATCGGAAAGCCGTCCTGCGGCATGACGCGAATGCCGGCCCAGCTCCTGACCACGTTGAGCCGCGCCAGATGCGGAAACATCCGCTGCGCGCGATCGGTCATCACCGCGCTGATCGAGTGCTTGAGCGCGCGGTCGTCGAGCTCGTCCTCCTTGCTGTCGCCGATCATCACCGTGCCCTCGTCGGTCTGGCGGATCGTGGTCAGCGGATGCGGCAGGAACGGCATGGTGCGTTCGGTCACCACGATTTGGCCGCGGGTCGGGCCCATCGGCGCATAGAGGCCGACCATCGGCGCCAGCGTCTGATTGGCATTGCCGGCTGCGAGCACGATCTTGGCGGCGCGAAGCTCGCCCTTCGGCGTGGTCAGGCGGAATTCGCCGGCATTCTTGCTGATCGCCGAGACCGGCTGCTCCGGGAAATAATCGATACCGAATTCCCTGAAGGCGGTGTGGAAGGCGCGAAAGGTGCGCAGCGAATTGACGTGGCCATCGAGCGGACAATAGCTGCCGCCCGAAACCTCCGGCCCTATCAGCGGCAGCGACTTCTTCACCTCGGAGGCGGACAGCATCTCCATGTTGTAGTCGGCAGCGCCCGCCTGGTTGTGCATGCGCTTGACCAGCTCGGCGCGCTGGCCGAATTCGTCCTCGCCGAGGGTGAGATGAAAGCCGCCGTTCTGCTGAAGCGCGACGTCGAGACCGGTCTGTTGCTTCAATTCGGAGGCCAGCCGGCCCCAAGCTTGCGACGCCTGCACGGTCCACACCGTATAGGCGGGCATGCCGAGCCCCTTGCTCTGGACCCAGACCAGCGCAAAGTTCGCGCGTGAGGCGCGCTTGGTGATGTCGCCTTCGTCCAGCACGGCCACGCTCTTGCCAAGCCGGCCCAGGCCCCAGGCAATGGCGGAGCCGAGCAATCCGCCGCCGACGACGGCGACGTCGTATTCTCCTGACATGAGTTCTCCTATCGTCCCGGATCGCCCTTGCCGGCGAGCACGCGGTCGAGCCCGTAGAAGCGGTCGAGCAGAATGAGGGCGGTCATGGTGATCGCGATCACGCAGGCCGAGACCGACGTCACCAGCGGATCGATGTTGTCCTGGATATAAAGAAACATGCGCACCGGCAATGTCTCGGTGCCGGGCGCCGCGAGGAAGACGGTCATGGTCAGATCGTCGAAGGACTGGATGAAGGCGAGCGCCCACCCGCTGATGACGCCGGGCAGGATCAGCGGCAGCGTGACACGACGAAACAACGTCCAACCGTCGGCGCCGAGCGAGACCGCCGCCATCTCGACCGAAAGGTCCATGCCGGTTGCCGCCGCCAGCGTCAGCCGCAGTGCGAACGGAAATACAATGATGACATGGGCGATGATCAGCGCCGCAAAGCTGCCGCCGAGCCCGGCCGAGGTGAAGAAGCGCAGGAAGGCGATGCCGAGCACGACATGCGGGATCATCAGCGGCGACAGGAACAGCGCCGCCAGCGCGTCGCGACCGCGGAAGCGATAACGCGCAATTGCGAGCGCCGCCGGCACCGCGAACAGCAGCGCTACGAAGGAAGACAGCGCCCCTAACCCAAGGCTGACCCAGAAGGCGTGGATGAATTCGGGATAGTTGGCGATCGCCCTGAACCAGCGCAGCGAAAAGCCGTTGGTCGGCAGCGACAGAAAACCTTCGGGGGTGAAGGCGACGAGGCACACCACCAGGATCGGCGCCACCATCACGACAACGAAGATGGTGTGAAAGATCAGCGCCAACGGGCCGTTCCGTCTCATCGGAACACCTCGGCGTAGCGGCGTTCGATCAGCGCGTTGCTGCCGACCACGATCAGCACCAGCGCCACCAGCAGCAGCGTGGCGACGGCTGCGCCGAGCGGCCAGTTCAGCGTGTTGAGGAATTCGTCATAGGCGAGCGTCGCCGCGACCTTGAGGCGGCGGCCGCCGATGATTGCCGGTGTCGCAAAGGCGCTGGCCGAGAGCGAGAACACGATGATCGCACCCGACAGCACGCCCGGCATGATCTGCGGCATGATGATGCGGCGGATGATGGTCACGGGACCAGCACCGAGCGACATCGCGGCGTTCTCGATCTGCGGATCGAGCCGTTGCAGCGCGGCCCAGACCGACAGCACCATGAACGGCATCATCACATGCGCGAGCGCGACGACCATGCCGGTCTCGGTGAACATGAAGGGAATGGGGAAGCGGATCACCCCGGCCGACATCAAGAGCTTGTTGACGAGGCCGTTGTTGCCGCCGAACAGCAGCGCCCAGCCGAGCGTGCGCGCCACCACGGAGATCAGCAGCGGCCCGAGGATGACAAGCAGGAAAAAGCTCTTCCAGCGACCGCTCATGCGGTTGAGGATGTAGGCTTCGGGCGCGCCGAGCAGAGCGGTGAGCAGCGTGGTCAGGATCGCGATCCGAAACGTCCGCCAGAACATTTCTGCGTAATAGGGATCGGTGGCGATCTCCTGCCAGTTCTTCAGGATGAAGACCGGCTCGATGCCCTTGTACTGGCCCCAATCGTGGAACGACAGCATCACGGTCATGGCGAGCGGGATCAGCAGCACACCGACGAACAGCATCAGGGCAGGCGCCGTCAGCCCCCAAGGTGCACGCGCGTTGCGCTCCTCGGCGACCCCGCTCATGTGACGGTCCTTGCACGCACGCTCATGTCCTCGGGGCGCCAGGTGAGACGAACGGCGTCGCCTTCGGCTGGCTGCCTCTCACCATCATTCTGGCGGATCACGATCGCCGGGCCGCATTCGCTCTCGCACTGGAGCAGCCAGTGATTGCCCTGGAAGATACGCGTGACGATCTTTGCACCGAGGCCCTCATCGCCAAAGCCGATACGTTCAGGACGAATGCTGACGGTGACAGGGCCACTGAGCCCGGCCGGCGCCAGCGCGCTCCAGGAGCCCGCCACCAACCGCGCCGGAATTGCAGTCCGATCGATCGTCCCGGCAAAATCGTTGGTCTTGCCCAAAAACTGCGAGACGAAGGCCGAGACCGGCTTCTCATAAGTCTCCTGCGGTGTGCCGATCTGCTCGATCTTGCCCTGGCTCATGACCACGATACGGTCGGACAGCGACATCGCCTCGTTCTGATCGTGGGTGACGAGGATCGTGGTGGTGCCGATGGTGCGCTGGATCTGGCGCAGCTCGATCTGCATCTCCTCGCGCAATTTTGCGTCGAGGTTCGACAGCGGCTCGTCGAGCAGCAGCACGCTCGGCTTGATTACCAGCGCACGCGCCAGCGCGACGCGCTGCTGCTGGCCGCCGGACATGCGGCGCGGATGGCGCTCCTCGTAACCGGCAAGGCCCACCATTGCGAGCGCGGCACGCACGCGCTCGGCCAGCTCGTTACGCGGGACGTTGCGCATCTCGAGGCCAAAGGCAACGTTCTCCGCCGCCGTCATGTGCGGAAACAGCGCGTAGCTCTGGAACACGATGCCGAGCCCGCGCTTGGCCGGATGGATCGCGGTCAGGTCCTTGTCCTCCAGGCGGATCGCGCCGCGTGTGGGATCGAGGAAGCCCGCGATCATCTGCAACGTCGTGGTCTTGCCGCAGCCGGAGGGGCCAAGGAACGAGATGAACTCCCCCTTGCCGACCGCGAGACTGAAGTCGTCGACCACAGTCTGCGCGCCGAACTGTTTTGCCACCCGACTGAGCTCGAGATAGGCCATGAGCTGTCTCCGCTGCGGACGATCAGATCAGCGCTCGACCTCACGGTTCCAGCGCTTGGTCCACTCCTCGCGCTTGTCGTTGATGATTGTCCAGTCCGGATTGTAGAGCTTAGCCGCGCGCTCGCCGATCGGCGCCATTTTGCCGAGCTCTGGCGGCACCACCAGCGATTTCAGCACCGGGCCGTAGCCGTAGTCCTTGAGCATCACGAGCTGAATCTTGGGATCAAGCAGCATCTTGACGAAGTTTGAGGCCAGCGGCGAGGCGTTCGGCTTGGCGATCGGACACGCCGTCGTCAGCAGCGTCGCTGCACCTTCCTTGGGATAAACAAAGTCGACGGGGAAGCCGGTGTTGGCAAAGCTCTGGACGCGGCCGGTGCCCCACACCGCGATCACGGCCTGGCCGGACTGGAACAGCTCGGTCATCTTTCCCGGCGACGGCTCATAGGCGAGCACGTTCGGACTGATCTGCTCCTTGAAGATCTTGAAGCCGGAATCGACGTTGGACTCGCCGCCGCCGTTCATCTTCGACAGCATCACCAGCGCTTCGAGGCCATAGGTGTTGTTGATGGGCGGAATGACCAGCTGCTTGGCGTATTTCGTGTCCTTCAGATCATTCCACGAGGTCGGCGGCGCCCAACCTTTCTCCGCAAACACCTTGGTGTTGTACATCAAGCCAGTGGCGACGATGCCGATCGCAACGGCGCGATCGTCCTTGAAGCGCGCAGTGTCGTAGAGATCGGCCGTCGGCAAGCCATCGAGCTTGCCACAGAAGCCGAGCTGGATCGCCTGGTACATCGGGCCGTCGTCGACGATGGCGACGTCGATCTGCTGATTGCCATTCTGCGCCTGCAGCTTGGCCAGCGTGTCGGTGGAATTGCCGGCGACGTATTCGACCTTGATGCCGTTCTCCTTCTCGAAGGTCGGGATCACCTCATCACGAATGGTCTTCTCGAACGAGCCGCCATAGCCGGCGACATAGAGCGTTTTCTGCTGGGCCAAGGCGGCCGACGGAAGGACGACGAGCGCCGCGATGCTGACCGCTGTCAGAAGGCGAAAAGTCTTCATGTGGTCCGATCTCCAATCTGCCGAAAAAACGGGCTGTCTCCAGCTTTGATGAAAAAGATCGCAAAGCCGAGCTTCCATCGTCCAATGAATAATGGCACCCTCTGCATGCCTAAATATTATGAATGGGAACTGGGATGGCGCGGATCAATTCGCGGCAGGTGGAGGCCTTCCGCGCGACGATGCTGACCGGCAGCGTCACCGAGGCCGCGGCACTGATGACAGTGACGCAGCCGGCAGTGAGCCGGTTGCTGCGCGACCTCCAGGCGCTGCTGAAAATGGAGCTATTCGAGCGGCGCGGCACTGGCCTCGTGCCGACAGCGGCAGCGATGGCGCTCTATACCGAAGTGGAGCGCTCCTTCGTCGGCCTCGAACGTATCACCGCCGCAGCCGAGGAAATCCGCGGCCGCCGCACCGGCTCGCTGCGGATCGCAGCATTACCGGCGCTGTCGAACGGCTACCTGCCGCGGCTGACCGGTCACTTCCTGAGGGAGCGGCCGAATCTCAACCTCGCCTTTTTCGGCGTGATCTCGCCGATCGTGGTCGACTGGGTGCTGAACAATCAGTGCGACGTCGGCTTCGCCGAGGTGCCGATCGCACATTCCGGCCTGCCGACCTTGAGGTTGCCGGCGCCCGCGCGCGTCGCGGTGCTGCCGACGGGGCATCGCCTCACGGAAAAGGACGTCCTGGAGCCGCGCGATTTCGAAGGCGAGACGTTCATCTCGCTGTCGGCGGGATCGTCGAGCCGGCATCTCGTCGACCAGGTCTTCCATCGCCACGATGTCCGCCGCGTGCTTCGGGTCGAGACCGCGCTGTCGGAGATCATGTGCGGCATGGTGTCGTCGGGGCTCGGCGTTGCGATCTGCGATCCCTTTACCGCGCAGGAATTTTCCACCCGCGGCATCGTCGTGCGCCGCTTCCTGCCGCGCATCGACTTCGAGTTCTCCGCGGTGTTTCCCGCGCAGCGCAGCCCTTCGCCGGTGGCGCTCGATCTGGTCGAGACCATGCGCAAGTCGCTTGCTGCGTTTGATAGCTAGCCGTTGAACGCGGCCTGCGCCTCCGGCAGGTCCCAGATCTTGCCGATCGCAGCTGTTCCTGCCGCCGTGATCGCCGCCTCGTCGGCGCCGAGATAGCATCCCGCATCGACCAGCACGCGGCCATCGACCATGACTTGATCGATATTGGCGCGGTTGGCGAGTGCGATCAGCGCGCGGCGCGGGTCGAACAGCGGCTGAAGATGCGGATGGGTGAGATCGACCACGGTGAGGTCGGCGGTGGCGCCCGGCTCGATGCGGCCGAGGTCCGGCCGCTTGATGACGTCGGCCGCGACCGCCGTGTTGGCCTCGATCAACTCGGGCGAATTGGCGACATCGGCACGCTGCGACGTGATCTTGGAGATCAGCGATGCCGCATTGAGTTCGCCGAGCAGGTCCATGTTGTAGCCGTCGGTGCCGACCACGGTGCGGACGCCATGCTCGGCGAACCGGCTGAAGGCGGCAGTGACGCCGGCGCGCGCGAAAACGCGCGGGCAGTTGAGCACGGTCATGCCGCGCGCGGCCATCAGCTTGAGGTCATCGTCCGAGCTGAACATGCAATGCGCCGCCATCAGATCGGGCGCCAGCAGGCCGAGCCAGTCCAGATATTGCGCCGGCGTACGGCCGCCATAGCGCTTGCCGATGGTCTCGACCTCGGCGCGGCTCTGCGCCATGTGAGTCGTGATGGGCACGCCGAGCTCGCGCGCCCGCGTGGCGCAGGCCTGCAAGAGATCGGGGCCGCAGGTGTCGGTGGCATGCGGGCTCATCGCAAGATTGATGCGGCCGTCGCCGCGATTGTTCCAGCGCTGATAGAGCGCATCCCACGTCGCCATGTCGGCGGTGCCGTCGTCGCCGGAATATTGGACCACACCATCGGGGCCGGCCTTGGCGTCCGACGTCGAGAACAGATACGGCGCGCCGTAGAAGCGGATGCCCATTTCCTCCGCGGCGTCGAACATCTCGGGGATCGAGTTGCGGAACGGCTCCATCACCGTGGTGGCGCCGCCCTTGAGGAGCTGGAGAATGCCGAGCCGCGCCACCGCAAGCCGCTCTTCCGCCGACAAGATATCGGCGCCGCGCTTGGTCAGCGGCAGCAGCACCGTGTAGACGATGCTCTGGTTGTTGCGGCGGCCGTTACCATCCTCGCTGTGGCTGCGCGCCACGGCCTCGGAGAAGCAGTGATTGTGCAGATTGAGCAGGCCCGGCAGGACGAAGCGGCCGGGACGATCGTAGACCTCGTCGGCGCTCGGCCTGTCGCGCGTGACTGCGGCGATCTTCTTGCCCTCGACCAGGACCCAATGGTCGCGCAGCACATCCTGCGTGCCGTCCTTGCGTGACAGCACATAGCTGCCGAAGATTGCTGAGGTGCTCATGCGGGGCGTACGTTCCAGAAGACGGCGGTGCCGTCGAGAATGCCGGTGATGTCCTTGCGATAGGCGGTCGGCTGCTTGTACAGGCCGATCGGAATATAGGGGATTTCCTCGAAGGCGACTGCCTGGATCTCGCGGCAGATGCGCTGTTGCTCCGCGAGCTCGGACGCCGCCAGCCATTGGCTGCGCAAGGGCCCCATCTTCTCGCTCGCATACCAGCCGGCGACCTTGCCTTCGCCGCGAATGTTGGTGTTGCCGGCCGGGTTGAGCCAGTCGATGCCCTGCCAATTGCCGACCGCGGCGCTCCAACCGCCCTGCGGAATCGGGTCTTTCTTGAGCTGGCGCTGCAACACCACAGCGAAATCGAGCCCGGCATATTCGACGTTCATGCCGGCCTTGCGCAGGCTATCGACTGCGATCTCGCCGAGCGGCTTCTGCGCCAGCGAATTGGTGGGGACGAGCACCACGATCTTCTCGCCATTGTAGCCGGCGGCTTTCAGATCGGCCTTGACCTTGTCGTAGTCGCGCGGACCGCGGAACACGCCGAGGCCGACATCGCTCGCCATCGGCGTGCCGGGCGCGAAGAAGCCGATCGGCGAGACCTGGAAGGCCGGATCGGTGCCAGCGACCGCGGTCATGAAAGCGGACTGGTCGATTGCGCCCAAAAGCGCGCGACGGATGGCGGGATTGACGAACGGCGGCTGCAGGTGGTTGAGCCGAAGCATGCAGGCATAACCGCGTGGATCGAGGATACGCGTCTCGATGTCGCCGGCGGCCTTGATGATCGGCAACAGATCGTGCGGCGTGGTCTCCTGCCAGTCCTGCTCGCCGGTCTGGAGCGCGGCAACGCCGGTGCCGGCATCGGGCGTGGTGGTCCAGACGACGCGGTCGTAGTGCACGATCTTCGGCCCCGCCGTCCAGTCCGGCTTGCCGCCGGTGCGGGGTTGGTAGCGGTCGAATTTGGCATAGGCGTTGCGGGCGCCCTGCACGCGCTCATCGGCGAGATAGCGGAACGGACCGCTGCCGATGACTTCGGTCAGTGGCTTGAACGGGTCCTGGCTCGCCAGCCGCTCCGGCATCATGAAGCAGGGATTGATCGCGGCCTTGCCGAGCGCCTGCGGCAACAGCGGGAACGGGCGCTTGAGACGGAAGCGGATGGTACGGTCGTCGGCGGCTGACAACTCGTCGGTTGCCTCCATCAGCTCGCCGCCGAAGCCGTCGCGCGCGGCCCAGCGACGGATGCTGGCGACGCAATCGCGCGCCAGCACATGCTCACCGCCGTGCCAGAACAAGCCGTCGCGCAAGCTGAGGTCCCATTGCAGTCCGTCGCCGGAGATGGCCTGCCCCGACAGCATCTGCGGCGAGAGCTGGAGCGAGGAGCTCATGCCATAGAGCGTGTCGTAGACCATGAAGCCATGGTTTCGCGACACCTGCGCGGTCGAATAAATGGGATCGACGAAGGCGAGATCGATGACGGGGATGAAGCGCAGCGTGCTCTGGGATTCGGCTCGCACGATGCCGGGCAGAGAGAGTGCCGGCACTGTTGCGGCAGCCTTGAGGAGCGAGCGGCGAGAGATGGGCATTACAAGAAGTTCCTGAGGGTATCTTACGTATTCAACAAGACCGCGCCGATCGCAGCCGCGACCGCCTGCTGCGCAGGTTCGATCACGGGCACGCCGATCGCCTCCGCGATCGCCGCGCGGTGAGACGCCATACCGGCACAGCCCATCACCACGACGTCGGCGCGACATTGCGTGACCAGCGCGCGGCCGGCTTCGATCAACCGCCCGCGGATGTCGGCGCCTGCCGTCTCCGCCGCGCTTGCGCCGACCGACCAGCTTCCGGCGTAGCGGCCGTCGACGCCCATCACCCGTGCCATGCGCTGCTGGCGGCGGATGCTCGATGGCGACAGCGCGATGATGCCGAAACGTTCGCCCAGCATCAGCGCGCGAAAGATGCCGCATTCGGCGATGCCCAGCACCGGCCGGCCGCCGGCCGCCTCGCGCACCGCATGCAGCCCGGGATCGCTGAAGCACGCGAGCACGAAGGCATCCGCATCGTCACGCGCCACGCGATTGACCAGCGGCATCACCACACTGTCGGCATCGCGCTGCGAGCTGATCCCGGGCGGCCCCTCAGCGAGGCCGATCACCTCGATGTCAGGTCCGCCGATGATCCGCAGCGGTGCCACCGCGTCGTCGATCGCCGCGGTCACCGACGCCGAGGAGTTGGGGTTGATGACGAGGATGCGGCGACGGGTCATGGCATGGCTCAACGGTTGGCGGTCTCGTGGCGCAGGAAGTTTTCAGCGATCTTCTCGCCGGTGGTGATCCAGACATCCGGGCACGACTTTGCGTAGGTCAGGAACTCGCGCAGCAGGCGCAGCCGCATCGGACGGCCGCTGCACTGCGGATGCAGCACGGTCGTGACCATCGCGCCCCAGTCGCGGGTTTCGTCGAGCTCGTCCTTCCAGATCGAGAGCACGTGCTCCCTCGGGAAGATCGAGCGCGGGCTGAAGCGCGCCGAGAGACCGTGCATCCAGTCGTCATAGCTCGCCGTCACCGGCAGCTCGATCGTGCCGGGCTTACCGTCAGCGAGACGATGGCGATAGGGCCGCACATCGTCGCGGAACGAGGACGTGTAGACGATGCCGTGACGCACGAGTGCGACGCGCAGCTCCTCGGTGAACTCACCGTAAGGAGCCCGATAGCCGGTCGGCCTGACGCCGAGCCTGCGCTTCAGCGCTTCGAAACCGCGCTCAAGCTCCTCCTCGATCCAGGGATCGCCGGGATCGGGCAGCAAATGGTGATAGCCGTGATGGCCGATCTCGTGGCCGGCCTTGAGAATCGACTCCGCCATCGCCGGATGCGCATCGACCGACCATCCCGTGACGAAGAACGTCGCCTTGAGATCGAGCTGGTCGAGCAGCTCCAGCAGCTTCGGTGTGCCGACGCGCGCCTCGTAACCGCCATAGCTCATGGTAATGAGCCGCTGCGCGTGCACCGCGTCCTTGCTGGTCCACGCGCTCTCCGCGTCGACGTCGAAGGACAGGAACATCGCCGACTTGTACGGCTTGGGCCAAGGGTATTCCGGCGCGGGATCTGCGGTGTTGGCTGGGGTGAGCGGGATGCTCTGGAGGGCCTTACTGTCCAGCATTGATGGTTGCCTTTTCGAGTGCGTTGTCTGTCAGTTTCCACTTCGCAAGCAGGGTTTTGTAGGTGCCGTCGACGATCAGCGCATCGACAGCCTCGATCATTGCCTGCTGTAACGCCTTTTCCTTGACCGGCAGCGCAATGCCCGTGAACTGCGTTGCGAACGGATCGCCGACCGGCGCATAGGTGCCCGGCTCGATATCCATCAGATAGGGCAGCGTCTCGTTGCCTTGAACGGCAGCGTCGATGCGGCCCTGCCTGAGCTGCGTGCGCGCATCTGCCGAGCCGTCGGTGCCGACGAACTGGATCGGATTGCTGCCGCAATTCTTCTGGCTCCACTTATCGATCTCGGCCGGAAACATGGTCCGGCGGCTGGCGCCGACCTTCTTGCCGCACAGCGCAGCCATGTCCTTGAACTCGGACACACGGGATTGCTGCACGAAGAATTTTGGACCGCTGCGCAAATAATCGACGAAGGAGGCAATGTCGTGTCGGCTCGCATAGTCGGTGAAGCCGGACAGGATGGCATCCACCCGGCCCGTCGAAATCGAGGGCATGAACTCGGCAAAGCTGGTTTCAGTCCATTCGATCTTGACGCCGAGCTTGCGGCCGATCGCCTCGCCGAGATCGATGTCGAAGCCCGACAGCGTGTTGGTGGCGGGATCGCGGAACTCCATCGGCGGATAATTCGGCACCAGCGCGATCTTGATGCTGCCGCGCTTGGCGATCTCCGGCGGCAACTCGATCGCCCAAGCCTGAACACTTAGAGCCGAAACGGTCATGGCACCGAAAAGCGCCGCCGCAACCAAAACTCTCTTCATCAACACGCCCCCCATTTCAGATCACTGCCGAAAGAAATGCCTTGGTCCGCTCCTCGCGCGGCGCGCCCAGCACGTCCGAGGCGCGGCCCTGCTCGACAATCGCGCCCTGGTCCATGTAGACGACGCGGTCGGCGACCTCGCGGGCGAAGCCGAGCTCGTGCGTCACCACCAGCATGGTCATGCCGCTCTTCGCCAGCTCCTTCATCACCGCGAGCACCTCGCCGACGAGCTCCGGGTCGAGTGCGCTGGTCGGCTCGTCGAACAGCATCAGCATCGGTTTCATCGCAAGTGACCGCGCAATCGCCACACGCTGCTGCTGGCCACCGGAGAGCTGCGCGGGATACGAATTGGCCTTCGCCAACAGCCCGACGCGCCGGAGCAGCTCGAGCGCCTCGGCACGCACCTCGTCGGCTTTGCGGCCCTGCACCTGGAGCGGACCTTCGATGATGTTTTCCAGCGCGGTCTTGTGCGGAAACAGGTTGAAGCGCTGGAACACCATACCAGTCTTCAGACGCTGCCCCCCGATCTCGCGCTCGCTGAGGCGATGGAGCCGCCCGTTTTGCTCGCGCACGCCCAAGAGCTCGCCGTCGAGCCAGATGCCGCCGCTATCGATGGCGGCGAGCTGGTTGATGCAGCGGAGCAGCGTGGTCTTGCCCGAGCCGGAGGCGCCGATCAGACACATCACCTCGCCGGGCCAGACGTCGAGCGAGACGTTTTTGAGAGCCTGGAACTCTCCAAAACTCTTGGCTACAGAGCGGATCGCGACGAGGGGCTTTGTCATCGCGCAAATCGCAATGTGCCGCGTGCAAAACGGCGTTCGAGCAGCATCTGGAGCGGCGTCAGGATCGAGACAACGACCAGATACCAGAGCCCGGCGACGATCAGGAGCTCGATCACGCGAGAGTTCGCGTAGTAGATGTTTTCGGCGTTGTGCAGCACTTCCGGATATTGGATGACGCTCGCAAGCGAGGTCGCCTTCACCATGCCGATGAACTCGTTGCCGAGCGGCGGGATCACCACGCGCATCGCCTGCGGCAGGATGATCCGGCGCAGCGCACGCAGCCGTCCCATGCCGATCGCCTGCGCCGCTTCATATTGCCCGATGTCGACCGACAACATGCCCGCGCGCACCACTTCGGACGTGTAGGCGCCCTGGTTGATGCCGAGCCCGAGCAGTGCGGCGAGGAACGGCGTCATGACATCGACGGCGCGCGCACTCCAGAGGCCGGGAATACCGATGGTCGGAAACACCAGCGCGAGGTTGAACCAGAGCAGCAATTGCAGGATCAGCGGCGTGCCGCGGAACAGCCAGGTGTAGCCAGCCGCCACCGTCTTCAGCACTGGATTGGGCGACAGCCGCATGATCGCGACGACAACGCCGAGAAAGATGCCGAGCGCCATCGCCAGCACCGCCATCACCATGGTGTTGACGATGCCTTCGAGGATCACCTTTGCGGTGATGAAGCGACTGACATAGGACCATTCGATCTGCCCATTGGCGAAGGCGCGCGCGATTGCCGCCAGCATCAGGACGATCAGTGCTGCGCTGAGCCAGCGAAACCAGTGCGGCTCGCGCGCGATCCGCATCCCCGACAGATCGGGAAAACCTTCCGCGAGTGCCGGCGCCGGCCTCATTGCGGCGCCGCGTTCAGCATGGGCTGGGTCACTGCATTCGCGCCCAGGCCCCATTTGTCGAGAACCGCCTTGTAGGAGCCGTCGGCGATCATGGCCGTGAGCTTTTCCGTCACGACGTCACGGAGTACGGAATCGTCCTTGCGGAACATGATGCCTTGATATCCCGTGGACAACTGCCCGCCAACGATGCGGTATTTGCCGGCTTCCTGAGCTTGCGCATAGGGCAAGGTCTCACTGCCCTGGACTGCGGCATCGATGCGGCCTTGCTTGAGCTGGTTGCGGACGTCGATCGAGTTCTCACCGGGAACATACTGGATGGCAGGCTTGCCAGCCGGCTCGCAATTCTGCTTGCTCCACTTATCGATCTCGAGTGGAAACGCCGTGCTGCGCGTCGTGCCGACCTTCTTGCCGCAAAGATCGGTGGCGCCCTTGGCGTCGCTCTCCGTGAGCACGAAGAATTGCGGGCCGGTGGTGAGATAGTCGACGAAGTCCGCCGTCTCGCGCCGTGAGCTGCGATCCTGAATGCCGCTAATGATGAAATCGGCGCGCTTGGTCTGGAGCGAGGGAATCAGCTCGGCGAATGGCGTCTCGCTCCAGACGATCTTGAGGCCGCCGAGCCGCTTGGCGAGCTCGTTGGCGAGATCGATGTCGAGTCCCACCAGCTCATTGCTGGCGGGATCGCGATATTCCATTGGCGCGTAGGTCGAATTGACCGTGAGTTTCAGAGCGCCCGCTTGCTTGATCTCGGCAGGAAGCTCGGCGGCTTGCGCTGTGGCAATGGCCGCCAGCGCGGCAAGACCGAGAGAAAGCGAGAGGCGTATCATGTCAGCTCCTTTGCCAGTGTCTTGCCAACGCCGTGCCAATCGTCAGTCCGCTTCGAGAACGGCCGGCTCGATGACGCCGGCGCGCTCGGTGATCACCCTGTATTGCTCGGGCCGCCGGTGGGCGTCGAAATTGAACATCTTGTCCTTGCCCTGGCGGCAGAGGTCGAGATCGATATCGGCGACGATCACCTCGTCGGTCAAGGTCGCAGCCTGCGCGACGATGCGGCCGTTGGGATCGACGATGCAGGAACCGCCGATCAGCCCCGAGCCGTCCTCTTCGCCGGCCTTGGCCACCGAGATCGCCCAGGTCGCGTTCATGTAGGCATTGGCCTGCGTCACCAGCGTCGAATGGAAGGTGCGCAAGGATGCATCTTCTGTGCTGCCGCCGTTGGGATCGTAGGCCGCCGAATTGTAGCCGATGCAAACGAGCTCGACGCCCTGCAGGCCGAGCACGCGCCAGGACTCCGGCCAGCGACGATCGTTGCAGATCATCATGCCCATGATGGCATGCGCCCAGGCCGAGCCGGCGCGGAACGCGGGAAAGCCGAGATCGCCATATTCGAAATAGCGCTTCTCAAGCTGCTGATAGCGCGCGCCCGGCCGCGGCTCGACCGAGCCCGGCAGATGCACCTTGCGATAGCGGCCGAGGATCTCGCCGTCGCGATCGACCAGGATGGCGCAATTGTAGCGGCGGCCTTCGGCGGTCTGCTCGGCATAGCCGACATAAAAGCCGACACGCAGCGCCCGCGCGCGATCGAACAGCTTTGCCACGGCCGGGTTCGGCATGCCGTGCTCGAAAAACTTGTCGAGCGCTTCACCTTCGAGCAGCCAGCGCGGAAAAAAGGTGGTGAAGGCGAGCTCGGGAAACACCACGAGGCTGGCGCCGCGGTTCGCCGCTTCCTCCAGCATGGCAAGCATCCGCGATAGCGTATGCTCACGCGTATCGGCTTTTTGCGTCGGCCCCATCTGGGCGGCGGCGGCGCGAAGGACACGAACCAAGACTGCCTCCAATCTGTGCGCAATGCTGCCTCAATGGGCGAATGAACCCTTTGATCCAGCATGCAAATCCGCGACCATTAGGCGCAAGGAGGGCTGCAAAAGCAATTCATCGTGCTATGATGTTTTGGCCCTGAGTATAATCGGCAGTGATATGAACCTGCGCCAGCTCGAGATCCTGCGTGCCGTCATCCGCCATCGCACCACGGTGGCGGCGGCCGATGAGCTGGCGCTGTCGCAGCCCGCCGTCAGCAACGCGCTGAAGACGATGGAAGCGCAGGCGGGCTTTGCGCTGTTCGAGCGCGTCAACAACCGGCTGTTTCCGACCGCCGAGGCGATGGCGCTCTACAAGGAGAGCGAAGCGATCTTCGCGCTTCACGCCAAGCTCGAGAACCGCGTGCGCGACCTGCGTGAGAACCGCTCAGGACATCTCGCGATCGTGGCGACGCCGCCGCTCGCCTACAGCATCATTCCCTCCGCTCTATCAGCCTTCCTGCGCTGCCGCCCGGAGACACGCGTGTTCTTCGACGTCAGGCGCTATGAGGGCATCATCGAGGGCGTGCTCAGCCGCGTCGCAGAGCTCGGCTTCGCGCTCGGGCTGACGCACCATCCCGGCATCGCGCATGAGGTGGTGCACACCGGCGAAATGGTCTGCGTACTGCCGCCGCAGCATCCGCTCGCCGACAGACCGGTGATCTCGGCCGCGGATCTGTCCGGCCTGCCCTTCATCGGGCTCGAACGCGGCACCCGGCTTGGCGAAGCCGTGCGCGACAGTTTCGCCCGCGCCGGCGCGCCGTTCCAGCCGACCGTCGAGGTGCGCTATTGCAACACGGCCTGCGTGCTCGCAGCCGCCGGCGTCGGTGCCGCCGTGGTCGATCCCTTCTCGCCGCACCAGAACGCCGGCCACGGTCTGGTCGTCCGGCCGTTCACGCCGACGACCCGCGCCGTCGCCTACATGCTATGGTCGGAGGCGGAGCCGCTGTCGCGTCTGGCCAAGGCCTTTCTCGGCGAGATCCGCAAGGAGAGTGCGCTGTTGGACCGCACAGCGCCACACCAGCAACATGGGGCAGGAAGCGACTGAGCTTCGCAACCTTTGACCTGAGGGGCACTTGGCACGCATCACCATCATCGAGACCGGACAGGTTCCGCCAAAATACCGCGAACAGCACGGCTCGTTTCCGGACATGTTCGAGCGCATGGTCCGCGCCGAGGATCCGACAGCCACGGTCGACGTCGTCAGCATCCCGAATGGCGATGTGCTGCCCGATCCGAGCAAGCTCGAGGCCGTGCTGATCACCGGTGCTGCCGCCGGCGTCTATGACGGGCTCGACTGGATCGCGCCGCTGGAAGATTTCGTGCGCACGGCTTACGCCAACAAGACGCCGATGGTCGGCGTCTGCTTCGGCCACCAGCTGATCGCGCAGGCGCTCGGCGGCACCGTGCGCAAGTCTGAGAACGGCTGGGGCATCGGCCGGCACGTCTATCAGGTGCTGCCGGAGAACGGCGTCGTCGACGGCGAAGCGGTCGCCATCGCCGCCTCACATCAAGACCAGGTGATCGAGCCACCGAACGACGCGCTGACGATCCTCTCGTCCAAATTCACACCGCATGCCGGCCTGCTCTACGCCAACGGCGCAACGCTGACAGTGCAGCCACATCCGGAGTTCGACGTGGAGTTTGCGCAAGTGTGCTGCGAGTTGCGCGACGGCAAGGCGCCGGAGGATGTCGTGGCAACGGCAAGGGATTCGCTGGCGCAACCGCTGGACAACGCGAAGCTCGGCGGCGCGATTACGAGGTTTTTGGCGCGACGCTGATTTCACCTCACCCCGCTTGCGGAAGTAATTCAGAACGGATCCGTTCCAAGCCCCGGCACATCCGCCGGGCGCGGTCCCGGCGCCGCCCAGTGAAAGCGGCGATCCTTCTCCGCAATCGCGATGTCGTTGATCGAGGCCTCGCGCCGCCGCATCAGGCCGTGCGCGTCGAACTCCCACTGCTCGTTGCCGTAGGAGCGATACCATTGGCCGCTCGCGTCGTGCCATTCGTACTGGAAGCGCACCGCGATGCGATTTTCGTCGAAGGCCCAGAGATCCTTGATCAGGCGGTACTCCTGCTCCTTCTCCCATTTACGGGTGAGGAATGCGACGATCGCTTCGCGGCCCTGAAACACTTCCGCGCGATTGCGCCAGCGGCTGTCCTCGGTATAGGCGAGCGAGACGCGCACCGGATCGCGCGAGTTCCAGGCGTCCTCCGCCATGCGCGCCTTCTGCGCAGCGGTCTCTCGGGTGAAGGGCGGAAGCGGCGGACGCGACATGATGGCCTCCTCGGTTGGTTTGGGGCGCAATCTATCCGCGCACGCGATGGAGTCGAGAGGCCATCGCCTATCGACCGATCACGAAATCAGATCGGCCTTCATCAGCGTGCGGATCGACTTGGGGATCGGTTGAGCCCTGCCGCCGCTGATGAAAGCGACGCGCACCTCGGCCTTGACCAGCACGTCCTCACCGCGCCGCACCTCCTGCGCCAGCATGATGGAGGCGCCCTTCACCGCAACCGGCCAGGTCACGATATCGAGCACGTCGTCCATCCGCGCCGGCTTGAGGAAATCCAGATGCATCGAGCGCACGACGAAGGCAAAGCCTGCGCCTTCCGTCTCGGCCTGCTCGAACAGCGCCTGCTGCTGAGCGCCCATCAGCCGCAGATGATTGGTGCGCCCACGTTCCATGTAGCGCAGATAATTGGCGTGATAGACGATGCCTGAAAACACTGGTTTGACGATGTCGCAACAGAAGCCTAACGGGTTGCTTTCCTTGGGTCGCTGGACGGCTAAGGCGTGAATGATGAGCAGATCTATCTATGCTCTTCCATAGCAAGCCGCAGCCTTTGGGGTGCGCTGCGCTATTCGCCTGAGATAAGCGCTACGTCTACACGCGCCATGACTAAGAGAACGTGAGCACTCCTACAGCTAGGTGGATTCCTCGACTCGGCGTAGGTTGATCGCTGCCCTCCGAAGGCGAAGGCCACACGTTCGAATCGTGTTGGGTGCGCCACTTCCGAACAAAACTGGGCACTCCGGCCGGAACGCCCCGCGGCCCATGACGAGGCGTTCCAGAAAGGTCCGCCTGCCGATGATGCGGATTTCGTAGTCATCGACCTCGACCTGGGCAACCACGGGCCGGATGTAGGCTCGCCGGAATGGCGTCTCGCCCGTCAGGACATTCGTTCGCATCACTCGACGAATTTAGCGATCTTCTCCTGAGTGATCCGCGCCTCGGGGGCGCGTTTCAGCGAGGGCGCGGTCGAATGCGACCTGCGCGACGTCCCGCTCGCTTTTTACAGCGGCGACGCGTTCCTTGGGTCGCATCTTTTGATTAGCACCATACGACGCGGCCATTTCGAAACCAAAAATGCGAGCCGCATTCCTTCTTCCTCCAGACCGAGGGATGGAGAGTGGCAGTCCCGTCGTCATGGCGTGTGACACGCCAGCAAGGGCGTTCATCAGGGAGAAGATTCATATGTAAAACAGAACGGCAACCGCAGGGGCAGATCATTGCTGCCTGCTCTTGGAAACCGTCCTCCTCGACGATGTAGAGGGTTCGGCGTTTCAATTGCTTGGGAAGGGTGTCTTCCACGAACAAGGTCGGATACGGCGGGACGATCCAATTATGGATACGCCCGTATGCGCCCCGCAGAAACCTATCTGTTCGGCCATATGCATTCAGCCAAAAGCGACGAAACCTGTTCACGTCTTTCGCCTTTCCGCGAGTTCCATGAGCCCCAGGAGTGGCGTGGTATCGCCGAAGCCGACCTTCGCTCCCAGGATATCGCAAATTCCCTCTTCAGGGTCGTAGATGAGTTCCATGCTCGCAAGGCTAAACGTGACCGCGGCATACGCGCCGTTCGGTTCCTCACGGTAGGGATGCAGGCGCGCAAGCATTTCGTTTACGGCGAGCGCCGAGGCGAACATGTTGACACTGATGACGGCGGGCCGGTGTCCGGCCACGCCCCTGATATATCCATCCTCCACCTGCCGGTCGTGAGCAGTCGGGTCATTCCGGCGCAAACCCGCAGCGGCGACGTCGCTCATCGTGAACAGTCCCCGGCTGACAAGGCTGGACCGACCAGGGCGCAAATAGTTCACGGTGCCGCAAACTTCACGGATGTGCGCCACGCCATCGAAATCCTTTGTCGCGTCCAGGCGCACGCCGATATCGAAGTAGGGAATCGAATAGTAGGAAGCGATTGCGTTGAGAAGATACCGCCCATCTACGGTGTCCATGCAGCCGAAGATGATGTCGCATTGAGCGACTTCGCGGATGACCTCGGGGTCCCACAGGTTTTTCTTTATAGGAATGTACCTAGTGCCGAGACCGGTGCGCTCGACCGCGTCGGCCAGCACGTCAACCTTCGGGCGCTTGTTCTTCACATCATCCATGGTGGAGTTCAGGATGCGGTTGACGTTGCGCTCCTCCATGTGATCGTCATCGACACCGACAATCACGGCGGCACCAAGCCTCATAAGCTGCTCAATGGTCGGGCTGCCCGTCCCTGACGCGCCAATGACCGCGAACGACAGCCGACGCAAACGCTCAATCGTGCCCTTGTCGAATGCCTGGGCGTGGGAGGCCACGAAGTCGGGCAGTTCGATACTGCCTGCATCCGCGTACCAAAAGTGCAGATCGTCTCCGGCAACATTTATGCAATAGATCGGATCGAAGCCGCCGGTCGCGTTTAAGATACGCCCGAACATCTGACCGTCCGGCAACATCACGGCGCTACCGTGCGGCACGTCTGCCTCGACCCATCCCCGGATCATCGGCAGAAGTCGCTCGTCGCCCTTATCATCTGTCAGCGAGAAGGCGGCATAGCCGCCGGGATGGCTGTGAACCTTGACGACCGACAGCCCTTCGGCGGCGGCGCGGTCAAGCATTGGAGCGATATAATCCGGCGGCCAAGTGACCCGCATCGGGGTCCGTTCCGAGCAATCCTCGTATGGGATGCCGTGAATCTCGCGCACGACCAGCCGATGGCTGCGGTCGCCCGCGCGGCTGCCACACAGTAGGATCGCGACGGCCTCGTCACCGTCGCCGGGGAAGAGGAAACTCTTCGAGTGCTCGTGCTGGTCACCTGAAAAGGCCAGGCTGATGGGAGCGGTCATTTCTCGAACTCCCGGTCAAGCCAGTCCTCGATCAGGATGACATGTGTCCCGATGTGATCGCGCCCGATCTTCCACGGGTTCGCGCCCGTGCGGTGGCGGGACCAGCGCTGGTAGGTTTTTCCGTCGAGTTGCTGCTGCGCCTCGGTTGCCCCGATTGCCTTTCCGTCCGCGCGCGCAAGTGCGGGGAAGAAATACACCATGTTGAGTTCGGTGTTCGGGTAGCCGGTCTCGATCCGGATCGCCGCCGTCACTGTCGCGTGATTATAACCGCGCGGCACCGGGAAATCGTGGATCAGCACCCATTGGGAGCCGTCCACGATGGTTTCCCACGGCAAACCGTATTCGTCGAGAAATTCCCGGTCGATGGGCAGCAAGTCAAACTGACGGCGGAGGGTCATCGCTCAACCCTCCGTCTGATCACGCGGCAGCGCTTTGAACTTCTCGACGCCCGGGCGGCGAAGATCGACGTGCTCGTTGAGCCCAACCTTCTGCGGTTTCTCGCCCGCAAATTTGACGCGGAGCGTGTAGTTCTCGGCAGGCAGGAGACCCGCGATGGTCAGGATCGCCCGACCGGTCGGGTTCGGTTCGTTCACCACGAACGGGTCGCCGTTCACGAGGATGCGGTAACCCTTTGAGAGCGGCGGGCGCTTGCCCAGTTTCGCGTACTCTTCGAGATCGACGATCTCGTCCAGCACCTCTTCCACGCCGGGATCGGCGCCCCTTTCTTCAAGGTTGTCAGTCATGCAATATGCTCCTTATGGGACGTATCCGGGCACCTCGCCCTTCCACAGTTCCAATATAACATAGCGCGCTAAGAATACCAAGCAGTTTCTTTGCGCGCTTGACGAAAGCGCATGACCGGAGTAGAATCATAATAGAAACAATAGCTTGCAGGAGCACCCCCGCCATGCTCTCCCCCACGGACGAAAGGAACACGTCGAAACTAACGCTCGGCCAGTATCTCGCGTCGATTCGCGTGAACCGGAGCCTGAGCCTGCGCGATGTCGAGGAAGCGACGAATAAGCAGGTCTCAAACGCTTACTTGTCGCAGATCGAAAACAACAAGATCAAAAAGCCGTCGCCGAACATTC
This sequence comes from Bradyrhizobium sp. S3.12.5, assembly GCF_040548225.1. Taxonomy (NCBI): domain Bacteria; kingdom Pseudomonadati; phylum Pseudomonadota; class Alphaproteobacteria; order Hyphomicrobiales; family Nitrobacteraceae; genus Bradyrhizobium; species Bradyrhizobium sp. S3.12.5. Next base: position 230,647 of record NZ_JBEPRF010000009.1, read on the forward strand.
TGCATGCGCTGGCAGAACTCTATGCCATCAGCTTCGAGAATCTGATGGATATGGCCGGGTACATATCCGGCACCAAGCGCGCCGATACCGAGCGGCACGGGCGCATCGCGACGTTCGCCGAGCATAATTTGTCGGCCGAGGAAGAGACCGAGATGTTGCAGTACCTTCAATTCATGCGGGCGAGGAAAAAGCCGGGTGACAAAAGCTGACGATAGCAGCCTCGAACCCGAAGATCTTCGCGCGGTCGAGGAGCGAGCACGGCAGCTCCTTGACCGCGCAAGCGCATGGGACAGATTCCCAGTGCCTCTTGAAGAAATCCTCGCCGCTGCAAACGTGCGCGTTGCACAAACCAGCCTATTCGATCCCATCGCCGTCATGGAATACTTGGCGGGAAAGGCAATCCAAACAGCAACCGTCGTTAAATCTGCCCTTGGCAAGTTGTTCGGCCTATACGATTCCGCTGACACGCTGATCCACATCGACGACAGCGCTATAAAGTCAAAATCCAAGAAGACCTTCCTGACCCTTCACGAAACCGCGCATCACGATCTTCCCGTGCACAAGCGCATGTTTCGGTTCTTCCAGGATAGCGAACAACATCTCGATCCTGAAATCTCGGACCAGTTTGAACGCGAGGCGAACAACTTTGCAAGGTTCGCCCTGTTTAAGGGCGACACTTATGCCCGGTATGCCGCTGACTGTAAATTCGACATCAAGACACCCATCACGCTCGCGAAAAAATTCGGCGCATCCAACTACGCCTCAGCGCGGGAATTCGCGCGTACTCACCATCGCGCCTGCGTCGTGTATATCCTCGAACCTATCGAGTTCGTTCCGGGTCACGGTGCGCGGGCCGCCGTCCGCCGTATTGAACCCTCCCCTTCCTTCATGCTTCAGTTTGGCAAGCCCACAGATACCGTTATCACGCCCGATCATAGTCTTGGCCGTATCCTGCCCGTTGGCCGAAAGATGACACGCCCCACAACCCTTTCACTGACGGATCGCAACGGCACCTCTCACGAGTGCGTGGCGGAGGCTTTCGACACGACACACAATGTCATCATTCTGCTTTATCCGGTGAAAGCACTTGGCAAGCCGACAATTGTCCTTCCGCCGGGCTTCAAAAACGTCGTTTAGCGCGGCCTAAACTCAGCCCGCGCCGGAGCGATGCGGATAGACATATTTCTTTCGAGTGGATACCGGGACCGATGGCACAAACAGGATTAGATGAAACGCTGAAGCTTGAGGCAATTTATTTGACCGGCCCTGTGCCGCGTAACCTCGGCGTCCTCACGGTGCTCGGAGCCGTCTTCGACAAGGTGTATTTCCCGGGAGTTCATATGCCGAAGTCCGGCTATGACCCCAAAGAGGTCGAGAAGGAAATCGCACGTCTTGAAGGATTAAATGACCGCTGGCACGACACACAATTGCTCATCGGAGCAATGAAGTTACTGCTGCAGGCAAAGACGCTTGGGCACTCGCAACGACCTCAACGTCTTGGCCGCACCATAAATCGCAAAAGCGGCGAGTGCAGCTACCCCAAGATTTGAACTAACACCAATCGCTAAGAGCATTTTGGAGGATCCGGAAATCGCCGCCGCATTAAAAAGCGGGCTGCCATGGAAGGTCGGTTTTGTCTGCCGGGTGTTCCGGATTTCCCAGATGATCCAGATTCTGAGACCCGCGCCCTGAAACCAGAGCGATAGCGAGTCCGGACCTCCGCTGCCGCCCGCGATGCCGAGTTCGAAGGCGAGCGCCTCGGCAAGCTCGGCGTCGGTCATGCCCTTCGCTGCGCGCTCCTTCCATCTCCTGGCGGACCCGGCGAAGCCATCGGTGGCCTTGATAAATCCTGCAATGCGGTCTTCCTCGCTGAGAAGTAGGGTTGCGGGCATGCTCCCTCATGCCGCTTCTCCCGTGATCGCTTCTGCCCTGAACTGCTCGTCCAATTCATTTTCCGGCGAGGCAGGCAATTTGAAGTGAGGACTTCACCTCATTTACGGCGCTTGCCTTGGGCCATGATTGAAATAGTCTGCAACGGATATCCTTATGGTGTGTTCGTGGGAGGGATGACCATGCAAGTTGCATTCGCTATGGGAGCCCTCGGGGCGTTGCTGGGTGTCTGGATCGCCTGGTCGCAGAGTCCGGTCGTTGTTACGGTGCTGCCGCTCCTGTTCGGCGTAATCGGCGGCGCTGGTGGTTATTCACTTCTGAAAATGGACTTCAGCAAACCGCACAATAAGGAAAAGCTTCACGTCACCGGCCTGGGTCTCGGAACGCTCTGCTTGTCCTGCTTGATATTCATGGTCGCCGCAATAATCTCCCGGCCCTTCTTAGCCGATTTGATTGCGCCAGATGATGTTGACGTGACCGCCTCGGCATCACCATTCCGCCTTGTTATGATGCGTGCAAGATTGCAGGCGCTCGGTGCTACGGGAAAGGAAATCAAGTTTATTCTGAAACCGCCGATCTCCCGTGTTTCGGACAGTGACCAGATAGTCATCCTGGCAAAAGATGCTGACGAGTTCGTCAAGACATATGACTCGATCTCCGAGCCCGATAAGGCCGCCCTGGAAACCGATTTTTCGGATCTTAATCCGGGCACGCTAGCGAACCGGTGCAGAGTATTTCTCGCGGAGAAAGAGGCGTTATCTTCAGGCGGCAAGTCCATGGACAATTATCAGTCGACCTTATTGATCACCCGTTTCGCCACGGTCGCCCTCGAAGCGAGGACCGGCAATCCTGAGAACGCAAGGCAGAAGACGCTCGTCAAACATCCAATGCTGATTGCCACACGCATAAAGCTCATAAGTGATTTGCAGGCAATTCGGCGGATTACTGAGGCTGACACACCTAGCCGGGAGATAGAGGAGGCCGATAAGGTTCTTCTTCCCATCCTGGCGAAGGCCCAAAAGAGTGCGGGCAAGACGGTCGAGATAGGCGGAATGCTTGATTCTCCGTCCGCGCGTTAGTTAGCGGGGTTGCCGCTAAAATGACCGCATAAAAATCGCGATCCTTCTCAGCCCGTCACGTCTTCCTAACGGTTCTTACGGCCATCGATCTTCTCGTGCCGCATTATATCGCGCGTCAACCCGCATTGGCGCGGTCAATCCCTCTATTCCACTTCTGCTCATACCTTCCTCCCGCCGTCCGCGTCCCGCATCTCTATCCTTCTCAATAATTCAACCGATACATTTTATCATTGGCGGGTGTTGTTGCAAAATCTGCGCAAAGCCGCGGATTTGGTCTGGGTCGGGGTGCGTTCGCGGGCGGCCGGGGTGCCGGACGGGGCGTCGCGCCGAAGCATCTGCGGACGCGGATGCGCCGGACGCGGCCCTGCCGGACCAATAGAACGCGCGCCAAGAGAGGGAGGGCGGCGCCTTCCCTGAGCCCTGACGAGAAACGAAAACCAGCCCAGGGCTGTCATTCGATCCTTGCGCGAGGGAGTGTCACCCGCATGGGCCGAGACGAGGCAATGCGCGGCTCGGGGAGCGGAGCGCGTAGAGCCAGGCCGACAAGGCCGGCGCGCCCCTGTTCGGCTGGAGGAACTTGAAACGCCCCTACTTACAACAAAAGAGGTGCAGAGCGATTGACTCGGGTGTGGAGGGGCAACACAATCACATGCAATTTATACGCGAGGCCGCGTTTCGCGATCATCGGGATATTTGTATACGAACGTTTTTTCAGATTGGGCGGGTTGCGTGAGATTGGGGGTTCAGCTTGCGCGCACGACGTTATTGGAGCGTCGCCGTAACGACGCTGATTAGTCTTTCCTTTAGCAGTTGCGTTATGGTGCCGCCGCGCGACGGCGCGGCAGCGATTGATGTCAACGCCGTGGTCACCCGCGTCAAGTGCGATCTCAGGAACATCGTGCTTGAGAAGGCCAGGAAGAAAATCGGAGGCGCGCAACCGTTTCTGTTTCTGAGGTCGTGGGCGGCGAAGATTCGCCTGAGTCTCGTGGTCGATGACAGTGCTTCGATTAATCCGGGCGCATCGGTGACAACTCCGTTGCACACGGTGAATAACGTCGCCCAGAGCTTTACGCTGGGCGTAGGAGCCGGGCTGACCACGCAGGCGGTGCGCCAGGAGGATGTCGAATTCCTGGTTTCGTTCTCGGACATCGACAAGGAGTTCCAGCAGACAAGTACGGGACCGTTCTATTATTCGTGCCCCGAGGATCGCGGACTCTTGCTCGAAAGCGATCTCGGACTCGACAAGCTGATTAATAACGCGCTGTCGCCGGTGGAAAACGGCGTCCTCGTGCCGGGCCGCAATGTGGGACCAGGCGTCGGTGCGCCGCCGCCCATTCCGCTCCGGGACATTGGAAAGATCGCGGCCGTAAAGAAAGGCGACACCGACGAACAGCGGAAGCGTTTCCGCGAGGCATCGATTACCGAGCTGACGGCATTGAACACAAAGTCTGCTGCAATTGCTGACAGGCTTATCAGCAATTTCGGACTTAATACTTCCGAATTCAAGAGCATGTCGGCAGAAGGGATCAAAAAGGAGTTGGCTCCCCCGGTGCCCGATCCGGCAAAACAAATCGAGGCCGCGAAAGCAGAACAAGCCAGAACAATTCTGGCCAATTCCGCTGAAGCGACTGAACTTGAAACGAAGACGCAGGCCATTATCAACAACATTGTCAAACCACGCTTCAGCATAGCGGAAGGATCTTTTGACCATTCCTGCGTGGGGTCTGTCGCGCAGCAACAGTTCGAGGCTCTCGCGCAATCGGCAAATCTGTCCGCTTTTGTCGTGCAGGCGGACAATACAAATGACGTTAAGGTTTCCAACACGGCGCTCGAAAACGCCCGAAAGGCGCATGACGCCGTCATCACTGCCACCAATCAGATGGCCAAAAACATGCTGGATTGCGCTCAAAAAACAGTTGTCATCAACGAGGCTAAAAAGAACGCACCGCCCCCGGTCTACGATCCCGTCTCGGCTATCACGGAAACAGTTAACTTCTACATCACGGCCACAGGGAGCATCACTCCTACCTGGAAGCTTGTCCGCGTCACCGCGCCCATCTCCGGAACGTTTATATCGGGTATACGCAAGGACACTAACACGCTGATCCTGACAATGGGCCGCCCGCAATCGGGGGCCGGGGGCATAGAAGCTTCGACGGCCATGAACAACCAGATCCTGTATTCTATCCTGAGCCAGTCGGGAATCACGGTCCGGCCGTAGCACCAGAAACAAGTCAGCGGGCTTCGCGGCGCGTTTCTTCACATGCGTTGCCTAATGGACTACGACCGGCAGGAACGATGAAAAACCCAACAATCACTATAGAGCAAATCGGAAGCCCGATACGGCGGCGCCGCCGTCAGCGTCAAACTCTGATCGGTCTCGGCCTCAACCGCATCGGACGTATCGTTCAGGTGTCGGACACCCCACAAACCCGTGGAATGATTGCGAAGGTCAGTCACCTGGTTCGCATCAAACTACCAAAGCCCAACGACATAAAATCGCTATCCCGGATGCGCTTCGAAGCTCTGGCGGGATACATAAGGAATCCTGGCACGATACTGTTTATCGAAGAGCTCGAATGGCACTCTACCACAATGTCGCATCTCTGTCGCGGTCAAGGCATCCGTGAAACTTGAGCAGCGGATTAGTCGCGGCGCTAAACGCGGTGACCTGCGCGCCATCCAAAGCGCCGCGCAGATCGATTTTCCTGGTCTTGGCCCAGATTCCTGTCTTTCAATTTTGCATCGTGTTCCGCGTGTCGGTTTCGGCCGGAGGAGATGCCCCGCCGACGGGCGACGGGTCGAGAACGTCGTCAAATCGTATGCTCGCCGCGGCGAGTCAGCGTGGCCAGGAACATGATGATCGCAATCAGCGGACGAATGATACGCTGGGACACCCCAAGTTTCGGTACGACGATGCTTTGGAGAGCGACCGTGCAACGCCGGCAAGGGAAATCACCTCTCGCCATAGAGTCGATAGACGATCGTTATTGCCGCTCGCCGCGCGGCGTGATGCCATAGCGAGGCATGCCACGAGCCGCATCGCACCTCGAAACCGACGTTCTTATTCCGAAGAGAAGCCTAAGCCGCGTTCAGTCGCTGTATCGGCAATCAATGTCGGCGCGGCCTGCACACTTGCCTTGATTTACGAATGGCAGAGAGGGCCGTCGCAGCGGTATTCCCCGCTGCTATGGAAACTATACATGCCGGCTATTGGAGAATTTCGTCCCGCGCTGCGATCAATAGGTACCACTGTCGCAGATTTCATCGAGTAACGCCGGTGCAACGCGGGATAACTGATGTGCGCGAAACGGATCCACTCGAGTCCAAAATATTCTTTGATCGGCGCCGAGTTGGAACAGCGTGCTTGGCGGATCTGGAGTTGTTGATGGCGGAATACGGCGAAGTGATCGACAACGCGGCGATACATCGGTTCGAACTACCGGTCGGGGACGAAGTCGCGGCAGCCTATTACGCTATTGAAGACGGCGGGATCGTCTTCACGCACACCGAAGTGCCGTCGTCTTCTCCGCGCAAGGCTACGGGTCCAAGCTCACGCGCGACGCTTTCGAAGCCGCACGTTCGCGCGGGATGCACGTGATCGCCAAATGCCCGTTTATGGCCGCGCGCCCGCTCAAGCATCCCGAGTACACCGTGATACCGGATGGGTGAAGGGGCGAGTTGGCGTCATAGACTTAGTCATTCTTTGAAACACACTCCGAAATGAGATGGCCAATGAAGCGTCGAGAATTTTTGAAAGTATCAGCCGTTGGAGCCGCCGCTGCTGCGGTGGCCTCGCCGGCCATCGCCCAGTCATCGCGCGAGATCAAGCGGGCTGAGCCAAGCAAAACGACGAGACTGGCGAAGTCATTTTTTACGACCAAGGAGCAAGCCACCATCTTCTACAAGGATTGGGGCCCGCGAGATGCCCAGCCGGTTTGCTTCCATCACGGCTGGCCGACCAGTTCGGACGACTGGGACAACCAGATGCTGTTCTTTCTCAACCACGGATTCCGCTGCATCGCCCACGACCGCCGAGGTCACGGTCGGTCGGGCGAGACAGAACACGGCAACGATATGGACACCTATGTCGCTGACGTCATCGCGCTTGCCGCCCATCTCGATCTGCGCAACGCGGTTCATATCGGCCATTCAGCCGGTGGCGGCGAGATCGCGCGCTATGCGGCGCGTGCGGAGAAGGGACGCGTCGCAAAAGCCGCAATGATCGGGGCGGTGCCGCCGATCATGCTCAGGACGGACAAGAATCCCGGCGGACTCCCGATGGAGGTGTTCGACGATTTCCGCAAACAATTCGCCGCCAATCGCGCCCAATTCCTACGCGACTTCGCCTCCGGCCCGGTCTACGGATTCAACCGCCCGGGGGTCGCGCCAATTCCCGGCACCATCGACAATTGGTGGCGTCAGGGCATGATGGGCAGCGCTAAGGCGCAGTATGAGGGCATCAAGGTTTTTTCCGAGACCGATTTCACCGAAGACCTGAAGGCACTCACGGTCCCCGTCCTCATCATGCATAGCGACGACGACCAGGTCGTGCCGATCGAGGATTCGTCCTTGCTGTCAGCCAAACTGGTGAAGAATGCCACGCTGAAGGTCTACAAGGGCTATTCGCACGGCATGGCGCTCACCCATGCTGACGTGATCAACGCCGATCTTCTTGCCTTCATCCGAAGCTGATCGCGCCTGGCGCTTGAAGGGCGCAGTGGTCGACGGAAATCCGGCCCGGGCCCTACGCCATGATACCGAACGCCATTGTGGCCCAGTGAGATGGTCTTGATTTTCGTGGTCTGCGTCAATGGCACCGATTCAATAGCCACACGTCATTGGACGATCGAGTTGCGGCTCGTATTATTATTGATGTTCTGCGAAAGGAATCCGGGAAATGACGACGTCGCGCGCGTCGGAAACTAGATGATGGAGGCGATTGTAGTGAAGGGCCAGGTGGCGGGAACGGTCGCGATGAAGCTACCGGAGCCGCCCGAGCGATGGCCGGCCCTGAATGGCGCGGACGTTGAGGTTTATGTTGAGCGTTTGCGTTCTCCGCTCGGAAGAAGTCACCTCTCAGAAGGACGCCGTCTCGGGTTGCAAACTCGATCCGCTTTGAATCTGTCATGTGAGTTCCCTAGGTAGTGCCGGCAACCGAACTACGGCCTTGTCCGTTCGGGGTCCTAATTTCGTCTCAAGACTTCGCGAGAATCGATGGCAAGAGACCAAGTTCAGTGGTACGAACGAGCATGGCGACGCCCTCGCTGATCCTTTGAGAACAGGCTTCGGAGCACTATCGGCGCCGGTAGCCAGGCAGTAAAGGGCCACTACAGTCATGCACACTTCGAAAGTGGTTCCAACGCAGGCTCTCGTCGGGCAGAACGTTTCGCTGCCCGCGGGCTCTACTATCAAATTGTCTACAACAGATCTCAACAACTTGATGCAGGCGCTCGACATCGATGTCATCGCGATGACTGAGCTTCTGGTGCCGCAGGACCATCGAGTCGAGTTCGGAACCATTGACGCACCCGGGATCCACTACAACTTGAGTGGCGTGGGACGCATGTCTATCAACGGCGGACCAGAGATGCCGTTGAGCCCTCATTTGCTCATCATCGTGCCGCCAAACACTCCGTTCACGATCGAGGTTGACGGTGGACGTGGCCCACCGAAGCTCATTTCGAGAGACTGCTGGACTCGTCAAGACGGCATCCTCCGCGTCGCAGTGCCGAACGAGCAACCCGAGATCGTTCAGATATGCGGCTTTTTTAACGCAACCTTTGGTCAGTCTGTGAGGCTGTTTGGAGAACTCCGCGAACCGGTGATCGAGCAGTTCGAGCCAGCGGACAAGATCGATCTGAAGCTTCGCGAGGCTATGGACGAACTGCTACAGCAGGAGGTCGGCGTCGGAGCCATGACAGCGTCTCTGCTCAAGCAAATCGTTGTCTCATTGGTGCGACGGTCCCTCAGGTCATCCCAGCGGTGGACTGAGCGGTTCTCGATACTTGCCGACAGGCAGGTCACCCGTGCTTTTGCAGATATGGTGGCGCGGCCAGGAGCCGCCCATTCGGTTCAAAGCTTGGCACACAGTGCAGGATTGAGCCGTTCGGCGTTCATGGCGCGATTCTCGGACATCTTTGGACAATCCCCGATGGTCATTTTGCGAGACTTGAGAATGCGCCAGGCTGCGATCGATTTGACGACAACGACGATATCGATCGACGTCGTCGCTCATAATGCGGGGTACGAGAGCCGTTCAAGTTTTGTGCGAGCTTTCCGAAGGGCGTACGAACGAGATCCGAGCGACTATCGGCGGATGGCCAAAGAGGGCAAAGCCCAGAAGGATATCTGAGAACGAGGTGCCGAGGTCTGTTTTTGACACAAAGGATCGACGATCCGAAAGCAAGAAGGGGCCGCCTGTCACGGCGCGACCCCCGCTTGTCGTTTGTCCATCATGGGCTTCATCTCGATGCCGAAAGGGATTGTCGCGGCACAGGTCATCGACTTGAAAACGAGCATGGACCGGATTCTGCGCTTTGACGTTAACGCGGCATGGTCGGTTCTGCCTTCGATGATTATCTACGTCGGGCCACGTCGGCTTGCGCCGGAGCTCCTTAGGTCCGCTTCAGATCCTCGACCAGCATCGCCGTGGCATGGCGAGCGAGCGCCTGGGTCGGGGCGTTGGTATTGCCGCTGGTGATGTTCGGCATGATCGAGGCGTCGATCACCCGGAGGCCGTCGACCCCGCGGACCCTGAGCCTTGCGTCGACCACCGCTCGCGCATCCTGACCCATCCGGCACGTGCCGACCGGGTGGAACATTGTCGTCACGGCGCCCTTCACCCATTCGCCGATCTCCGCGTCCGACTGGACGCGCGGGCCGGGATCCATCTCTTCCTCGATCACCGGTGCCAACGACTCCTGCGCCATAACCTTGCGGATCGCGCGCACCGATCCCACCGCCGCCCTCAGGTCCTCTTCCTCGCCCATGAAGTTCGGATTGATGAGGGGCATCGACGTCGGGTCGCTGTCAGCCAGCCGCACCCAACCGCGACTCTTGGGCTGAAGCACCACGAGTTCGAAGGTGATGCCGGAGCGATCGCCCGTCGGGCTGACTCCATTGGATGCGACGATAGGCACGTGATAGCATTGGATCGTGGGTTCGGCGGTGAAGTCGGACGGATTCCAGTGGGAAACCGTCTCGATGCCGTTGCCCGACGCCGGGCCATCCTTGGTGACGAGATAACGCAGGCCTGCCTTCACGGTGCCGAGGCCCTGCGCGGCCGCCTGATAGCCGAGATCGCCCTTTACGTAGGCGCGGACCGGCACGATCGCGTGGTCTTGGAGATTTTCGCCCACCTCGGGAGAATCGACGATCACCGCGATGCCGTGCTGGTGCAGCTGCTCGGCCGGCCCAACGCCCGAGTGCATGAGGATCGTCGGGCTATGGACGGTACCGGCCGACAAAACAACCTCGCCGGCCATGATCAGCTCGTTGTCCATGAGTTCGATGCCGACGGCCCGCTTGTTTTCGATAAGAATCCGAACGACGATCTTGCCGGTGAGAAGGGTGACGCGGCCTGAGGCGAGGTGCGGACGCAGATAAGCGTCGACCGCGCTGCACCGCCGCTGATGTCCGACCGTTGACTGCACCGGCGAGACGCCGATCTGGCTCGCGCCGTTATAGTCGGGGTTATAGGGCAGCCCGTATTCCTGGAAGGCCTTGAGGCAATATTGGTTCAGCTCGTTGATGCCCTTGGGCAGTTGGATCGCCAGACCTCCATTGATGCCGTGATATTCGTCGTGGAAGGTGTCGTTGTGTTCCTGCGCCATGAAGACGGGAAGCAGGTCTTCATACGACCATTTGCCGGTATCGCCGACCGCGTCCTGCCACGCGGCGAAGTCGCGTATCTGACCACGGACGTAGCACATCGCGTTGATCGACGAGCCGCCGCCGAGCACCTTGCCCGAGCGATAGGCTCGCTTGGTGCCGTGCTGGGGGACCGTCTCGTATTTCCAGACATGCCGGTCGTGGGCGAGTATTTTGGCGAAGCCGGCAGGAATGTGGATGAACGGATCGCGATCCGTGTCGCCCGCTTCAATCAGCGCGATCGAAGCATCGGTGTGTTCAGCGAGATAACTCGCAACGACGCAGCCGGCCGCGCCCGCGCCAACAATGACAATGTCGTAGGCTTCTTGGGACATCAGCGTCTTTCTCTTCGCCATTTGTATCGTTCAATCAACGCCCGTAGCCGGCGCCTCGCTATCGCGGTGCCTGATCCTGAGATTGATTGGATCATGCTTTTGGAGAGTGACCTTGCAACGCCGGCGAGGGAAATCACCTCTCGCCATAGAGTCGATAGACGATCGTTATTGTCGCTCGCCGCGCCGCATGAGGCCGTGGCGAGGAACGCCACCGGCCCCGGCGCTGATGCTCCGCGCCGGTCTCGTCAGAGGCGATGTCTATTTCATGACGAAAGGAGTTGCTGACGGCGAACGTTTTAAGCCGTTTGCCGCCGTGCTGATGGCCGCGTTCATCCTCGTGGGCCGCGTGCCCAGGCCGGCCGCCGCCCTCGCCTAGCTGATCCGAACCCCGCACATACCCGCGATGATCGCGGCGGAGATAACGACGCTTATTGCGACGCCCGCGCTCCAAAGACGATTTGCGGCGCGTCGATCGACGCCGTGCGCGATCAGCACCACCCGCAATCCCGACGCAAGGTGGCTTAGGACAAAAAACACGCCGAGCGCGTAATGAGGCAAAAGGCGGATATTCCATGCGTCGTGGATGAGCCCGGTCGGGGCTCCGATCGCGAAATTCCAATCGGTCGGTATACCGAGAAAGCTTCGAGCGTAGATGAAAACCGAGTTCATGTGCCCGAGGATGTACAGCGAGAGGTAGGCCCCCGACGCGACCTGAAATGTCCGATGGAAGCCCTGCGGGACGGAACTCCAACGCCATGCCAGAAACAGGCCGGTGCCGATCTGGAAAAGCATGGCCGCGACCAACAGCGGTTCACCCACGCCAGAGCGGTAGACAACGCGGCCGATCTTCATGACGGCCGCATGTGCGTCGAGGCCGATCAACCCAAACAGGTGATTGGCGAGATGGAACGCGACGTATAGGCACAAGACCGCCGCCGTCATTCCGTGGACAATGCGCCAGCGCCCCACGGTCGGCCGCGTTGCAGCGACGGGATTGCGGGCGGTCTGTGACCAAATCGCGATGGCGAGCCAAAGCACGCACCACACGAGTTCGTCGGGGATAGGGCTGTGAATCAGGGCCTGAACGACGCCAAGAAAGACATAGAGCGTTGGCGTCGCCACGCCGGCATAGGCGAGCCGCCGCGCCCCTGGATCGGCGTCGGGCCGGCAAGCGAGCGCGAGCGCGAGAAACGGCACGACGAACGCCACGGCCAGGATCAAGGTCGCGCCGACAATTGCGAGAGGCGACGGCGTTGCGGCCTGCGTGCCGACGACGGCATGAAAGGCGCGGAGTAGAAAAGGGTAGCAAATGGCCGCCGCTGCGGGAGCCAGCGCCGAATAGTCGAAGCGCGGCCCGATCGTGGCGCTTCGGTCCCGCGGCTGAGCAAACGCGTCCATCTTAAACCCCTTAAACATCAGCCGCGCGATCCGGCCGCACCGCCCGAAGGCTTGCACCGTGCAAGCCCCACCATCGGCGCTATCAAGAATGCCCCCAGCCCAAGCTCCAAGCGCGCGGGTTCGTGACGGACGGCCGCAGATGAACATCGGCAACGTCGACCCTCAACGGCGCCGCCACCGCTTTCAACCCGCTGCGCGCCTGCCCAATTCCGAATGCGTCGCGACTGGCTCCTCAGGCGCGTTCAAGACTGACGTCGTGAGCAGGACAGCGGCAGCGAGAACCCAGTAGTACCAAGCGTCGAGCCCAGCGAATTTGAAGGCAAACGGTGCGATGACAAACACCACCCCGACGGCGCGATCGACCCAAAGGTGCAGCCAGTAGGGAATGATGCGGACGAGCCCGGTGGGATGGTCGGTCAGGGCGGCCAAGAGCAGCGCGGCCACACCGACGACAACCGAAAGCCACATTGCGACCGGTCCGCTCTGGCCGAGCTTCAGCACGAACGGCGCTGCGATCAAGATGATCGCGACAGGATAATCGATCAGGTAGGCGTGGATAGACTTGGTGATGAAGCGGAACGACATCGGTGACTCCTCCGTGCTTGGTTGCTCGAGCGGGTCCTTGCGACGCGGAGAGTGCATCCACCCGAGAGGACAATTACGCGGTTCTATGCTGGCAAGCACTCCGTCACGGATCAACTCCGGGTGAGACTATGTCGGTGACGTTTCATTGGGAAATGTCCGACCGTTATGATTTCTATTCCCGCGCGTTGACCCTCCGACTGGGCTTCGGCTCGATGGAAGTCAATGCATTGTCGTGAGTGGAAAGACCATCAAGCCGGGAGCGGGTGCACAGATCTCCTCGTCGCGAAGCTTCAACACTGACTCCCGGAGCATTCCTGACGATTATGGACATGATAGCTTTACCTGAATGGTCGCCGGATTTAGTTGCTGAACGCACCGGCCGGACCGGATGCGGCGCTGAGATCTCGCACGAACTCTAAGACGAGTTCTGCGCCGCTGCTGGCGTACACACTCGTCGAAGCCGGTGGATCAATCATTCGAACGATCGGGACCTAATCATGACCAAGATCCGCGAAGTTGTCGTCGCAAGCGATTCCACCAATCATGGCGCGCTGGTAGGTCATGTCGGCGAGTCTCAGTTTCCTCTCGGCGGCCCAGATGGCGGCGGCCACATTTCTTCTGGTCCCAATCCTTACGATCTTCTTAGCGCATCTCTCGCCGCATGCACCGCTATGAGCGTTCGTTTTCAGGCTCGGCGCCAGAAACTTCCGCTGGAGCGGTTGGAAGTCGGCGTCAGCTTCCACCATGGCGCCCAGGGCGAAGGAGATTCGTTCGCACGCACCCTCGTGCTCGGGGGGAAACTCGACGCGCAGCAGCGCGCATTCTTGCTGGAAGCCGCAAACCTCTGTCCCGTAGGCCAAATTCTCGGCACTAGTGCGGATATTACCACACGCCTGGATGTTACAGCTTCCGGCCACAACGAAAGCCCTCAGGCCAGCTACGAGGATGATCTGGCTCTACTCCCGATCCCGAATATCACTCCGGATTGAGCGTCTCTCGTGCCGTCGATCACCCGCGCCGGGGCATCGCAGCCTATCATACCCGCGGGGTCTCCAGTTCGGCGAACCCGCGACGCCTCGCGGGGCATTCGCTCTGCGACTCACCGCTGGCGGGCTTTGATCTTCGCGTCGATGGCATCGATTCCATAGCCACGGGTCATTGGACCATCGATTTTCACGATCGTACTTTTGCTCGTCTGCAAGAGAACTCGAAACATGACGACATACCACACACAAGGAGGTGGACGATGAAGGCAATCGTCGTAGCGGACCAGGCGGCGGGAACGGCCGGGATGAAGCTGGTGGAGCGGCCCGAGCCGCAGGCAGCGATAAACGACGTCGTCGTTAACGTTCATGCGTCGGGATTCGTCCCGACTGAGCTGGCGTGGCCCTCGACCTGGACCGATCGCCTCGACCGTGACCGAACACCGTCGATCCCCGGCCACGAACTCGCCGGAGTGGTCACCGCTCTCGGCTACGGCACGACGGGGCTGTCGGTGGGACAGCGAGTGTTCGGCCTCGCCGACTGGTATCGCGACGGCACCCTGGCGGAGTATGTAGCCATGGAGGCACGCAATCTTGCGCCGCTGCCGGGCGACGTCGACTTCACGGTGGCCGCGAGTCTGCCAATCTCGGGCCTCACCGCGTGGCAGGGACTGTTCCAGCACGGCCGCCTTCGGGCGGGGCAGAGCGTCCTCGCGCACGGTGCGGCCGGCGCAGTTGGGTCGATGGTGACGCAACTCGCACGAGAGGCCGGCGCCCACGTCATCGGCACCGGACGCGCCGCCGACCGTCAGAAGGCGCTCGACTTCGGCGCACAGGAATTCGTCGACCTCGAGAACGACGCTCTCGAAGACGTCAGCGGAGTCGATTTGGTGTTCGATCTCATTGGCGGCGACATCGGGAAGCGTTCCGCAGGCCTGGTTCGAGCCGGAGGAACGCTGGTGTCCATCGTCGGGCCAGCCGAGGCACGGCCCGCCGATGGCCGCGCGGTCGACTTCGTCGTCGAGTCCGACCGTGCCCAACTGAGTGAGATCGTCCAGCGTGTGCGGGACGGACGACTGCGCACGAACATCGGCAACATCGCGCCCCTCGACGATGCCATCGCCGCCTTCAATCCGACAAAGCGGATCAGCGGAAAGACGATCATCCGCGTTCGTCCGTGAACGACACGCATTCGCACGCGGTCGGCCGCGTCCTATCAGACGAGCCGGGCGCAACCTGGGAAACTACCCATGGCCCCTGGATGAGATGTCGAGCGGGCTCCATCGCTGCGGCATTTCGAGCAAAGAGAGCGAAAGCACTCGTTATCTCAACCTATCCCTTCACGCATAGGAATCACCATGACTAACGGAATCACCATGACCAACGCCGTCATCGATTGTATCCTGAGCCGCAGCTCCGCCAAGTACTACGACTCCACCGCCACCTTGAGCGACGACCAAATCCGCGAGCTGGTGCGGATCGGCACCACCGCGCCGACATCCTTCCACTTGCAGAACTGGCGCTTCATCGCCGTACGCACGCCGGAAGCCAAAGCTCGGCTGAGTCCGATCGCTTGGAGTCAGCCCGCGATCACCGAAGCAGCCGTTACCTTCATCGTCTGCGGCCAGTTGGCCGATTCCAGCGTAGTACCAGAGCGTCTGGAACCGCTGGTGCAAGCGGGCATCATGCCGGCAAAGATGGTGCCGGAATGGGAAATCCCCGCACGCGATCTGTACATGGAGTACCCGCAGCGCCAGCGCGACGAGGCGGTACGCACCGGCACCTTCGGCGCGGCGGCGATGATCTATGCGGCCCGTTCGCTAGGCCTGGGTTCGACGCCGATGATCGGGTTCGATGCCGAAGCGGTGCACCGTGAGTTCGGACTGACCAAGGACGAAGTACCGGTCATGCTGTTGTCCGTAGGGGCGGAGCGTCCAGGAAACTGGCCGCAGAAGCAGCGCCGTCCGGTGGCCGATGTGTTGGATCTCGTTTAGTGGAACCAGTAACTTAGGGAGATTGTGATGCCAAAAATTGCGGCTCTAAAGCCGGAACAGGTGCCGGCCGATTCGAAACCGACCCTCGATATGTTCACCAAGAACATCGGGTTCACCCCGAATATGATGGCGACTTTCGCGGCAAGCCCGATCGCGTTCAACGCATGGGCCGCCCTGCTCGGCTCCTTGAGCAAGGCGCTCGACGTGAAGACGCGTGACAGCATCGGTCTCGCTGTCTCCGAAGTGAATGGCTGCGACTACTGCCTGACGGTTCACAGCTTTACGGCCGATCATATGGCCAAGCTGCCGGCCAATGAAATCATTCTCGCTCGGAAGGGCCATGCCAGCGACCCGAAGCGGGACGCCGCCGTCCAGTTTGCGCGCAAAGTCATCGAGACTCGCGGCAAGGTCGGTGACGTCGATCTGAAAGCCGTCCGCGATGCCGGCTACACGGATGCGAACGTTATCGAGATCGTCGCGCTGGTGGCCATGTACTCCCTGACGAACTTTTTCAATAACGTGTTCGATCCCGAGAAAGACTTTCCCGTCGTTGCGCCGGCTGGCTCGATCTGAACTCTACTTTGGAGCTTCACGAGCGCGGGGCGGCAGCTCTCGGCTAGAATTTTCAAATGCCGTCGAAGCCCACTAGCTCGTCCCAATCTCTGGATGAAAAGATCCTTGAATTACTCGACGGCTCCTGGCGAACCGTCGGCGAGATTCGCTGTCGGCTCGGCGCTGGAGACGCGATCGGTGCGGCCAGGACCCTTGACCGGTTCTGAGCCCTACGCGGCTCCTAGTGGCCCGCAGGGGTCTTCCCAGCCCTTTCGGGGCGGCGGGTCTTGCGCGGTGCAAGCCTTTAACGCTTGGCGCCGTCGAGTGCGTCTGAAGATTTATTTGATGGGCGTGGTCAGCACCTTGTCATTGGTGTCGAGGACGAAGACAGCGAGCAGCTTTGCCGGCTCTGTCTTGCTCGCGTTGCGGCTGATCGAATGGGTCGCGCCCGGCGGTTCGGACCAACTCTCGCCTGCCCGATAGATGCGCGTCTGGCCGTCATTCACCTTCGACTCGATCGCGCCCGAAATCACATAGGCGTAGATGAAAGCCGACTTCGCGTGGGTGTGGGGCGCGGAGGCTGCGCCGGGGGCGTAATCGACTTCCACGGCGATCAGCGACTTGCCAGGGATATTAGGAATTGCCGCCTCGAAGTTCTTCGTGACGGTCTGCCCTTCACTATCATGGGCGTAGATCGGGCCGGCCATCGAGAAGACGAAGGTGGCGCAGGTGGCGGCGATGATGATTCGGATCTTCATGAGCTTTCTCCTTCTGCCTATAGATTGGTCTTCGTTCTTCATTGTTTCCTTCCGGGCTCGCCGGCCTGCTGATTACGGACACCGAACGGGTCAGTCTCGCGGGATGAAGTCGACGTGGGGCCCCGGCTCGATAATGAACACCGCGAGCGTGGCGAGAACGCACGCGACCGCAGCGACAGCCATCGCCATGTGGAATCCTGAGAACAGCTGAGGACCACCCTGCCGCAGGACGCCGCCGAGCAGGGCGATGGCGAAGAGGGACCCGGCGCGTGAGACCGCGCTGTTGACACCAGACGCTGTTCCGGCGCGATCGGACTCGACGGAGGTGAGGACGAGGGTCGTCAACGGTGCGATCGCCAGGCTCATGCCCAGCGACAGCAACAGGATAGGGGGGAAGATGTCCGCCCAATAGGTCGCGTTCGAACCGACGCGGAGCGTCATGGCGCATCCCAAGGCGACGACGGCGCCGCCGGCGAACAACGGCAAGCGCCGGCCGAACCGGCGGCAGAGCATGCCGGCGAGCGGCGAGACGACCGTAATCAGCACTTGCAGGGGAATGAAGGCCAGACCCGCCACCAGCGTCGGCAGGTGCGCGCCTCGGATCATCACGAACGGGATCAAGGTTAGCATGACCGTGAATGGCCCGTAGAGGAGCGCGGTGAACAGGTTTGCGCCAACGACCGACCGCGAGGCGAAGAGGGCCGGCGGCAGCATCGCGGTGTCGCCTAATCGCCGCTGGCTCACGATGAGGCAGGCTAAGCCGCCCAGACCGACGATCAGGGTGACGAGCACCCAAAGATTCAGACCGGAACCGTTGGTCAGGCTGGTCAGCCCCGCACCCAGCCCGCCGAGCCCGACTGTCGAAAAGACCGCGCCACCGATGTCGGCCCGGGCGTGGCTCGTCGGGGAGTCCTTGGGTATCCACACGGTGCCGGCGGCCAGCGCGCCGGCGACTACGGGCAGGAGCATCAGAAAGGTCGTCCGCCAGGACCCGTGATCGAGGATCGCGCCCGCGATCGCGGGCGCGACGCCGCTGGCGATCGCCGCGGCGGCGGACCAGATGCCGACCGCACGGGCTTTCTTGTCGGCGGGAAAGGCTTGCCCGAGCACGGAAAGGCCGTTGGGCAAGATCAACGCTTCGCCCAAGCCTTGCAAGGACCGACCGACGATGAGCGGCGCTAAACTCGGCGCGAAACCTATCGTGGCCGCGCCTAGGCCATAGAGAGCGATCCCCCCGAGGAAGATCCGCTTCTGTCCGAACCGGTCACCCAGAACGCCGGCGACCAGGGTCAGGGCCGCGAGCGGCAGGAGCTCGGCGTTCATCACCCACTGCAGGTCGAGCGGTGACAAGCGCATGTCTCGACCTATCGCCGAGAGCGCGACGGTGACAACGGCCCCGCTGACAAACACGAGGCAGCTACCCAGGCTCGACGCGGCGAGCACCTTGGTGCTGTCCTGCGCACCGACGCCCTTAGGCGCGGAGAGCGCCAGGCCGCCGTCGGTCAGGATCAGGGACGCGCTGCTCACGACCTAATCCTTCAGGTTAGGTCGAGCGCATCGCGGCGCGCAAGCTCATTGGCCAGCGGCCTGAAGCCGAGCCGCCGCGTTCGTTCGCGGATCGCTCCTCGCAACATCTAGTCAACCTCAAGCATTAGATTGCAAAGGCAACGACGGTTGAGACGATCGCCACGATTCAAAAAGCCGATGACGATCCACGAGGAGCGTAGAACCGCTCGCCGGCCCCGAGTACTCACGGACGAACGCGGATGATCGTCTTCCCGCTGATCCGCTTGGTCGGGTTGAAAGCGGCGACAGCATCGTCGAGGGTCGCGATGTTGCCGATGTTCGTCCGCAGTCGTCCGCTCCGCACCCGCTGGACGATCTCACTCAGTTGGGCGCGATCGGACACGAGAACAAAGTCGATCGCCAAGCCGTCGGCGGGCCGTGCCTCGGTCGGGCCGGCGATGGTCACCAGCGTTCCTCCGGCTCGAATCAGGCCTGCGGACCGCTTCGCGATGTCGCCGCCGAAGACATCGAAAACCAGATCGACTGGACCGACTTCTTCTAGGGCGTCATTCTCGAGGGTGACGAACTCCTGCGCGCCGAAGTCGAGCGCCGTCTGACGGTGGGCGGCGCGTCCGGTGCCTATGACGTAGGCGCCGGCCTCACGTGCGAGCTGGGTCACCATCGAACCGACTGCGCCGGCCGCGCCGTGAACGAGGACGCTCTGCCCCGCTTGAAGGCGACCGTGCACGAATAGTCCTTGCCACGCGGTCAGGCCCGGCATCGCCACGCTCGCACCCACCGTGAAGTCGACGTCGCCCGGCAGCGGCGCAAGGTTGCGTGCCTCGACGGCCACATACTCCGCCAGTGTGCCGCCGCGATACGAGTCCGTGAGGCCGAACACCCGCTGTCCCACCGACAGCCCCCTCGTGCCATAGCCAAGGGCGGTGACCACTCCGGCCAGCTCTTGCCCGGGAATCACCGGCGCCCGGTCACGGCCGAGGCGATCGGTCCAGGTTGAGGGCCACGTCAGCTCATCCCAGGTAAATCCCGACGCATGAACCTGAACGACGACGTCGTTTATCGCTGCCTGCGGCTCGGGCTGATCCACATGCTTCATCCCCGCCGTTCCCGCGGCCTGATCCGCTACCACAATTGCCTTCATGTAAATTGTCTCCTCGGTTGTTTGCCTCTTTGTTGGATATGTTCCAGCGATAAAAGCCCGTTCGACATCTCTTGCCCGCGGCATCCCAGTGTTGGTGAACCGGTAGCGTCCGTTGGCGATTTCATTTGTCCAGCAACGGATAGAATTGGGTCCAGACGTCGTCTTTCTTAGCGCTCGCCATGTGGCAGAACGCGCATTCGGACTTTGGCTGCAGCTTAGCTGTTGGTGCCTTCGGCTCGTAGTGATTGAAGTTGTAGTAACCCCAGCCTCCGGTGTCGGCGTAGCGCTTGCTATCCTTGACCGTAGCGTCCGCGCCGTTCAGCTTTCCGGGGAAGAAGCCTCGCCCGGAGGCCTCGGTGCGCGATCCATCCGGGTTCTCGGCTGGGAGCGTCAGCTGTAGTTCCTTGAAGAAGATCGTTCCCTCCGGAAACTCACCTGTCTTCTTGTAGATCTCGTATGAGCCCGGCTCGATATAGACGTTGTGAAATTCAGGAAAATTGGCCTTCCCGCCGTTGAGCGCGTTGGGAGTGAGCGGTGAGCCGACGAACACCCACTCATTGAAGTTCTTCGGCAGGATCAAGTCGCCCGATGCGGTATATTTGGGGAGATAGCGTTTCTTCGTCGGTGCGCTGCCGTTATTGGACTGCGCAAACAGGGCTGGTATAGCAACTGCGCTGAAAACCGCTCCGGCGATCAGCAGGTTACGACACCTACTTTTTTTCTCCATGACCATACTTTTCTTCCTACGCAATTGAGTAATATTCGTCCCAGGTTGCCCTGGGCGTTACTCGATGATGAAATCCGCGACAGTGGTACCCATTGATCGCAACGCGAGACGAAATCTTCCAATAGCCGGCATGTATAGTTTCCATAGCAGCCGGGAATACTGCTGCGACGATCCTCTCTGCCATTCGTAAATCGAGGCAAGTTGCGCAGGCCGCGACGGCATCACGCCGCACGGCGAGTCAATAACGATCGTCTATCGACTCTATGGCGAGAGATGATTTCCCTCGCCGGGGGGTCGAAAGCCACGGTGCGGGAACGGTATCAGAAGCACCCCAAAACGAGACTGCGAATGACCACTCCTACAAACCAGATACGACGAGCCTATCGTCACGAGGCGCAGCCGTTTGTAGAGCGGTACAGCCGCGGCGTTATCGATGCAGAACCCTGCCCGCGAGAGCTCGGGCGGGAAGCGCCGCCTCGGTGCCGGCGCATGGTACTGACGGCCTGTGTGCTCGCGTCCTCGATGGCGTTCATCGATGCGACCGCGCTGCCCGTTGCGCTGCCGAGATTGCGCGCCGATTTCGGTGCGGACCTCGCCTCCGTTCAATGGGTCCTCAACGGGTATATGCTGGCGCTCGCCTCGCTGACATTGATCGGCGGTGCCCTCGCGGATGTTTATGGCAAGGCGCGCATGCTTACGCTCGGCTGCATCCTGTTCGGTCTGGCATCCGCAGCTTGCGCAGTGGCGGCTTCGCCCGCCTGGCTGATCGCTGCCCGCGTCGTGCAAGGAGCGGCCGCAGCGATCGTCACCCCCGCCAGCCTCGCCCTGATTGGGGCCACATATCCGCGCGCGGAGCGAAATCGCGCGATCGGCATATGGGCCGCGGCGTCGGCGCTCACCACAGCCGGAGGTCCTGTCCTGGGCGGTTGGCTGACCGAGACCTTTGGCTGGCCGTCCGTGTTCTGGATTAACCCGCCGATCGCGGTCGTAGCAGTGGGAGTTCTGCTGGTCTTCGCACCTAAAGATGGCCGCATCCGGCGCAGGTTCGACGTGATTGGCGCCGCGATCCTGGCTTCGGCACTCGGGGCGCTCGCCTGGGCGCTCAGCCAGATCGGCCCCGGTGAAGCTCATTCCGCGGCGCACGCACCGGCCCAAATGGGCACGGTGCTCACGATCGTCGCTGGGCTCGGCATTGTCGGTCTCGCCGTCTATGCGTTCTGGGAGCGCAGAAGCAAACACCCGATGACGCCACCTCGCCTGGTGGAGAACCGCGCCTTCCTCGGGCTGAACGTCGCGACTCTGATGATCTATGGGGCGGTTTCGATCATGTTCTTCCTGCTCCCATTCGATCTCGTCGACCGCCGCGCCCTGCCGGCGACCGATGCCGGTTTGGCGTTCTTGCCCTTCGCGCTCGGTGTCGGACTCCTGTCGGGCGTGTTCGGCGGGCTGGCCGACAAGATCGGCGCGCGGGCCATGCTCATCGCTGGGCCTGCAGGTGCGGCGCTTGCTTATGTTTGGATGGCGCTCGGCCAGCAAGCATCCCTGATGCTCGGCGTGATCGGGCCCATGACACTGCTTGGCCTGTCGTTCGCCGTGCTCGTGGCACCGCTCACCGCGTCCGTCCTGTCGAGCGTTGACCAGACGGACGAAGGGCTTGCTTCCGGCATCAACAATGCAGCGAGCCGGATTGCGCAGCTTGCCGGCGTGGCACTGGCCGCCGGTGTCGCGTCTTTCGAGTCTGGCTACGAAGTCGGTCTCGCCGTAGCCGCCGTGACCTCGATCGGCGGCGCCTTTACAGCAGCAATCACCCCGACTCCGGCCGCGGCGAAAGCGGGCGACTCGGGAGTGGCTTAGAAAGCACGGAATTCCTCTCACGAGTAGTCACCGCCGCTCTGCTGACTGAGGTTGCCGAGGTAGTCGCGCTTCCCGATCTTCGCTCCGAGGTGCCGAAGGATCGCGTGCGCAATCGAGATGTGGAAGAAGAAGTCGGGCAGCACCAAGTGCCGGATGTAGTCGTCGCCGCCGAACCACCCGCGCACGATAGGCGGCGTCAGCTCGTATGTGTGGGACCGCGCGCCGGCAATCTCGTCCGGCTGCACGCTTTGCAGGAAGCCGCGCGTCTCGAGGAGCCGCCCCTTCAATGCCGAGTACATCATGGGGGTGTTGTGGGGTATTGGCGCATCGCGCTGCATCAGCTTCGCCATGTGTGCGTCGACCTTGTTGCAGCTTACGGAAAACTGTTCTCCGAAAGTCAGCATGTCGGACGCGAGCCGCTCGCCAAGGATCCTGCCAGACTCAATCCCCCTGGTCCGCTCGAGCGCTTGGGCGTGGTCGAGATAGTCGTCCATCACGTTCAGTCCGTGCACCATGATAGGGACCGTGATGTCATAGACCGAGAAGGACACTCCGAACTCCGTGCGCTCGTTTGCACTCTGAACTTCAGTCGGACCCGAAAGGTCGCTAACCGAAACGAATGGTCACAATAAGCCCTTCAATCTTCCGGCTTGCCGCACGAGCCCGCCCGACTCGACATTGGCCTCCGCGAAACCGCGGCAAGAAGAGAGCGCCTACGCATGCGGCCGCCTAGTGACGCAGGACGGGATATCCGTTCACGTAAATCCAATCGGTGGCGTTGGCGGGCACGTGGCACCCCTGGCAGTCGGTATGGTAGTCGGTCGAGGTGGTCTTGAGCGGCTTGTCCGCGTCGAACCACGACCATCCCCACCCGTCGCCCCACAACGGGTTGCCGGGGTGCGTTCCCTTGCTGTCTTTCACCATGACGAACCAGCCCTTGAGCTTGTCCGCGTGGCTTACTGTGCCGGTGGTCATCTCGTTCGTCGAGGTCGCGAAGACCTCTTTCACCAGAACGGCGCCGTCCGGGAAGTGCCCCGTCTTCCGGTAGGCGTCGATCGCCCCCGGGGATGCATAGACGGCGTGCATTTCCTTCGCGCCTTGGCCGCTGTCGGCGGCAATTGCCCAGCTCCCGAGCGCTTGGTAGAGGGTTCGGTAGTCCGCCGGCACGTGCAGGTGCCCGGCGGCGTCCACCACGTTCGCGGTCGGATCGGCCGGAGCCGCTCTGCTGATCTGAGCGAGCGCCGCCACGGTGCCGGCGACCAGCGAGACGGCGACAGCCAGCCCGACAGTCTTCGATAATTTCATGGCGGGTCTCCTTTGCTGCCCGCGCGCGGCACGGCGGCTCGGCGCAATGGCTTCAATCAATGTCGGGCCGGCCGCGCGTGCTCGGCCGGTCCAGCGGACCTGAGGATCGGACGGAGCCGACGAAATCGGAAATTCCCTTTGGACATGCATTCGATAGTCTTGGGGTATCATCGCCTAAAAGCGTTGCACGCGTGCGTGCCCTTCGTCTTTTACCGGGACTTGGAAGCGGCCTGACGCAGCGACGCCAGGATTTGCGCCGGCTCCTCCCGTATCGTGAAGTCGGGCTCGACGAACGCGCTGCGGATCCGGCCTTCAGCGTCAATCACGTAGGTCGCGGGAATGGGCAACATCCACACCGGTGATCCGTGCCGGGCGCCGAAGTCGAAGCCTAGCCCGGAATAATGCGCTTTGGTCTCATCCGGCACCCGGAACAGTACGCCATATGACATGGCAACGCCGTAGTCGACGTCGGAGAGCACCTTCAGGTCCAGGCCCAGGCCCCGCTTGAGCTGCCGCGGGAAGTCCCTCGTCTCGGGTGTCACGACTGCGAGGGTCGCGCCGACGCTCTCGAACTCATCCTTCGCGGCCTGGAGGGCGCGGAGCTCAGCGCTGCAGAACGGACACCAGCCGCCTCGGAAGAAGCTCAGGACGATGGGTCCGTTGCGGCGCAGCTGTTCGGAGGAGTGGAGACGGCCGTCGGCGTCCGGCAGGAGGAAGTCCGGCGCGTCGTCTCCGACCTTCAACGCTTGCGATGCCACGTCTTTATCGCGGAGCCAGCCCACGAGATGGTTGTGTGACTCCCAGTCCGCGGCGCTGAACGTCGTCAACAGCTCGGTGCGAATCCGGGCGAGTGTCCTGTCGGTCTGGTTTAGCATCGGTGGAGAGTCATCAGGCTGAGGATCGTTTGGCTGGAAGCGGTTGGCCGTCGGCGTGCGTGTCGTGGTCATGCGGGCGCGCTCGCCGGCTTCGGGAGCGTTGCGTGCGGCACGTCCTGGTCGGGGACTTCGAACGACCAGTCGCGAAGCCGCGCGACCTTGACGAAAGCGTCCAGTGCCGGGGAGTAGCGGCGCCCCTGCACAGCCAGTAGCCGCACCTCGCGCGAAACCGGATCGCCTTCGAGCGGGATGGTCTTGAGCGTCGGCAGGCGCGGCATGTGCTCGGGCGCGAGGATCACGCCGAAGCCGGCGGCGGCCATGTGCTGCAGGTGCAAGTCGTGACCGCTGCGGTAGCCGAATTGGAGCGGTTTCCCGGGGAAATACGATTGCTGGATCTTCGGGGCGACGTCGCAGTCGGCTCGTTCCAGCAAGATGGTCCCACGGAGGTCGTCGATACCGATCGAGGGACGATTGGCGAGGCGGTGTGTCGGCGCGAGAACCGCGACGTAGCGCTCCTCGAACAGCGACCATTCGTCGATCCGGGCAGGCATGTCCGGTACGTCCCCGATTATTGCGGCGTTGATCTCACCCTCAAGCAAGAGGTCGACGAGCTTCTCTGCCGCGCCCTCGCGCAGCTCGACGTGAAGTCCGGGGACGAACTTTGCGATCTCCGCGATCGGATCGAGGACGAGCGACGCCGAGATGGATGGAGCGAGGCCGATTTTCAGTGGCGCGACGTCCTTGCGCTGGAACTCCTGAGCTCGGCGACGCACCGCCTCTGCCGAGGCCAGTGTGCGCTCTAGCATCGGAAGGACTTCCTTTCCAAGATCGGTGAGCTGCGTCAGCTGGCGTTCGCGGTAAATCAACTGGCCGCCGAGTTCCTGCTCGAGCTTCTGCACCCCCTTGGTCAAGGCGGGCTGCGTCACATTGCACTGCTCTGCCGCGCGGGTGAAGTTGAGCGTGGACGCGACGGCGAGAAAGTAGCGAACTTGATGAAGCTCCATGGCTTGTTCTCCGTCAAGGTGCGGCTGGCTATACGGCGAGACGACGTGACAGGGCGCGCCGCAATCAATGGGGCATAGATGCAACTTGCATGCACGCGTTGGAACGGCCCGGGCTATTGATTTGGACGCACGGACACGTCTTCTGGAGTCTTTGGCGTTCATGGCCGCCATTTCATCCACGAGGCGCATCATGACAACCGGCGTGCGCAATGATAACGCTCGGCGGCGCTATAGTCGCATGAGCGCATCTCGATGAGGCGCGACACGGCCCGCCTTGACTCGAGCAATTCGGGGAAAGTGTCAGACTGATCGGGTGGCGGACCTAGTGCCCCGCCGAAGACTGCAACCATGCCAAGATAAATGCTATGTGGGTCGCCATCGGCAGAAACGATGAGTTTCACACGCCGTTCGTAGAGAACATCGATAAGTGAACAGAGGCGCTTAACATGATTCCGATGGCTGAACCTCGCGGGTAGACCCTCGATAATGACGGTATGAAACTTCCGAGCTATAGCGATGTAATCTACGGCAGCCATTGGGGCGAGGCACAAATCGCGAAAACTGAAGCGAGCGACGCCACAGGCTTGAAGAGGCACGCAGATCGTTCGACCGACTACGGACAATGTTAGCGGCTCGGGCGGGACATTATCGATGAGGCGAGCGAAGACACGATCAAGTTCGGCCTTAGAATTCGCATTCGCTGGCGTATACCAGCTTCCAACCTCCTCCCGTTTTTCTAAACGAAAGTCGGTTCGGGCGTCGAGATTCACGACATCAACATGCGTCTTCAAAAATGCGACAAAGGGCAAGAACAATTCTCGATAAATACCGCCCTCATAAAGGTGGTCCGGATCGGCATTAGAGGTCGCGACTAGAACCACGCCTTGAGAAAGCAATTCAGTTAGGACGCGTCCGAGCATCATGGCGTCTGCAATGTCCGTAACGGCAAGCTCATGGAAGCAAAGAAGTCTTGCTTCAGCCGCGAATGCTCGAATCGCATGTGAGAGCGGATCATCATCGCTCATACGGCGATTTTGCATCTTCTCGCGAGCCTTCCGAAGGCGGTCGTGCACATCCATCATGAACTCGTGAGAATGTATCCGACGCTTGTGTTCCAGTGGGACGCTCTCGAAAAAAAGATCCATGAGCATCGTCTTGCCCCGGCCGACTCCGCCGTAAATGTAAATTCCGCGCCCCTTTTTGTCGCAGATGACTCCTTGATCGAGAAGCTTGGTCAAACCAAAGCGGCTCTGTTCGATGTTCGTGAGCCGTTGTGCCAATGCATTGAGCTCGGCCACCACCCCCTCTTGAGCCGGATCGCGCTCAATGGCTCCACTTGCAACGAGAGCGTCATAGCGCCCGGCGATGGTGGCGGGGCCTGATGGAACGGAGGGGCTTGCGATCTGGGGCATCGCCATCTGCCTCAGAAGAGGAATGGATGAAGGGCGAGTTCAAGGCCAAGAACGGCGATGAAGATCAGGAACCAGCGCCGAAAAGTTGCGGCGCTTATGCGCTCACGGACCATTGTTCCGACCTGCATGCCCAGCAACGCGGGAATGACCGCGAGGGCGGACAAGGGAATATTTCCAAGATGGAAAGCTCCGCCACGAGCCAGGCCCGCTGCAAGTGCAATTGTTGACACCGTGAACGACAGCCCCAGGGCCTGGATAAGATCGTCTTTGGAAAGGCCGAGGGCCTGAAGATAGGGAACGGCGGGAAGTGTGAAAATTCCGGTTCCTCCGTTGATCAACCCGGTTGTCAACCCAATGACAGGCGCCAGTAGACGCTCGAAGCGCGCAGGAACCGACAATGGCTTCGCAAACAAGCCGTGCACCGCATAGACAATCAGAGCGGCGCCCAATCCAACACTTGCGAATACCGTATTGGCGCTCGTCAGAAGCCATGAGCCGGCGAGCGTGCCAGCCATGATGCCGAGCATCATCACCCAAAGCCTTTTCATCAGGGCCAGGAAATTCGGCCCCGTGAACAGTTGCCAAAAATTGGTGACAAAGGATGGAATGACCAGCAGCGAAGCGGCGCTGACTGGCGGCATGATCGCACTGAGGACACCCATAGCCACGGTCGGCAGACCCATGCCGGCCACGCCCTTGACGAACCCGGCGACGAAAAACGTCAGCGCGATAACTAGAACATGCGACGAAAGATAATTACTCATTTTGGCTCACTCGGATCGGGCCTTATTGAGGTTGAAGACTTCGCATAGGCCGATGGCATCCGCGCACATATGGCTTGATGGCTCGGCGAGCAACTCTCGCTCTCACCAAGGCGCCACTCCCCAACCCATTGTGTTATCGTCAAAAATCTTCAAACATGGCTTCGCATGGTGTAAAGTACGCACACCGGCCGAACGCCGCAATTGGTCATTTCCGATGGGTGGTTTCGGCAGAGCCGAAGGAAAAGAATTGCGCTTCGATTTGACGGATATGCGGTTGTTCTTGACCGTGGTGGAGCAAGGCAGCCTCACCAAGGGCTCAGAGACCATGAACTTGGCGCTCGCTTCCGTGAGCGAACGGATTTCCGGAATGGAATCTTCGCTTGGCGCGCAGCTCCTAGAACGAAATAGGCGGGGGGTCACTACGACTGCGGCCGGTGACGCCCTGGTTCGCCATGCCCGTTTGATCCTGGACCAAGTGGAGCAGATGCGTGGAGAACTGCGCACCTACGGTACTGGCCTAAGGGGCCGCATCAGGCTCTTGTCCAACACGGCTGGTCTGGCTGCTTTCCTACCGTACCAACTCGGCCGCTTCTTGGTTGCTTATCCGGATCTCTCAATCGATCTCAATGAACGGCCAAGCACCGAAATTGCCCTGGCCATCGCTGAAGGCCGTGCTGATCTAGGAGTTGTAGCCGACATCGCTGATTTGGCAGCGTTGCAGACGCGCATGATTGCGCAGGACCAGCTCGTCGTTGTGGTGAGCGCAACGCATCGCATCAGCGATCAACGATCGGTAGCTTTTGCGGAGATCGTGGGTGAGCCGTTCGTCGGCCTGTCCGACGCTGCGCTGGAAGCTCATTTGGGAGAACGTGCTGCCCGCCTGGGTCGCCAGATTTACTACCGCATTCAACTCAGACGGATTGAGCACATCGCAATGTTGGTTGAGTCCGGTGTTGGGATCGCCATTTTATCGGAAGCTTCCGCTAAAGATTTGAGGCACCTCGGCTTGGCGATTGTACCGCTGCAAGACTCCTGGGCGCTTAGGCAGCTTCATCTTTGTGCGCGTGATTTTTCTGCGCTCACGCCGCACGCCAGCTTGCTCGCGCAACAGCTCATGGAGCCGAAGGTCGTTATCCCTTAAGCGCCATGGCCGGAGCAGTTGTCCAGCCATCACAAGAATTGCCGATTCTTCCGTCATTCGCGCCGCTCCTCGCCATTATCTCTCACCTACACGAGGAAGCCATGATGCGCCTTCGATAGCCGGTGGCCGGCGAAAAGATGGCAACAATCCATGTGGGAGGGCAGAACCACTCGCCCTCCCGGGCAGAGTTCAGATCGAGCCAGCCGGCTCAACGGCGGGATAGTCCTTCTCAGGATCGAACACGTTGTTGAAAAAGTTCGTCAGGGAGTATACGGCCACCAGCGCTACGATCTCCATGACGTTCGCGTCCGTGTAGCCGGCATCGCGGACAGCTTTCACATCGGCGTCACTGACCTTGCCGCGGGTTTCGATGACTTTGCGCGCAAACTGGACGGCAGCGTCCCGCTTCGGGTCGTTGGCATGGCCTTTCCGAGCGAGAATGATTTCATCGGTCGACATCTTCGCATGCTTGGCCCCAAAGGTGTGAACCGCCAGGCAGTAGTTGCAGCCATTCACTTCGGAGACAGCGAGGCTGATGCTCTCGCGCGTCTTCAGGTCGAGCGCCTTGCTCAAAGAGCCGCGCAGGGTGGCCCATGAGTTGAACGCGATCGGACTCAGTGCGAAGATCGCCAACATATTTGGGGTGAACCCGATGTTCTTGGTGAACGCATCGAGGGTCGGTTTCGAATCGGCCGGCACCTGTTCCGGGTTTGGCACTGCGGTTCTGGGCATAGTAGTCTCCTTAGGTTTCTGGTTTCACTAATAGAGTCTCCTCCACGGCTGTGCCTGGACAACGCAGAGTCGAATCCGCAGCAGGCCGGCCCTTCCCGACGGAGCGGTGTCAGGCGTGGAGGGTCTCGCCGCCCTTGGCATCTGCGTAGTACTGAGGCGCCTCGCGACGGTCGTATTTCCCGTAGTCGCGCACGATCCGCACTTTCCGCACCCTCGCCTTCTCATTCGGCACGGAAGCGTCCTCGTAGGCCTGCGCCGCGGCGGCGTCCTTCCAGGATATGAGCAGAATCAGATCGCCGGGCGTGAGCACGGCGTCGAAGATGTCCCAGGACGTGCTGTCGGCCGCCCACGGGTTCAGGCCGAGCCACTCAGCGCAGTCGTACGGGTTGTTGGTCTGCTTCCATTCCGCAGGGCGCGTCGCGTTGATCAGCGTGACCGTCGTTCCGTCCCCGACTTCGGTCTCGTCGAGCCGCTGCTCCGTGAGGGCGTACCCCGCCGGCACCTGATTATCGGCTGTGATCTGGCCGACGCGCAGGTGGTAGTCCGCGAGGATTTCGTCGCGGCCCTTCTGCTGGACCTCCTGATGGCGCATGCGGGTGCGCCAGCGCACGAGCGACTTCTCGTCCCGCCAGTTCGAAAGCGAAAGGATCCAGCACTCGCGGGTCAGGCTCTTGTAGCGGATGTTATCAACGAAGCCCTCTTCCTGCTCCAACTCGGGGCGCAGCATCTTGGCGTTGTCGAGGTAGTCATCCCAGTTCCCTTTATTGGGGAGGACCTCGAAAATCACTGAAAACATGATCGTATCTCGTTCCTAGAGTGTGCGACGTAGTCGATCTCGATGTCGAAGTGCCACGCCAGACGTGCCGTCTTAGGCGCGTTGGCGCACCTCACCACTACCGCAGCGATGCGCTTGTTGGTCTGAAGCCGGGAGACCGTTGGGCGCAACCGGGCACGCGTGTGGAATCAATCATCTGGCGCGAGCGCGAGCGGCCGGCGCCCCAGCCCGCGCGGCCGCACGGTCACGAACGCTGCGCGCCGCGGTCTCCGCCCTAGGGAAACGTCAGGCCGAAAGCGGCCGGATCGGGCTGCTCGCCTTTCCGTGGTACCAAGAAGCGTTCCAGCCCACCCGGCACGAAGCTGAGCAGCAGTGTCGCCTGGTCGCCGACCACCTCGATCGTATGCGGCACGCCGCGGGGAAGAGCCGCGTAGGCGCCCGGCCCCACCTCGATACGGGCATCGCCGACCCGCGCGATTAGCTTCCCCTGCACCACGTAGATCAGCTCGTCCTCGCGCGAGTGGGTGTGCAGCGATGGCTCCTCCCCCGCCCTCACGGTCCACAGGACGGTGCCATATTCGCCTCCGGACTGGTTGCTCTCCACTTTCATCTCGACGCTCGAGCCCCCGCTCGAGGTCACCGTCTCGCCGCCGTGCGGCGCTGTGAGAACCGGCTGCTTCACTGACATTTGTAGCCTCCTGATTGTGGACCCTTGTTCGGGTGTCGGAGTGGCGGCGAAAGGTTGCCGCTCACGCACGTCAGCATGGGATTGCGCGCGGCGAATGGGAAATGACGTCACGACATGAAGTCGATAGCCGCGCGTTATGATGGCCCTAGGCACGTGAGCATCTCTTCGCGGTCGCCGAGAGTTCCGCTCGGGCGAGTGCTCGCAGACCGAAGCGTCGCACTCCCGCCGCAGCGGTGCCAGGCGTCTATCAGCCATTCCCGATAACGGTTGGCTATCGACTCCATGGCGAGAGGTGATTTTCCTTTCGACCGTCATGAACTCAATTTTCGACCTATGTCGCCCGCCCTCGTGTGCGGGTCGAAGTCGGCGTTCCGTTGAACGATCGCAAGCCAGGAGGTCCGACATGCAGATCAAAGAGACACCCCACGTTTCCTTCCGCGGCGTGGTCGAGAGCCCTCTGCTGGAGGATGTCGTCGTGCTCGCGGACAGCGCTGGCGTCGCGCTTGGAGTACAGCGGGCATTCGGCGCGAGGGTGCGGAGCGTCCGCGATGACGGCAGCGGCCTCACCGCGTCCAGGTGCGTGGAAATTCCGCTCGTCGGGCGCGACGGCGAGATCTCCGGGGTCCTGTGCCGGACCGCCCCACGGTCCGACGCGCGCGGCGTGTTCTCCTCCCGCGGGCCGGAGGGGGCGAGGGCGATCGGGGACGTGGCGCAGTTGGTGGTCCACGACATCAACAACCTTCTCGCTGTGATCGGCAGCGGCCTGCGGCTGCTCGAGTGCCAGAGCGACGCCGCATACCGAAAGGCCATCGTCGGCAAAATGCAGGAGGCGATCACGCGGGGCGCGTTGCTCAGCCGGCAGCTCCTCGACGCTGCGCGACCGCGCCCCAAGTCGATCGACGGGTTTGTCGCAGGCAGTCACCTCGCAGCGATGGCGGGCACGCTTGACCGGGCGTTGCGTCCTGACATCACAGTCCGCACCGAGATCGCTCCTGACTTATGGGCCTTCAATGCCGACGCGGAAGAGCTGTACTTCGCTTTGCTGAACCTCTGCCGAAACTCGGCCGATGCTATGCCGGACGGCGGCGTGATCACCGTCGCGGGGCGGAACGTCGAACCTTCCTCTGGCGCGGTCCGGCGATTTGTCGAGATCGTCGTCGCCGACGACGGGGAGGGCATGCCCGAGGAAGTCCTCTCGCAGGTCTTCACCCCGTACTTCACGACAAAACCCGTAGGAAGCGGCACCGGCCTCGGGCTCCTCCAGGTCCAGCGTTTCGCTGAAGGACGAAGCGGCGCGGTCAGTATAGAGAGCGAGCGGGGTGTCGGCACGCTGGTGCGTCTCTTCCTCCCGCGCGCGCACGCAGCTGGGCTCCCCAGCAGCATCGTCGGCACGGAGATCGCGTACACGTCGTCACCCAACGGCGGCGTATTCCACGTCATCAACCCAGCGACGGCTGCGCCGACGTCGTAGCCGGCGCGAACACCTGGAGACCTGTTCAGCGATGGAGCTCAGGATCCCGCCGGGCCGCCTCGACCGTCCGGTCGGCCACGAGACGGACCACGTGCTCGGCCCCACAGATGCCGAGATCACGCTCGTCGAGTACGGCAGCTACGCGTGCTCGCACTGCAGGGCTGCCAACGAGCGCATCGCGCAAGCACGCGACCAATTTGGCGACCGCGTCTGCTACGCCTTCCGCCACAGGCCGCTCATGGACAACAGCCTTGCGTTTCGGGCCGCCGAGCTCGCTGAGCTTGCCCGGACGCCCGAGGCGTTCTGGTCGGCGCACATCAAGCTGATGACGAGATCGATGCAGCTCACAGAGGACAACCTCGTCGCGGTGGCCGCCGACCTCGGCGTGAACGCCGACTTCGCGCCCGGCGACAGCGACGCCGTGCGGCGCGCGAGGGCGAGGGTGGAGGCGGATGTTGCAAGCTCCCGCGCAAGCGGCGTGAGGTTCACGCCGACCTTCTACATCAACCGCCGGCGCTACGACGGGCCCTGGGACGAGAGCTCTCTCGTCGATGCGATGCTTGGCACGCTCGGCCACCGCGTCCGTACGGCTGCCCTGAACTTCGCGAGCTGGGGCCCGTCCGCCGGTAGTTTGCTGGTCCTCTCGACCGTGGCGGCGATCGTCTTGACGAACTCGCCGATCCGGCCGGCGCTCTGGCGCCAGGAACTCGGCGTGAGCTTGGGCGACGCGGCCTTTCGGATGTCCATCCTCCATTGGGTCAACGACGGCCTGCTGACGGTGTTCTTCCTCGTGGTGGGATTGGAAGTGAAGCGTGAGATGACGGTCGGCCACCTCGCAAGCCGCCCCTCCGCCGCGCTTCCGATCGCGGCCGCGCTCGGCGGCATGGTCGTGCCGGCGCTTCTCTATGCGCTGGTCATCCCTGCGGGGTCGTGGTCGCACGGGTGGGGCGTTCCGATGGCGACCGACACCGCGTTCGCGATTGCCTTGATCGCCGTGATGGGCGCTCGCGTCCCGATCGAGCTGCGCATCTTCCTCACCGCGGCGGCCATCGTCGACGACATCGGTGCGATCGTCGTCGTCGCTGTGTTCTACTCCGGTGAGATCCATCCGGGCTACCTGGCCGCGGCTGCGGCAATGGTCGTTGCACTGATGCTGCTGAGCCGATCGAGGATCTACCTGCTTTCGCCCTACATCCTGTTGGGCGTCGCGTTGTGGATGTTCGTCTCCGCGGGCGGCCTCCACGCTACGCTGGCCGGCGTGGTACTGGCGCTGTTCATTCCGACGCGGCCGCCCGCCAACCTGGCCGCCCTGATGACGCAGGCCAGCACCATCATCGCCTCCGAAGCCCGGCACGACGGTGAGGTTCTCAGGCACGGCCCCTCCATCCCGGCGCTGCACGCGCTCGACGCAATCTATGACAGACTTGAATCGCCCGCCGACCGGCTGCTGCGACACGCGGGCGCGCGGTCGAGCTACGCTGTCCACCCGATCTTCGCACTGGCGAATGCGGGCGTGGCAATCAATCCGGGCGTCTTTGTTGGGCATGGCTGGCTCGTGGCCGCGATCGTCGCTGGCCTCGCCATCGGAAAGCCGCTCGGCGTCTTCCTCGCGGCCGCCGCGGCCGTGCGCGCGGGCATAGCCGTCAAGCCAGCGGGGTACACGTGGCGGCAGTTGGCCGGGGCGGGAGCCTTCGCCGGCATCGGCTTCACGATGTCGCTCTTCATCGCCGGCCAGGCGTTTCCAAGGGCCGCGGACTTCTCGGCCGCCAAAATTGCCGTGTCCGCCGCGTCGATTCTTTCGGCCGTCGTCGGGATTGCCCTGCTCTGGGGAGCATCGCGCCAGGAACTGATCGAAGAGGCGCCGCAGAGCGCCGGCATGCAAGTATCATAGGCCGCCGGTGTTTATGCGGATCGTGAACGGAGGGCTTTCGATGATTCTACCTACCGGTACGACAGTAGCAGTCGCTGACGGCGAGACGATGCGCCTGTTCCACAATACAGGCGTGAAGCCTGGGGTGCACTTGGTCGAGATTACGGCGGCTCCGCCGGCGCCCGCCCACTCAGGCTCGGGTGCGCGCCATCACACCGGCCCTGCCAACCCCGATGGCAGGCGGCTCGTCGAGCACGACTTCGCGGCAGCGACGGCCGCGTTTCTGAACAAGCTCAGCCTGGACGGGACCATAGAACACCTGGTCGTTGTGTCCGATCCCAGGACACTGGGGGAGATGCGCAAGCACTACCACCGCGACCTAAGAGGCAAGATAATAGGCGAGATCGCGAAGGACTTCAGCCGACGTCCGCTCGACGACATCGCCTCACTGATCGCCGACGCCTGACGCGCCCCTGGAAACGGTTGCCGGCGCAAGCCTGTCCAGTCATAACCTGCGCGAATACCCGGTCCAAAGATTCCCGCGAAGCGGATGCGGGCGGCGATCGCGAAGTCGGACGTAGGCATGGATCGTCTCGACGCCGATCTACAAACCCACGCTGGCGAAATCACTAAGCTCCTGGGACGCAACCTCGCTCAGGCGGATTCGCTCGGCCTTATGGGGACGCCGGCTAAGGCATTAACAGCATAGACACCGCACGACTTACAGGAGCGCTTAATCTCGCCGGAATAGGCGCTCTCGCTGCCGACGCCGCCGACCATCTCAGCTGCTCGCGGGCCCGCTTGACGATCTGCGCAATTTTGGCGCGGTGGGCGACCTTGCATCCATGCGCGCCGATATTCTGGCTATGAACGGAGCCTATGCCGAGCATGCCGACTGTTTCCGCTTGCCCGGTCATGACGAGATGGACCGACTCGCCAAGGCCGCGCTCGGAGCGGGATCCATAACTTCTCACCTTGCGGATGCCACAACGGAGCAACGTCTTCACGGTGGCCGTGCTGTCGATGCATACGCCGTGGCTCTTGCTCGATAATACTGCGCAATCCGCCCGGGCCTTCGCGGAAATCCAGGCGATTGGGCATGGCTTGAGAAACTTCGCGCCCTTCAGCGTCGTGCGATCAGCAATTTCGGCATCGGCTTTGTGCGGGCATGACAAGACTGCCCTTGGCCTCGCGATATCATCGCCCGGTCGATCCCCAGGAATTCAAGTCAGAGCCCGGTTCGATTCCAGTTGGGACGATTGTGGAGACCGAACCGGCATGGGGCGTTCCCTGCTGCAAGGAGCCTGCTATTTTATTTTTTGCCAGCTATACGGCGAGTCAGCTTGTTGGTATCTCCGTTGGTATCGGCAACAATCGAAGGCTAAAACTTATGCGGGGCTAGACGCTTTGCCGCCCCAAAGGCCGTGAAGAGGTCGGCAAGTTAGAGAGTCTGTGCGACGAGATTCTGGGCCTAACGAAGATGAACCGGAACACACTCAGATTCGTCTACCGATCACGCTGGAATGCGCCCGGAAGATCGGAGACATCGTGAAATACGTCAGCCCGACCGAGAAGCCGCAGGTCAGCTACAGCTTCTACATGTAGCTATTTCGCAGGCCTATGCGCCTCCGATCCGCGGCGCAACGCACCTCTTCGTTGGTCGGCGGACGGCCAGGGCTTGAATGGGGAGCAGGTTCATTTATGCCCTTCCATAGCAAGCCGCAGCGCCTTCGGGATACGTTGCGCTTTTCCGCCTGAGATAAACGCCACACGTACACGCGCCGTGACCAAGAGGTCCTCTGCGCGCCTGCATTCCTGCAGTAAGGTAATTGACGCGCCTCTCACCTCTTGCGGGAACGTAACGACGTCAAGCACGTCGTCCAAGACCGCCGGCTTTAGAAACTCGATTGTCATCGACCGGACGACAAAGGTAAAGCCGGGCGCATCGTTCTGCGCTTCGTGGAGCAGCGCATGCTGACTGGTCCCGAGCAGGCGCAAGTAATTCGTCCTGCCGCGTTCCATGAAGCGCAAAATTCGCGTGATACACAATTTGGCCGAACACTGATTTGACGATGTCGCAACAGAAGCGTAGTGGGTTGCTTTCATTGGGTCGCTGGACGGCTAAGGCATGAATGAAGAGCAGATTTATCTATTCGCTTCCGTAGCACACGTGACTAAGAGATCGTCTGCGCACCTGACCGTTGCCCTCCGAAGGCAAAGGTCACACGTTCGAATCGTGTCGGGTGCGCCAGCAAAATCAAACTCTTAGCTAATTTCCGTCTCCCGTCCCCCACCTCCATCCCACACAAGCAAACGCTTTGAGCATGGAGATAGTCGGTGCCGTTCGCAACCGCCGCCGCAGGCATCATCGGCCGGATCGCAGCCACCATGAGCCGCAAGGCCTGGGACTGGGGCTTGGCTCGCAGCAGTCCGCTCTTGTCGATCAAAATGGAAGAGATCGACGCCGGTGACATGCTTCGAGCCTTCGACATCACTCTGCGCAACGTGTCTGCTCAATCGGTTCGGTTACGCGAACTGTTCATCAGCCAGCCCACCAACGCACAGTTCGCGATTAGATGGCGGCCGCTCGGCTGGGCCATTGACGAAGGGCCGCGCTATGAGCCGTGGGACATCCAGTCGCGCTACGACCTGGCTACATCACTTGACCCGGGCGAAGAGTACGACTGTGAGATCGGCATTCCCGCCGGCTTCGCGATATCGCAGTCGCGGGTGACACCCGTTACGATCTCGCTGAAAATGGTAACGCTCGGCATCGAAGAGCGCGTCGTCGTGCAGGACATAAAGCGGAAGATCTCGCTCGCCTAGACGAGCGGCGGGACGGTTTTCCCCAGCCATCCACAACGCAGGTGCCCTGACGATGATCATCACACGCTTCGCGTGGTATGTTGGTCGCCTGTCGCGAGTCGCGGCAGCGGACGAGGTCTGCATCCGAGCGATGCAGGCCGACGCCGTCGCCAAAACCGCCGTGCACTCCCGGGTTGGTCTTGACATCGAGGCCGGCGGGAATGCTTTCATTCGCGACATCCATGGCGCTCGCGAGGTCGTTGGCGAAGGTCAAGGCCGGCCAAGACGTCACCATCGAAGGCCTGCATCTGGACACGGGAAGAGATCCGGGAAAATAGCCGGCGCGCTCGTCGGTCCTAACAGCGCGCCAGTCTCCAACACGGATCAGACTGCTGCCGGTCTTCGCATCGACGCGACGGCTGGTGGAAACGCGACGGTCACGGTCAACCAGAATCAAGGCGCCGACCTAGATCAGATACAGAGCGCGATGCTGAGCGTGCTCAAGACCGCAGGTCTGACCACTGGGCTGGTATATATCCAAGAAGTCGTCGTTCCGGCGCATGAACAATAACTCTCGGACCAGCTAGATCGCTTGCGGGATGGTGCGAAGACCACGGATCCGGCCACCAATCTGAAACTGTTTCACAGCTTCATGGATATACTCTTCATTCGAAATTTTGGTCGCCGCGCGCATTACCCGATTTGTTCCTCTTCGATCGCTCCAATCTGTTCAGGCACTTCAAAACTCACTCAGCAGGGCATACTCGATTAAATGAGATGGCACGCCCAGCGCCTCCATGCGCTCGCGTAAGCCGTCGAGATCGCCGTAGTAGCTGATCTTCCACCGAAGCCACGGTGAGACATCATCTATCTGCACCGTGTTTCCGTGAACCGCGTAGTAGTCGCCGACCGTTCGGAATCTCTCACCAGATCGATCCGCGAACATTTTCTGCAGCTTGCTGTTTCTGGTCAGCAAACTCGACATTGCCCGCCCACCTCGCAAGAACCTGATCGCGTGCTCGGTTCCGAGCAGATAAAGGTGCTTCCGCTTCGCCGTTGGATGCTCGGCAAGCAGCAAATAATCCTTGAAAACGGAGTTCTGGCGGATCGTTTCCGCGCCGCCCCGCCACCGGATGAACTTGAATTCGGCAACCCGAACATTGGTCTCAAGATCGAAGTCGCGGCCCGTATTCCCGGCGCCGAGCGACACAGATTCGACCCGCTCGTCCGGCTCGAGAATGTGTGGCAGACACATGAGGATGCCGAGCGCATGGATCGTGACGTTGATTTGGCCGGCCAGCCGCTTCATCTCGGCGGCCGCTACGAGAACGTCGCGGCCGGCCACTGCACTTTCGAGGAAGCCCGTACAGTCTCCCGCCGTAACGCCGCTAACCGCGCCTTCGATGCGCGATAGCGTTTGCGTCAGGTCCAGGCCGGTGAATCGTCCCACCAGCTTGACGATCTCGGCCGGGTCTGCGGTCAATCTGCTCCCTCCAGCTCCCGGCGCGTCCATTCCGTCAACTCGTCATCCAGCTCGGCATCAACATAAACGTCGCAACGAGCGGGCAACCCCTGCCTTCACGTCGATCACCAGATGAAGGCCGACCCTGTAACCGTAGGGTCCAGCTTGCTCGGTCATGCCCTTGAGCTTCCATATGTCCCCTCAAAGTCCTTGTTCGTCGACTTCTTGACCTCGACAACCAGCAGGTTCTCCCTCTTTCCAACCCGATGCACGATCAGGTCAGGCACGATGGCGTCCTTGCCAATCAGTTCATTATCGCTGAGATCGTATCGAAGACGCTTGATGACATCCTCGCGGCGATTCCATTCGAGATCGATCGACCAACCGACATATTGGCCGTGCAGGAGATCCCGAATTCGCGCGACGAGCGCGCGTTCGGCCGGATCGGCATAAGCAAGCTCCTTGTCCTGCAGCAGCGCACGCACCGCGGCCGCGAATACCGAAAGTATTGCTTGCAAATTATCCCTCATACCACTCATTTATCATGAATTACGTCAAAAAAAAACGGTGACTCCGCGGTGAACGTCGAAATCGACTGCAAAGACGCGAAAACTATCACGCGTACGTCGGCACGGTATCTCCTGCACGCGGCAGACTGTCGTGGTTATCGGACAGCAAGACGCCACGCATCTCATTGACGCGGATTGATTCCCATGCCCGAAGAGCATCACGTTGATTGGAGTGGGTCGCCGGGATGCGCGACTACGTGGACGCGGCGCGGCAGCTTGTTGCCGAGGACCAGCTCGACAATTTCACAGCCGCGAACGCCATCCTGATGAAAGCGCTGGACAAACACAGCGCCCTCGCCGCGGGCTAGAGAGTCACTGCTCGACTTCGCTCCCCGCCCAGGAAATCTTCGAGTTGTGGCGGCCGTTGATCTTCGTTCTGGATGATGGTTCGCGACCAAAGGATCGACGTCTCGTAGACGGTGCTGCATAGCCGCACACCATTCTCCTCGTGCCAATGGGTCGCCTCGGGCAGAAGCTCGAACGGGACCGGATGCCGGGCGAAGGGGTTGTGAAAGACCTCCATCTCAGCCGTCCACGGCTCGTATCCGTGAGGCCATAACCCCCTATACTCGTCGCTCGTGATATCCAAGCAGAACGGAATGCCGGAGAGCGCTCCTGGGGTCCGATCAAAGAAATTTCCAATCCGCGTATAGCGCAGGCCCTTCGGCGCCCCACCGCCGGAAATTGGTACGCGATACAGCTTGGCGATCGAGCAGGCATTCGAGAAAATCACCGCCGAAAGCTCAGCGTGACGATCATCGGCGAACAACCCGGCGGGAAAGGCCGACGGCCCGAGCAAGTGCGTGGCCGGCATCGCGACAGCCTGCGCCCGGCCGTCAACTGTCGCGACCTGCGCGCCTTCCCCATACAAGTAGCCAATCAGTCCCTCCCGGCTCCAGATCATAGAGGACGGCGCCTGAAAGTCGGCGATGGCGATCATGAAGGGCTTGCCCGTGACATGCGGTAGCTTGTCGTAGGCCCGGTCCAGCTTGTTGCCCAACGTCTTCGCGAACCGTAGCGCGGCCGCGCCGAAGAACACTTCCTCTTTCTCCGTCGGCATTGCCCCGTGCGGTGCGTTCACATGATTGTACGCGACTGGTGGGTTTGCCGTAACCGCTTCCACCCAGGCCTCGCCTCCAAGGCGGTTCGCGATATGGAAATCCGGAGACTCATAGGGCTGGGTCACCAGCAACCCCTGCTCGCGAAACGACGCAAGCAATTGCGCCTCCCATATGCGGGTGTGGAAATTGACGGTCTGGCAGTCGCTGACCCAGTTCCGATCCGGCTTCGGAAGGGCAAGATAGAGATGGTTCAGCGCCCACGCCGCTGGGACATGCGACGGGCGCGTGAGCAGCTTGAAGACCTCGCTCGGTTCACGCCCTTGCAGATCAAACAGGGATGGCCGCGCAGCGACCCCTGGTTTCATCGGCTCCAGCTCTTTGCCCTCGATCATCAACGGTTCGATAGCAAGCCTCGCCTCGTGCAGCGTGCCAAAGTCGGTCGCCTCGGCGGTAATGACCCAGACCGAATCAACACGGCGCCGCATGACGATATACCCGAAGGGCCCTGTCTGATGGTACATCGTCACGATGCCGAACGTGCGCCCGTCGTCGGTCAGCCACGCCGCTCTCGGCTCTTTATCGCCGAAGCCGTGGCCCCGCGGCACCGAAAGCGCGTAGATATCAAACTCCCATTGCGGCAGCTCCCGCATATGTTCTCCGTTCTTAACAATCTCGGCTCTTTGGGCGTCTCACCCACTCTACATAAGTAGACCAAAAGCTGTTCTTCGACTAATCTTCCTACAACCTTGCCGTGGTGGCTTTAGGGGGTGGTCACTAGGAGGGAACGTTGTATATATCGCGGGTGATCATCAGTAATTATCGTTGCCTGAAGACAACAGATGTCACTCTAAATCCCGATCTGAATATTATCGTAGGCGACAACGAGAGCGGAAAATCGACCCTGCTCGAGGCGATTCATCTTGCGCTCACTGGTCAGCTCAACAGTCGACCGATTCAAACGGAACTTCACCCACATCTCTTCAATGCCGAGACCGTGGCGAACTACATTGCCGCCCTCATCGCCAAAACTTCGACCGCACCGCCAGCGATTCTCATCGAGCTCTATTTCCACGACGATGCAGCGCTGTCGAAACTCAAGGGGACCAACAACACTCTCGAAGCCGACCTGCCCGGCGTCGCGCTTTCGATCGAGTTCAATCAGGACTATGCGGAGGAATTCAAATCCTACGTCGCGGACCCGACACTGATCCGGACCTTGCCGATCGAATATTACGTGGTGAGATGGCGCGGATTCTCTGACAACGAACTGCTCACCTCACGCTCTATACCAATCAAGCCGGCCTTCATCGACGCGAGCACCATCCGCAATAACGCCGCGGCCAGCCGTTACGTCGTAGACATCATGCGCGACAGTCTTAGCAAGGGCCAGAAGGTCGATCTCGCACTGTCCTATCGTATGATGAAGGACGCGTTCCTCGACAATGCCAAGGTCAAGGGCGTCAACGAGGCGCTCGCCAAGAAGAAGGGCGAAATTTCGGAAAAGGCGCTTTCGGTTTCGCTCGACACGTCATCGCGTGCGACCTGGGAGACCGGCGTCATGCCACACCTCGACGATGTGCCGCTTCCGCTCGTCGGCAAGGGGGAACAGAACGCCATCAAGATCAAGTTGGCGATGGAGTCGTCGGCCGACTCCCATCTGATCCTGATCGAAGAGGCGGAGAACCATCTGTCCTTTTCGAACCTCAACGAGCTCATCAGCCACATCGCCACGCGGCGCGGCAGCCGCCAGCTCATCATCACCACACACAGCAGCTTCGTCCTCAACAAGCTGGGCGTCGAGGCTGTGG
Organism: Bradyrhizobium sp. S3.12.5; assembly: GCF_040548225.1. Taxonomy (NCBI): domain Bacteria; kingdom Pseudomonadati; phylum Pseudomonadota; class Alphaproteobacteria; order Hyphomicrobiales; family Nitrobacteraceae; genus Bradyrhizobium; species Bradyrhizobium sp. S3.12.5. The sequence continues at coordinate 273,084 of NZ_JBEPRF010000009.1, forward strand.
TCCTATTCCACCATGGCAAATCGATCCGGCTCAACGCCCTGACCAGCGGCACGCAGGATTACTTCATGCGCTTGCCGGGTCACGATACCTTGCGGCTCATCCTGGCGAGGCGTGCCATCCTCGTCGAAGGGCCATCGGACGAGTTGATCGTCCAGGCCGCCTATGTGAAACAGCACGGCAAAATGCCGCTCGATAACGGCATTGACGTTATCTCCGTCAATTCACTTGCCTTCCGACGCTTCCTCGAGATCGCCGTGCTCCTCGATCGGATGGTGGCGGTCGTGACGGATAACGATGGCAAGGTCCCCGCCCTCGCCACGAAATACGCAGACTACGCGGGAAAGCCGAAAATCAGCATCCTCTACGACACCGATGAAAACTACCCGACGCTCGAGCCGCAACTCCTCAAGGCAAATGGCAGAGCTGCGATCGAAAAGGTGCTCGGCAAGACGTTCGTTTCGGATGCTGCCCTGCTGGACTATATGAAGGACAACAAGGCCGACACGGCGCTGAGGTTCTTCAAGACGACGGAACCATGGATCATTCCAGGGTACATCGCCAGTGCCGTCAGCTAATCGGATCATCATGTGCGCCGCAGGCGGCGGCAAAACCACCCGCATCGTCGGCGAGGCCGCGGGTGGCGCCGAACGGTCGTTGCTCGTCACCTACACGCGCAACAACGAAAAAGAGATCGAGCGCAAGCTTTACGGCCTGGGGCCGGTCATCTCATCCAATCTCGAAGTGATGACATGGTTCAGCTTCCTGCTGCGCGACCTCGCGCGTCCGTACAGGCGTGTGATGCACGACCGCCGGATCGAGGGACTTCAGTGGGAGGAAGGACGTTCCGTTCCCTACATCCCAGAATCGAACACCGCCGCTCATTATTTCGCTGGCGGGCGCCTCATCTACTCCGATAAGATCTCGAAATTCATCTGCGAATGTAACCGCCGGGCAAACGGCGCGGTCATGCGCCGGCTCGCGCAGCGCTTCGACCACATTTTCGTGGACGAGATTCAGGATATGGCCGGCTACGATCTCGACGTCCTCGAACTTATCTTGAAGGCCGGAATAAAGCTCACGCTGGTCGGCGACCACAGACAGGCCACCCTCAAGACCAATCAGGGCAAGAAGAATGCAGCTTTCGGCGGCATCAACATCATCAAGAAATTCAAAGCATGGGACAAAGCCGGACTCGCGGCGCTGACCTACGAACAACACACCCATCGCTGTCATCAGCACATCGCTGATCTCGGCGATCGCTTCTTCCCCAGCGAGCCCGCCACCAAGTCCCTGAACGACATTGTGACCGGCCATGATGGTGTGTTCATCGTCACACCCGCGAAGGTCGATGCCTATGTGGCGGCGTTCGCACCGCAGGTTCTGCGGTTCGACAAAAAGACCGCCTGCCGTGATCTACCGGCGATGAATTTCGGCGAGTCAAAGGGCCTGACCTTCGACAGGGTTATGATCTTCCCACACGGCCTTGCAAAAAAATGGCTAAGCACAGGACAGATCAGCCACGTCGAGAAATCGGTCGCGAGGATGTATGTCGGCGCGACGCGCGCGCGGCACAGCCTTGCCTTTGTTCACGATGGCGCGGTGGCGATCCCTGACGTCCAAGTCTACAAATAGGAGGTGCCATGACAGAGGAGAACGCCTTCGAATCGATTTTGAATAGGGAATTCCGATGGCCGAAGGCCGGCGATCGGCCTTTCACGCAATCGCAGAACTGGCAGGATAGCGCTTACATCGACCCGCACGGTCACGGCCGGCTCGTGATGATGATGACGGGGTATAAGAGAGCGGCCGACTTGATGGTCGAGCGCGCGATCGCCGACGACGTTGATCGGTCGTCCCTGGTCTATCCGATCATCTTCAACTACCGGCAGTTTATCGAGCTGTCGCTGAAGTACCTGATCTCGACCTACGGCCACACCGTGGGCGTGGACGCAATTTGGAACACCCATGACTTGGGCGACCTGTGGAAGGCACTGATGGCCGTTCTCAACGGCTACGGCCACCGGGACGTCGACGGGACCGATCCGACTGTCGCTCAGATAGTCGACGAGTTTGCGAAGGTCGATCCAAAATCCTTCTCGTACAGGTATCCCGTCGACATCAAGGGCCGGCCGATTCCCATCGCGCACAGCGAGCTCGACCTCGCTGCGCTCGCGGACGTAATGAAGGCACTCGACGGCTATTTCTCCGGGACAGACGGTTATCTGGACTCTCTGCAGGGCGCCGGACCATGAGCCGCGACGAAGGAATCCATTTTGCGACGCGCCAAAAGTGGTCGGACGCCGATCTTGAGGTGGAAATAGCCACCCTGCAGGGGGCGATTCAAAGCTGGGCGGAAAGCAAGGATCTTTGGTTTGACTGCGGCTTCAAGCCTTACTTGGACCATGTCGCAGGGGAGCCGCATGAACCGCCGGTGGTAACACTGCTGATATGCGGAGGCGATCTGGTCACGGTGCTTGGTGGAGAGGATCCTGAGGGCCACGAGCCCGGTTTCCGAGAAATCCTCGAAAAGCGCGGATACTTCTATGAAAATCTCAATGGCTACACGATGGCCATTTATACCGAGCTCGAGCCGCTCTCTTCAGCGTTCGTTCGCTATTTTCATTGGCGCTGGGTTTGCAGCCTCGTCACCCAAGACACCGCCGATGTTTATCAAGAGCTGTACGATCATTTCGTGCGCAATCACGGATGATCTCAATCGCCTGCATTGGCGCGACTTCGAGACACTATTGTTTCGCATATTTCAGAACCAGGGATTTACCGCCGAGCTTGGCCCCGGCACTGCCGACAACGGCGTCGACCTCCGGCTTTGGCAACGAGACCCCATTGGCGACATCCTCACGGTCGTACAGGCAAAGCGGTATGCCATTGGCAACAAGATTGATCTGACAAATGTCGCTGCTCTGTATGGGATAGGCATCGGAGAAGGCGCGAGCAAATCCCTGTTTGTCACGACATCGAGCTATCTGCCTGGAGCCCGTCGATGGGCCGCTCGATTCCCAAATTCGATTGAGCTTGCCGAACGACAAGACGTCGTAAACTGGTGTGCCAGAGCAACGGAAGGTATCATCGCCGACAAATCGTCTCTAGTCTCGCCCGAAGCTGTTGGTCGGCTGATCTTGGAAGTGGCTAATCGCCGCGACCCCCGGGTGCTACATGCGCATTCCGGATACAACGTCATCCGGAACAACTTCGCGCTGGTCATCAAAGAAACCAGACACGCCGCTTTGCTGATGGGACTCGGCAATCACACGGTGTCTGATGACGGCTACGGTCAACGCGGTTTCGAGATCCCACAATTCGGTCCTTCAACCATCTCCAGGCTCAAAGGCGACCTAGTTTGGCGTGCGAAGCGAAAACTGGACAACGAAAGGGTATCCTATTGGGATGGTTCGCATCTCTACCACGCCTGGAACGGCGCGCCGGTGAGCTTCGATCTCGCCGACTAATTAAACGTTGGCCAAGGACATCGCGCCGTATCACGATCGCCAGATGGCCGTGCTGCGCCGCGACCAGCGCATGGCTTGGTTCGATCTGACATGCCCGGAAGACGAGCTTCTCGGTCCGTTGCCACTTGGGAGGTCATCGCGTGTCCCGGCTGGGCGTTGGCGTCGCCCAGACCACGCTTGCGATCTAGGGTAGGATCCGAGGGGATTCCCGCTACGATACGAGCGCTTCCGAACGGGGATGTGGACATGTCCGGAGACAAGCTGGCGACATGTCGACGCGAATATATTGCATTACTATATGTGAAGTATGGCTCCGCATCCTTCACTCAACGCACCAAAAATAAGACCCGATCCCATCCAGCCCGTCGAGACGATGGGGCCGTACGAACTGTGCTGGTGCCGCTCTGGCAAGAAATACAAGTGGTGCCACTTTCGGCGTGAACAGCAAAAGCCGGTCAACGTCTTCGAGATCGAAGGCGGGATAATCGCCGAACTTCGCGACGGCTTTTGCTCGCACCCTGATCCTTCCGTCGATCCTTGTAGTGCGACGATCACCAAGGCTCACACCGTGCAGAAGAAGGGCGGTCTCGCCGCGATCGCTGAGGCCGGACACGTCCTCACGGTGAAACCATCGATGAAGGAGATGATCGAGACCGACGGCAACCCGCAGCCGCGCAAGGTCGGTGTTAACAACGCGTCGGTATTTCCCGGGTTCTGCAGCAGGCACGACACCATGCTCTTCAAGCCGATCGAAGGCAAAACGTTGTCGCTGACGAAAGACACCGCCTTCCTGTTCTCCTACCGTGCCATCGCCTATGAGCGCTTCGCAAAAGAAGCGCAGTTCAGGAGCACTGAGATCCAGCGCGAAGCGGACTGCGGCCACCCGTTCTGGAAGCAGGCTATGGTTCAAATGCACCTTGCTACTGTCGTCGCAGGGATCAAGATCGGCATGCGGGACATGGATGTCTGGAAAAGCCAGTTCGACGAGCGTCTGCTGTCCGGCGCGCGCGACGACTTCCACTTCGTTGCTGTCCGGTTCGATCAGGTCCTTCCGGTCGTCGCCTGCGGCGCTTTTCACCCCGAGTTCGACCTTCAAGGAAAGCCGCTGCAGCAGCTCGGCCGCGACGGCGTCGACTTCGATCACATCACGCTCACGGTGACCACGTTCGAAGCGCAGACCATCGTTGTCTTCGGCTGGATTGGTACCGACGACGGTCCGGCCAAGGCGCTCGCTGCGTCGTTCGTCGCGGTCGAAGATGCCCGCAAGGCCGACGCCTTGATCCGGCTCCTGTTCATCCACACAGACAATCTCTTCCTTCGACCAAGCTGGTGGGACGCTTTGCCTGAAGATAACCGGCGGGCCCTGAACGAAATGACGCGGAGCGGCACCACCATGCGCGTCCGATCCGGCGGCGAGATGGCCGATGACGCGACATCGTTTCTCTCGGCCGGTGTTGTCGAAGTCGTCAGCGGCTGACCCCCAACCGCGGGAAAGCCTGTCGCATGGGCACGTCACCCATCAACATCCAATCGATGAACGATGACGGGCTCAGGTATTCCGAGATTGCGACCAGCTCCTCAGAACGTTCCCACTCACGTTGTTGATCCTCGGGCGTCAGATCCAGGCCCAGATCCATCGTCGTGAACTCGATGAAGAGATCGACATCGCCGACTTCCTCCGCTCCCCGCTCCGGCTGCCGTAGAGATGGATCGTCTTCACCTTCACTCGCGCAGCGGCAACGGCGTTGGTGCGGTCCGCCCAATCAAGCACCTGGGTCAGGATCGCCTCGGCGTCTGCCGGGAGATTTTCGGGCGGTCGCTATGCTGTACGAGGGCCATTCACAAGCGTGTGGGCGTGAATTTCTATGGTTCGAGATAGCCCTCCCCGATCAGCTTCGCCTGGATTTGCTCGGCGTCCGCGGGTGGCACGCCTAGCTCCGCCTCGATAACGCTGGACGTCATGCGTCGAATATTCCGGACTGGCAGGCTCCCCCCCTCTTCCACCTGCCCCAGCCCGGTCTCGCAGGCCGAGAGCACCACCAGTTGGGTGCCGCGCAAATCAAGTTGCGCGGCTTCCCCGCGGTGAGAATGCCATCATCGCTCTCGCCAGAGCGCCGCGCGTTGGCCCCGGCCAGGGCGAGCCCCGAACGCAGCATCGGGTTCTCGCCCAGCGGCAGAGGCGGCGTCTCTGTGCCGAAGCTGACTGGCTGAAGGGCCCCGGCCGCCACCTGCATCGCTCAGGAAGAACCCGTGGGTGGCCACATGCAGGGTGCGCGGACCGTGCAGTCCCTTGAGCTTCTCCTCGGTGGCATTGGCTCCGGTGAGCACCTCTTGCACATCGAGCTTAAGCAGCCCTTGCAGTGCTTTGGCCTCGGCGGCGGTGCCCGCAAGCGGCGTGAAAACCAGGCCGCTGCGGTCCAGGTCGCTCGAGCGGTACAAGCCGATATCGCGCGGCGGACCGCTTGTGCTCTGGTCCGGATCGGCCATCACCAGGGGCTGCCGCGTGCAGGTGCTGGCGCCGCCAATCTCAACAGGTCGCGACCGCTGGTGAGGTAGGTGAGTTCGAAGCGCTGCGCGACATACTCTCCGTGCTCGTCTATGAGCGGCGCGAAGGGCAGCAGGTTCAGTGCCCCGTCGGGGGACAGGAGCAGCCGATTGATGCCCGAGAGAGAGAGAGAGGACTGCAGCGGCTTGGGGACGCGATAGCCTTTTGAAAGAAGGCGATCAATGTCTCCGCGCAGACGTTCGTCATCCTGATTTGCAATGACCGCAACCCGCCCAGAAATGTCGTGATCGATGTCCTTGGAGATGACGTTCGGCATGGCATTGGGCTTCGGCCATGAGCCAGCTTGCCGTCTGTTCAGCTTCCTTGCATCACGTAGCCGCGATCGAACAGTTTGTGGATATCGGTGCGAAGGAGCAGGCCATTACTAACTTCATGCTGGCCGCCAGCCCCGTACGCACGGATGTGTGCAGCATCGAGGACCGGCAACGTGCGCTCGCCCGTGACTGCGCAGCGCCTACCGTAGCTGTCAGTGACAGCAACCCGGAACGTGCCTTGACCAAGGCGTGGCCGTACAAGCCTTGGATCGCCATATCGCGCGACCTCGGCGAGCGGAGTCGACGCAGCGACAGGCGCAGCAGTCAGTCGCTCTCGAACGGCGTCCCATAGAAATCGTCCGTCCGCTTCGCCGGTGTCGAACCCCTTTCCAACCACAATGCTCGGCGCCCAGCGATCGGCAATTGGAAGCCAGAGATCCCGCGGCCAGAAGAACGGTTGCTCCAAGATGCGGCAACCGATCGAATAGTCGGTTCGAAAGTCGACCGGCTCGCGCCGATAGCGAGCCACCCGACCGCGCATTTCGTCGAGCGAGGCGGCACCGTTCTTGTCCCCGAACGCTTCCCATGCGAGCGAGATCGGAACGATCGAGGCATGGCCGAACAGACCGCCGCCGACGATGAAGTTGTTCGGGCTATGGAGCTTGAACAGAAACAGCTCGCCGGGCTGAAGCGCGCGAAACTGCGATCGGCCACCTGGTTGCCAGAAATTGACCTCGTCGACGCTTCGCGCGGACAGAAACTCGAACCAGTCGAGGTCGGTCACGCCAACATATATTTTGACCGATTCCAAGCTCATGCGAAGGCACCGCATCGCTCAGCCACGATCGCCTTGACGCGCCCCTCCGCGGACGTGGCGCCTTCGCGGTCACGCGCAATTTTGGGCAGCGATAAAGCATCCGCGGCCTTGCGCGTTGCCGCCGCTACGGTCGTTATCGCGTCTTCCGCGCGCGCGACGGGGAGCTCGATCGTACGGGCAAGCGTGAGAAAATCACGCCGCGTGAGCCGTTCGTCCTTTCCACTCAGTTTAAGCGCCATGCGATCACTGGCAAGGCCCGGAAAGACCCGCGTCGTGACCGCGTCGTACAGCGGCGCGAACCGGACGCTCTCGAACTGCCGCGCGCCGGGCGCGGCGATCTTCAGCAACGCCAGGTTCTTGAGGTGCATGTCGCCGTCGGCGATCAGCCAGGCGAAGAGCGCGCGCCGGAATAGAACATCGAGATCGTCGGCGGGATCGGTGGAGAGCGGTCGAAGCCGCGCGCCACGCGCTCGATAGTGCCGTCGTACTTTGCCGCCGCGGGCAGATCGAGCACCGAGCAAAAATCCTCGAGCGCGAGGCGGCGCTCGTCAGTCTCGTCCCGCCTGATGTCGAACCGCTCGACGACGAGTGCGGGCGCCATGCCGTCGGGCATGCCGACGAGTGCGGCGTCAGGCACGACGAACCCCGCCGCTCGACCGAGCTCCAGGCAGATCCATTCGACGACTGGCAGCGCGTCGAAGCCGGCGATCCCCGCGGGCTTGAGGATGTGGGTGAACGGCGCGTCGATCGCCGGGATCAGCGCGCCCTCGGACGTCAGGCACATCGGTGCCTTGATTTGCACGCCGGACAGACGGGGCGTCTCCCCACGCTCAAATAACTGCGCGAGATTGTCCTCGAAGCTGTGCTCCAGCTCACCCCGCGATGGACCGACATAGCGTCCAGTGAATTCCCCGCCTTTCGCGAACTTCGCAAGCGGCGCTTGCAGGACGTCGAGCGGGAGCGCTTCGAGCTCTTTCTTATTGGTAACAACAGCGACGTTCGACATGAACCGCTTGCCGCGGCGAATGGCATCGCGATCGTCCCGCTCGTGAAGCACCTGGGCGAGCCAGCCTTCCGGCAACAGCGACTCCACAAATGCGGGGAGCTTGCCGGGCGCTGTCTGGCGAACGAGCGGCGGTGCCGTATTCGCCGTCGCCTTCCAACGCCATTCGAAGCCGTCATGCGTCAGGCGGCCGAGAGGCTCGCCATGCCAGGCGACGATCCGCTCAAGAGCCGCCTTGTTCGCCACCGCCTTTCCGGCAGAGGGGCGCGTGGTCAGGTAGCGCTCGGCCCCTTCCCCCTCGCGATACCAGCCATTCTCGCGAGCCAGCGCCCAGACGGCGTCCGCCGCCGCTTGTGGTGATCCAAACTCCTCGATCAGCCGTGCCGCCATATCGGCACGAAGCTCGTCGGTAATAGCGCTGGCATGCTCGCTTCGGAGCCGGAACGCTTCGAGGAACCGCTGGCGCGGTGACGACACCTCGATCCTGATCTCACCTTGATCGTCGCCCACGATCGCCGGCGCCGTCGAGGGATGAGCGGGCGCTTCGTTTTGGACGATCTCGAGCGTGCGGATCCGGGTTCGCTGGTTGCGTCGTCCGCTTAGGAAAAGCCGGCCGTCGGGGGTTGGTCGCAGGAGCGCGGCGGACGCCGACGAGAGATAAGCGGTCGGGTAGAGATAATGTGCGATGCGCACAGCGTGGGCCAAGACCGCCGCATCGACGTCGGCATTGGCCTGGGCGTAGACCCCACGGACGAGCTGAATGAGCTCGCCCACTGCCGCCTGGGCATGGGCGCGTCGCCTGTCAATGGTTTCACCGACCAGGAGGATTGTCACAGACTTGCCCGCATTTCAGATGCGCGAAAGTCGCTAAAACTGGGGAAAATGTCAATGACAATCGCGCATTTCAGATGCGCGAAAGTCAGACCCGACCCCGATCTTGCGGATTCAGGCGACCAACTTCGCCCGATAGGCCTCCAACCGCGCCCGTCGATCCTGGAGGTAAGTGCGATAATGCATCAGAAGGTCGTCCGGACCGACAGCCTCTCCCAGTATCCTTCCCGTCTCGGCCATCGCCTGATCGATAGTGAGGCAACCCGAACCGTCACCCGTCATCTGATCGGTTAAATAGCGTTCGACCTCCAATCGAGCAGGTTCGGGGAGAACCGAGCGCGCTTCGAAATAGATCAACCGGAGGCCGAACCAGCGCAGTCGCTCGTCTTCCATGCCCTGGACGATCGCGAAGCGGTCCTCCCATCGCGCATCGTGGAACGCGGCTATTCGTGCCTCGTCAGCAGGGCCGGGAAAGCCGTTATAGATGCGCTCTTCGATGTGCGGAGATAACGCGTAAGGCTCGCGCGCGGCGATGTACGCAGCCACAAGCCGCGTGCGCAGACCAATGTCCGCTTTCACGCGACGGGCCCAGTCTTCGATATCGCCAATCGCACCGCCCTCCAACATATGTTCGGGAGCGTCGAAGAACGCCGTCAGTGTGGGTGCGGCATTGATCCTGAAGCGACGGATCGGACTCGGCTTCTGCGTCAGATGAACTTGCAGTTCGGGATCGCTCATCGCGGCGAGCCGGCCCACATCTTCGTTGAGGCTCAAGCAAAGCCGGCCATTGGCCTGATCGGGATCCGAGCCGATGCAGACGACCGGCGAATGATAGGCTTGGCCGCCGAAGAACTCGGTCAACACGACGCCGTCTTCGGCCTCGACGAAATCCGCGACGGTCGCCTTGTTCGAGAAGCGCACAAACCGCTGCCACAACTCCGGCGATCGTTGATAGATCAGCCGGCATAGGTCGAGCGTCGCAAGTACATCGGACATCGCGTCGTGCGCCCGAGCATGGGAGACGCCATTCGCGGTCGCCAGCTGTTGCAAGCGAAAAGTCCGCCGCCCTTCCTCGTTGACCGGCACGACCAGCTGCGCAGGCGATACGGCATCGGCGGCCATCACCAGGCTGAGCGCATCGGCGCGGCAGTTGCGGTGATTGCTCGTCAGATATGCCGGATATTCGACCTATAACCCAACGCCTCCCGCCGATATCGCGGCCTGCCTCGAAGACACCGTGAAATACATGCGCTGCGAGGGGATGCAGGCGATGCACCAGAGCTTCATCGTGCGCATGTCAGTATCCGGCTCCTGGCAATGATAAGAAACGTAATCACATCCTGAGCGACGCAGAGCTCAAGAAGGTGTGGCACGCGTGCGAGGGCTTCTTCGGGGATATGATCCGGCTCATCATTCTCTGGAGATGTCGAACGGCGAAATAGGACGGCTACGACGAGCGTGGCGTGAAGGGCGCGTGCTTACTATCCCTGGAGAATTCACAAAGAATGGGCGTGCGCACGCAATCCCGATCCTTCCGATGGCGCGCACAATTCTCGATCGACAAGAAAAGATAGGCGACAATTGGCGAGGGCAAGAATTCCGACTACTACTTCCCCGGTCACATCAAGGGTACGCACTTCAACAATGGCTCATGGGGAAAGCTGAAGAAGGAGTTCGACAAGCGATCAGGTGTGACTGGATGGCAGGTGCGTGATCTTCGGCGTACCTTCCGCTCCATGCTCGCGCGCCTCGGAGTATCGCGCGACATCGCAGAGATCATGCTCAACCACGTGACAGGCGGGGTAAAACCGCCCTCGACGAAATTTACGACAGGTATGGTTACCTGCCAGAGAAATGCGCTGCGCTGCAAAAGCTCGAAGCTCATGTAAAAAACAATTATTAGTTGCGCAGGAAGTCCTACGGCTCAGAGAGTATCAGGTGTTTTAAGCTCATGCTTGATCTGCTCCGCTTTGAGCTGCCGCTCGGCCTCGTACCAGAACTCATCCATGCGCCCTTCCGGCTTCCCGGCTGCTTCCCAGAGCTTATACGCACGTGCTCGTATATCGTCCTCGTAGGCATGCGTCATGTGAACCTCCCAATGAGGCGCGGCCTCCAAAGCGGGTCTGCTGGTTTGCTCGCATAGCGCAGCGGCTTGGAGCTTATCGAGCCTGCCCTTGATCTCATCTGCGAACCTTGCCAGACGCTCCGCCGTCGCCTTATCTTTGACCAGGAGAATCGCGCGGTTAGCCCGTTCGATTTGACGTTGCAGCCTTCGAAGTTCTTCTCGATAGCCCATAAGCTGCTCCGGCTGCTTATATGACCCGCTGAGCGAAGAATGCTCGTAGGTATTGCTCAATGATCCGGGGTCTAAGGAGTTCTTCGGTACTAATTGTCGCACGGCCGCGTGGCTTCAGTACGTGAGGCCCGTCGTGCTGTGCAGCGCCGATCGGAACCCATTGGCAACAGGAGACTTAGTTTTCGGGAGCATTCCTGAGCGGGATCCGCCAATGGCAATCGACGATTTCAGAGGGACAAGGCCGATATTTCTTCCTGAGCAATTTTTTATGGGACGGATCGAAGGTTGGGCGGTGGTAGAAAGTCTGGTGGGCGGGTTGCTGAAGCGCGCGACAATCGCGGCGCACGGTGAATTCGAGTCAGACACGCAAATCGTTCTATTCACCGAGACTTACACATTTGATGACGGACATTCTGACACGTTGCATTGGACGATACGAAAAGGCGACGAGGGTAGGTACACCGGATTGGAAAACCGACTCGAAGGCGAGGCCATAGGTGAGCAAGCAGGTTGCGCCTTTCATTGGAAGTACACTCGCGACACCCCGCAAATCGGTGGCAAATCTTTCAAGCTCAACTTCGACGATTGGTTCTATGCGATCGACGATCGCGGCTGCATCGTACGTGGGAGCGCTGGACGTGCGGGCATTCCGTTTGCGACGGCGCACGTAACATATCGGAAGTTATGAACAACCGTCGCGTGTTTTCCTGTACTTATGGGCTATGCGCGCCTGGGCCCGGCGAGCCAGGAACACCGAGCGGGCCGAGCTGCTCACGCGCCATGTCGTCCTGAGATTTTTCGAGCTCCACGTCGTCGATGGGGCGCGGCTCCATGCTCCGTCTTCCCAGGCCCATCTACAGTTAGCCTTGCGATTCGCCGCGGGCCGGTCCAGAGCTCGATCACCGGATGCGCTTCGAGACTCCCCATAGATCGACAGCGTATGCCACGTAACGCATGGTCGCGCACTCATACGGCGACGGCGGGCCGCCTCCGGCAGAAAGACAGGATTCACTTCGGATCAGCTTGTTTGTTCCTGCCAATTGCAGAAATCTTGGACCGACCAAGCGCACGATGCAATCGCCCAAATGGAAGCGCCCTATTGGGGTGGCCGGCCTGGCTCGTATAACGCTTTTCGGGCTGCGAGATTTTACGCAGGCTGTTGTTTTGCATCGATCGCTACTCGATGCGACAGGTATCGTTACCTACCAGAGAAGCGCGTTGCGGTGCAAAAGCTCGAAGCTCATTCGAAAAAACGCTCGGTTAACGAGCAGCTCCGGATAAGCTCTCCTCGTCGGCTGACGAAACAGCCGTGCGCACGGCTCCAACAGGAGCACGACGCATGACTGGTAAGGCAGTGGTTACGTTCAAGCGACTTCGCGGGCAATTTGGTGTCTCTTACAAATCGTTCGTATAAGTCGATCATCGCCCGCCTCAATGCGGGAGCCGAACAAACTCATCCAGGTACACCGCTCTCGGTTAGAGAGCCGGAGAAAAGGCCGTGGACATAAGTGCACGGTCAACTCAACCTCGGAGACCCGTAGATGCAAAGACTGAGGCGAATCCAAGAACTACTCAAGGCAGAAGGGAGAGATTGACCACGAACTCGATCAAATCCGTCAGCAAAGTGAAGGCAGAGAAAGAAGCCTTCTCGGTAGCCAAGAAGCCACGGCGGAAAAAGCAGGGCGATCTAGCGCTCGTGCATCAAGCGAAGGCGTAAGATAGGCGCATAGGGACGACTGGGAGAAAAGGCCCGCGCGAATGCGGGCCTCAATTCTTGAGAGCTTATCTGGAGCGCCTCCCCTTGGTCGGAGCAGTTAGGCGGCCGATATTTGAACGATGATAAATAGATCGGCGGTCCAGCGGGAGGTCCATCGCCGTATGAGCGATGGCATAAGCCTCCCGAGTTATGGAGTTACAACCAGCCCGGCTCTAGTCAATAAGCTATTTTGGCTCGCTGCCGTATAAGGGTCGTGCTGATCATTTCGCGGATAAATTCTGTAGGTGGCCCACCCATTGGGCAGCGGAGTTTTGTGTATCACGATCCTGAGAAACTGCTTCGCGGCCGCTGGGTTTGGAAATACGAACAAATCAGTCGAGCCCTCGACAAACATATTTGCGCCAGTTGGGGTATTGCCGGTCGCAGGGTCAGTTACGAGGCGGCTCTTCGCGAGACCGATGCTCTGCCAACTGCCGGGAGCTCCCGTATCTGAGACTGAGCCCTCAATTTCAGTAATGCCGTTTGTGTGCTGAACGACGACCAGATCTCTAACGATGGCGGCAGCGGTGAACCGATACGTCACATTGGCACGCGCAGCATCGGGCGTATTGTTCGCCGAGTAATGATGATCGTGCATCGAAAACGGCACGGGCGTGAACACGAAGGGAGCGGGCTCGACGATGTATCCAATCCCTATTCGAGCAGGGTCCGTGACGGGAAAATCGATCTGCCATTTGTTCTGCCGTAATGGCATGCAGTCGGCATCGCAAGAATTGGCAGGAATCTGGATTGTCTGAATGCGAATGGTCGTCATGTGTTACTCCAAAATTAAAAAAGTGTGAGGAAATTGCGAGGATGATTATGGACAACCATTGATAGACGTCAACTAAAGCTTGTGTCGCCCTAACGCCGCACGACGGGCCGCTCGCATTCATTCCCGGTCCGACATTCCAATTGCTGTGATGCAACAAGACAATTTAGACCCAACAGATCCTGAAATTTGCCGCTCTTGATCGGATTTCGGCCGCCGCTGGCGCTGATACTCGAATGGGAGCACTCCAAATGATCGGTAGCCTCCTTGGCCTGCCGGCTAAGCACTCAGAATCGATCTGCAGTCCTCCACGGTTGGCATCTGCGCGACCCATTCGAGCTGATTATTCGTTGAGATTGATCGGTCGTTAAGGGTTGGTTTAGTTCCGAGCATGATCATCGGAGAGCCACTAGAGATCCGATCATGCGATTGCATCAGGCCCAGGCCAGTACCTTGGAAAAGGTCGAGGCGACGGTCGCTGCAAGCAGCAGCGAAGTACCAAGGCCGCCCGTGACGCTGGGCCCGCGGGATTTCTCCAATCCTGATCGAGACGAGGTTCTGGCGCTCTTGAAGATGGACGGTGAGCTAAACCGCACTATTTGGCTGATCGCGGGCGCACTGGTTATCGGCTTTGGCGCTGGTTGGGCTGGTGGCTTTGGTTGGTACAGTTCTGTACCTCCCGCGTCTCCCAATCCGACCACTCTAGCAGAAGCGCCTTCGCGTCGAGTTGCCGAACCAAAGTCAGGCGGCAGAAGCGAAAGCCTGCGAAAGACGGCAACGCCTCTTGCTTTGCGAAGACCGCCAAGTGGAACTCAGGTCTCAGCAATCGGAGCGGGCATTTCCGCCAAGACCGCCGCTGCTTGGTCAGATGGGGCTCACCTGTCGCCGGATTATTCGAGCACCGCTTTTCAGGGCCAAGCGGATATGACGGTGACGGGATCGATAGCGACCAGCGGACCTGTCATGCCTGCGCCGGAGACAAGACCGACAACCATTGAGGGTTGGACGGTGCTTGATGTTCGAGGCGGAACGGCGGTTCTGGCGGGGCCCGATGGCGTTCGGATGGCAACACGCGGCGACACGGTCCCCGGCATCGGACGGATCGATTCGATCGTGCGTTGGGGCAACCACTGGATAGTGGCAACTGATGGCGGATTGATCGCGACTCCATGAACGGCCGCCGGATCTTGCGGTGTTCTACTGCGTATCTGGCCTTTTGAGCTCGTGCCGAATCAACTCTTCCCTAATCTGTCGTGCCGCTTCCAGATAGAACTCTCGATCTCGCTCCTTAGGCTTCCCGCCTGAGTTTGAGTGCCACCCTCCGAAGGTGGAGGTCACGTGTTCGCATCGTGTCGGGCGCGCCATTTGCGTACAAAACCACGAACATTTTCGTTCTCGGTCTGTCTGCGGGCGATGGCTGCTTGCAGGACGTCCTTGCTGCCGATGATCTTGATGGACCGCGCCATCGACCTCGACTGCATCGATGATCGAACGGATATAACCCCTGCGGGCGTTCATCTCGCCGGTATCCAGCGGTCATGAGTCTCGCGAACGCGCGACGGCATTGGCGGCGAAAGCCGTAGATGGTAAGAAAGTCCCCGGGGAGCATTCCAGTGCCGACTCAAGTCCGGCTGCCCGCACCAGCTTGTTCAGGATCGCCATGGCGTCCCCGTCCCGTACCGTCCAGCGCATTCATTTTGAAGACTTCGGCGGAGTCGAGTTCGAACGACTTGTGTTCGCCTATCATGTGCGCGCGGGGTGGAATAATCTTGCCTGGTACGGCCAAACGGGTAGCGACCAGGGCCGCGACATCGTCGGCATAGATATGTTCGATGCGTCGTCTCCCCGGCGCACAGTGATCCAATGTGTCAACCGTGGAGCGCTCACAAGGACGAAAGCCGAAGCCGACATGGAGGCTGCCGTCTCCGCGCCAACAGGCCGGATCGACGCGATCAAATTCGTGTCTGGTGGCAGCATTTCCGCAAAGGCCCGCGATGCCGTGGAAGCATCGGCAATGGCGTTAAGCATCGAACACTTGACCATCTGGAGCGCAGTCGAGTTTGAAGAGAATCTACGACTTCGCGCCGAAGATTTACTTCGCAGGTTCTGCGCAGGGGAAGTGTTTCCCGATTCTGGGGATGATATCCGCCGCCTCGCGGACGATTTTGCCGGACTGAACGACGACGAGGCCTTGCGGCTCATGGCGCCGCTCTTTGACCGGCCAGCATTCCGAACACCCTTCCACCAGGAGAGTTCGCTTCCTGCGTTCCTTCAGGCCATTGAGGACACGATTGGAGCCCTCAATACCGGCATCTGGCGGACACGTGATGGCGATGAGATACGGCGCATTCCATCGCTGCATCATTTGCGCGACCCGCTCACGCAAGGCCATGTCCGCGAGGCCGCAAGGCAAGTCGATGAACTTCGGCGCGTGTTCATCGGCGGACTGCGCGATGGAAGTATCAAGCCCTGTAGTTGTGGGAAATCCTATTGCCACACATTCATGCTCAATCATGGCATCGACCGGAAGCTTGACCAGCTTCGCATGCGCGCACTCGATGCGTTCCGATCGGCCCATCCGCGATTTGACATACACGTTAGTTGAATTGTCAGTCACGTTCCTGGCGGAGCAACTCTATGGGGCTTAGCGAGCTCTTCCTCGATCATGAACCGAAGATGCGCGACTTGTTCATCAGGCTCGCGGCAGAATATGGCCTGATTGACGATCGCGAGAGCACCCTTGAACTTGTGGACACGGATAATCGGATGACCGCAGTTCTTAAGTGACTGCGTTGTGCGGCATTCGGGTCGTAAGCGGATGGGCATGCAGTAGGGACGTGGAGTAGGCTCGGTCGCTATAGGATACCCGGCCAGGACGAGTTCTCGATCATTGTTGGCAGGTACAGACTGCATGGCGAAGATCACAAGAGCACCGTAAAGAAGGAAAGAAGGCACCAACTGCGTACATGGGATCTTGCCGCGGTGGGTCGGGGCGGATCGTCCAGCTCCTAGTAATCGCCCGCCGCTTCCGCTGCGACGCCGTCCTATGCGGGCGCCAAATCTTCAGCGAGCGTTTCGCCGAGGGGGTCCTGGCTCCTTCAGCACGACGCACGGCGAGGCTGGACTGTATCGTCCATCACCTCGGTCTGGCACTTGGCGGTCGACCGGCAGCAGTTTGCAAAGCGGCTAATGCTGCCGGTGAGCCAAGATACGCTTCTTCGGGTAGTTCGGCGCCGTAGCCGTCCCCCAGCTGACACGCTCAGGGTTATTGGCATTGATGACCGGGCCTGGCGGCGCAATCACCGATACGCGAGCATCATCTGCAACCTCGAAACGCGCCGGGTGGTCACCTTGCTGCCGGATCGTGAACCCGCGACCGCCCAAGCCTGGCTATCTGCTCGTCCCACGATCGCGATTGTCGCCCGTCATCGTGGTGGAGGATATGGCGAGCCACGGCAAAAGCATTGCCGCACGCGGTACAGGTCGCCGATCGTTGGCATCTAATGGAGAATGCCAGTCGGGCCTTCCTCGATGCAGTGCGCAAATCGATGCGCCAGATACGCATCGTCATCGGTGCGACCACGATCTATCCTAAGCTGCTCACCGCCGCTGAGCGCCTCCAGTATGAGGGCTATCTGAGTCGTGAGGAGACCAACGCGGCTATCATGGCTCTCTCTGGTCGAGCCGCGAGAGATCATCGCTGAATTCCGCTTGATGGTCCGGCGCAAGGTTGAGGCGGGACTTACCCCATGGATCGAGCGAGCCCGCGCCGATAATCGCTGCCCAGGTAGTAATAAGCAGGTTGCAGCCAGCCACGGCAGAACAGGTTTGCAGCGATCTGACGCTCCGCGAAGGCAAGGGCTGCCGCCTTCGAAACCCCCATGGCGACAGGGTCGTCAAGGGCCGAGCGCGCCAGTGCCTGCGTTGATTCGAAGCCTGTGGAATCGAACGGATATTCCGACCCGAACAGGTCCGCCTTCGGATCGACGAAGGCGCGCACCTTACGCGCCCAGTGCGCCTCCAGCGTCGCCGCCTCGCGCATCAAGCCCGCCGTCGTGAGCGCCGAAAGAAGTTCGGGGATCACACATTCGTTGTAGAAGCCGGTGCGGTAGGCAGACCACATCACCACGCGCATCGGCACCGTGAACATGGCTAGCGCGGTACCGTAGGCGCGTACCAAATAATCTCGTGCGCTCTGGCGGGTGGGGATCGCGGGATGGTCACGCGCGATGCGGTGCATGGCCAAATACATCGCGAAGATGTGCGGATAGTCATAAGGCCGCCAGATGTGCAGGCGGCCCTTTGGGCCGGGATCGCTGCTTTCCCGGTTCTGCTTCCAATCGGGTATGCCGTAAAGGCCGTAGGCGTATGCCTCCTGTGTGGTACGTTGCAGCCCGCCCCAGACGAACGCATCGATATACCGGTCCAGCGCCGCCACTTCCGCCGCATCAGGATGCTCGGCATTCTTGGTCGCGAGGTAAGCGGGCTTGCTCAGCCCGGGATCGTCGCACGTCACCTCGTAGATGCGCCCGCCCTTGATCCGGTCGTAATTGTCCGGGCCAAGCAGAATCTGCGTCTCCATGTTCCACTCGCCGAACAAACCGTCGTACCATTTGGACGAGTCACGATGCTGCCGCTTCACGATGAAGGCTGCGCGCTTCTTCATCATCGTCTCGACGGGTTCGGTAGCGAAGAATTCAAGAAAGGTCTGGCGCGCACCCGGCTGGTGCAGGGTCAGTCGGTTCTCGCCCAATCGCGAAAACCGGACCCGCCATAGTCGCCTGCCGGCCCGATCCGGCAACCGTTGCGCCACCGTGTCGCGGGTAAATTCCGCTTCGATTCGCTCCACCGGAACGGAGGACGCGAGCGCGATGTCGACATGCAGGTCGTTGGGAACCGTCATGCCCGGCATTACCTCGACGTCCACCAGACCGGCGTCCGCGATAGCCCTGCGCGCCGCCTCATAATCAGCAACCCACTGGAAGCGGAGACGGTAACGCCGTTCCTCGGCCGGCGACAGGGACAGGGAATGGGTCGGCTGTCGCCAGCGAGTCCCGCCCGCCACTGCCTCGCCGGCGGCCGCCCCGCCCAAGATGTAGGCGCACCACGTCCCACTGGCTTCGGCCGAATCCTTGTGGACATTCCAATATTCCAGTGACGTGTCCGCTTCCGGTAAGAGTATGAGGAAGGGACCGGTGCCGTTGCCGCGAATCCAGAAGATGTGCGATCCATGCCCCGAGACGAAGCTGTGCTTCAAAACAGCCACCGACACCGGTTGCCCTGCCGGAAATTCGGTGTTCATCGGCATGGGCAAATAGAGGTCGCCAACCTCCACGCTCGCCATGCCGTCGTTCCGCAGCATGATCTCCCACGTCAATCCAGCCTCGTCGACTGCGAGCCGGGTCGTGAGAAGGACACCGCCATCGCGGGCTGCTAGTTCAAGAGCCGCGCTATGCATCGGCTTCGTTGCATCAACGCCGGTTCGAAGCGTATGCCACTCGGATCCGGCGCGCCGAACTCTAGCGTGAGCCGTCCCCAGCACGGCTCCAGGCAGGACATAATCCGTGTCATACGTATCGTTACGATAACGCAACGAGGTAATGCCATCTTGTGTGCACCCAACGACGAAGGAAGAGTCGGCCGCCTTTAACACCATGGTAACCTTGCGCTGCGGCCGATTGGGTGTAGGCAGCGTAACGCCCCTGAACAACGCGCTACCCAAGAAGCTGCTGCCCAACAGCATCGTACGACGCGTATACATCCAGACTTTAGACATGCCTTTGGTCTTCGTCATCAACCGTATCCGGTATTGCCCATGCGGACGATCAAGGCGTGCCGTTTCCCGCCGTACACGTCAACACGACAAAAGCGACATACGTTCACAAAGTACCGAGTGTTCGGTCGGCAGCGCTTCGTCACCATCGGTCCTCAGGGCGCCCCTTGGACACCAGAGCTTGCACGCAAGGAGGCCAAGCGCGTTTTGGGCCTGGTTGCCAATGGCAAAGACCCGGTCGACGAGAAAACCAAGGCGCGCCTGCAGGCGGCCGACCCACTCCGGCAATCGCGGATCAAGATCTCCGGAGCCCCAAACAAAGGCTGAAGCCCCGACCAATTCGGAAATAGAACGCTACTTGTTGGCCAGTTCGAGACCCCTGCATCCGGTGTCAGTTTTCCAGATCACTCGCCGCCATCTCTCGGCTCGTATCGCTGACCTCGCATCAGCTCATGGAATGATCTCAGCAGCCCGCTGCCCGGTACAGCCCTATCCTCAATGCTCAAGTGGCAATGCAGGAGAGCCTCGACTTGCTGCGAATCCGGTTCTCAGCGCCAATTAGGCATGTGACCGGTGAGGAAGCGATCCCGGCCGTTCCACATATGACACAGAGCCTATATTGCAAGCCGAATAACACTTTATTTGGAGCGCAACACCTCCTCGGCTATGTAGGCCCTTTTGCTCTGAGCTCCGATGATGTCTCTTGTCAGGTCACCCCGCGATCTCGATCGCTCTTGAAATAGGATGCCGGAGCGCTCGTCTAAGCTCAGCGAATTGGTGGAACATGACAAACAGCGCGATCATTCCGGCGCCCAGCTCAGCGATTGCTTGACTGGCCAACAGTCCGTTGAAACCCGATATGACCGGGAATAACAGTACGGCCGGTATGAAGAGATAGCCTTGCCTTGCAAAGGACACAACCGCACTGAGGCGTGCTCTCCCGACCGACTGAAGCATCGTCGCCACAAAACTCTCAACACCAAACAGTCCAAAAAACAGATGAAAGACGATGCAGGTCGACACGGCGATTTCTGTGACCTTATCGCTATCGCTGAACAGCCTGACCAAAGGCCGGGCAAAAATCACAACGGCCGCAGAATACGTAACGGAAAGAGCGACAGTCATCAAGAGCATGAACTTCGCAGTCTTCAGTATACGAGCAAAGTCGCGCGCGCCCCAACCAAAACCCAGGACAGCTTGAGCGCCCATACAGAAGCCGGTGATAGGCAGTGCGCCGATCGTCAAGAGTCGCGCGGCTATTCCCACGGCCGCGATGGACTCGTCTCCGAACGGCGCGGCAGCTCCGTACAAGAGCATAACGGCAATCGCAGATAAAATACTGGTCATGGTTGCCGGTGCCCCTACCAACGCGAGCTGTCTGATGCGACTTGCTCCCAACGAGACGTGAGATATCCTGACGAGAACCGTCCCGCCAAGCTTCGTAAAATACGCGATATAGAGGCAAATAGCAGCGATCTGAGATACCAGCGTCGCGAGTGCGGCGCCTCGCACACCGAAGTCCAGCGAAAATATGAAGATCGGATCAAGCACGGCATTCAGGACGAATGCGGTAATCATCGTCCACATGTTGAATCGTGTGTTGCCTTCGGATCTGACGATGAAACCGCTGACGATGTTGAGAAGCATCACGGTGTACCCGAACAAAAGCATCACCGCGTAGTCGAGCGCCATGGGCATGATGGTTGGAGTTGCCCCGAGCGTTGCGAAGATCCCTCGTAGGCTTGGAAGCAGAGCGGCCGTAACGACGAGACCGATCGGAGCGGCGAGCGCGAGTGCAGTACTTGCGCCTCGACTCGCCTCCAGGTACTCACTAGCGCCCAGATGACGAGATATGAACGACGCTGTCCCAACACCGATCCCCTCTCCGACCGCCGCGAGCAGGAGCACGATCGGCAAGGTCATGCTGACAGCCGCGAGCGCCTGCGCGCCAAGTGCGCCAACAAAGATCGCGTTAACGGCCTGCTGTAACGCGACGATCGACAAGCCAACAACAGACGGAATGGCGAGCCGCAGGATAAGGCTCAAGAGATTGGGATCCGATAGATCGATGTGCTGCTTTTTCTTTGGCATCACATTGCGATCGCTCTCGATTGGCGAAATTGCATCCGGCTCATTCATGGATTAAGGTGCCCCCAGCTCTTCGGAATTCGCTGATCGTCTGCAACAGCTCCTGTTGCAACACCATGCAAAGATTGCGGGTCACCTCATAACCGACTTGGGTTGGATCATACCTCGTTTCGATCTGTAGATGGCCGGCTTGATATCCGACATCGAACCAGAAGAGGTGAATCACGGCCCCTTCATCCATGTCTTCGCCGATCCAAAGTGGAGAAGGTTCCTTGCCTAGGAAACGGCGTGGAAAATGGCGCTGCAAACCCGCTCGATAATTCACTCCAATTCTGGGCAAAGGCAGGCGATCGATCCGGCTCCGCACGGCTGGATCTCGGCTTAGGAATTTCATGGCCCGAAAGCCTATTCCGCTGCGCGGCAGGGCATTGCGCTGGCGGTATATTGAACGAGCACGATCGTGACGGGGCTCCGTTCCTGTGAGACTCAAGGGAAGCGGAACGAGATCACTGATATGACCGATGATCTGAGATGGATCGAGATCGTCGAACAGCCGACCTCGGGTTGAGGTAAGGCTATCGATCCAGAGCGAATAATTGCCGAAAACGCGCCCAAAGGCGCCAGAAATGGCGGCAAGAAACACATCAAAGTCCTGACAGTGCGCCAATCTGGCTGAAATATTGAGGAGATCAGCTGTCGCTTCTTCGTCAATCTCAACATGGTACTTGCCCTGATCTTCCCAAAGGGAGCGGCAATTCGCTTCATCCATGCGATCTTCAAGGCGTGCATAATGAAGCTCTCTCGCGGTCACTTTCGAAAAGCTCGCGCCGCCCAATGAGGTGGCGCTGACGTGCAAATTGAACTGATGGTAGTCAATCCTCTCCCAGTAGCTGAGTTCGGCTGGCGCTGCGCTGTTCGCGTAGTGCTCAAGGCGCTTCAACCATGCAGAGAGCATTTGTATGTTCTCGGGATCACTCACGGCGTGGCCTGAGGCCGGGGCGTACGCCGCATCCAATGCTTCCAGGAACAGTCGATAGCCTATCCCGTCCGCTACAAAATGGTGCATCAGGACCAGCAGATAGTAGTCGCCGCTTTCCGATGTGCGGAACACCGTGGCGTTAACAAGAGGCGTCTGGCCGTCAAACCGAAACATGTGTTGACGTCTTGCTGAGATGCTCTCGATTGCCTTACGTTGCTGTGGGTCGGCCATTCCGACAAGATCGATCTCCTCCACCAGGCGTTCGGTCACGGAAGGCCCGATTGTCAGACGTAGACCATCGTCGGTTCGCGCAATACGGAGTCTGAGGCCTTCGTGCCTATCCATGACATGCGCAAGGGAGCGCTCCAGACTTCGAATATTCAGGATGGCGCCGGGCAAGAAGAACAGATCGCCGATGTTGAAATGCTCATCGAAGCCGACAAGACGGTTCCAAGATGAGATCGCGGGGGTAACTGGCAATGAGTCATCCCCGGAGAGGAAGGTATCGAGTGCAACTGCCGCTTCTTCTGCCGCCAATTCCCTGATGGTCGGTGTTCGATAGAGTTGGTCGACAGTGAGATTCAGCCCAGCTTTGCGCGCCAGCGTGACGCAGCGCACGCTCAGAAGAGAGTCGCCGCCGATATCAAAGAAGCTTTGATCGAGTCCGACCCACTTGGCGCCTAATAGATCCTGCCAGATCGCAGCAAGAATACGCTCCTTACTCGTGCAGAGCTCAGCAGATGGCACAGGCCGGACCTCGCGGTAAGGAACGGACGACAGGCGAGCACGATCTATCTTTCCGCTCGCCGTAAGGGGAATACTGTCGACCAAACGGAAGGAGGCGGGAATCATGTAGGACGGCAATGTGTGGCGCAAGTGGGTGACAATATCTGCAGAGCTTAGACCATCGCGAGCCGGAACCATGCTTGCCGTCAAGCGACACTGGTCATCGATGTCTTCTGCGACGACCACGGCCTTTGCGATTGCCGCATGACACTCAAGGGCCGATTCGACCTCCTCCAGCTCGATGCGAAAGCCGCGTACTTTGATCTGGTTGTCCGATCGGCCGCAAATCTCAAGAAGGCCGCTTGTTGAGATGCGCGCGATATCGCCACTTCGATAAAGAACGCTGTATTGCCCGCCGCCATACGGATTCGGCACGAAACAGCGGTTGGTCCGATCTTGATCCCGCCAGTACCCAGCGCTCACGCAGCGTCCCGCGATGCAGAGTTCGCCGGCGGCTCCGACGGGGACTCTCTTCAACTGGGCATCGAGCACGTAGAGTTTGACGTTATCGATTGGGCGTCCAACGGGGACGTGCGACGAGCCGTCGCAGGCATCCGATGTTTCGTAGACTGCCGCATTGGATGCACATTCCGTAGCACCATAGAAGTTCCACAACGGCACGTCCGGGAAACACTCACGCCAGCGAACAGGGAGCGAGGAAGGCATCGGTTCGGCGCTGCTTGTGACCAAGCGCAACGCGATCGGTCGCGGGTGCCGTTCTTGGGAAGCAATGAGGCCGGACAGGAGTGGCGGCGAGGCAAACAAGTGTGTCACGCGATGTCTGGCCAGCGTGCACAACAACAGATCTGGATCCAGCAACTGCTCTTGGGTCAGGATCAGCGCGGGCACGCCTCTCAGAAGGCCCCCAAAGTACTCCCAAGCGGACGCAACAATGGATGCGGACTTCTGGACAACCATCACGTCGGTACTATCGAAGGGAAAGCGTCGCCACATCCAGTTCAGTCGATTGAGAATTGCCGATTCCGGTATAAGAACTCCCTTCGCCTTCCCGGTCGAGGACGACGTGTATATAAGACTCGCAATTTCCTGATCTGGTGGTTTTTCGCTGCACTCACAATCGCGCGCGGGCGCGCCGCACGCTTCTAGCGTCAATAAACATGTCGACGGCACTTCAGAAGCAGGCTCAGAGCTATTTGCGTGAACCAAAAGCTTTGCTTGACTATCTCGCAGGATATGTTCGATCCGATCACGCGGATAATCCGGCGATATAGGGACAACAATGGACTGCAAAGCTCGTGCGGCAAGAATAACAGCGGCAACGTCAGGCGACCGGTCGACCAGCATGGCGACCATGTCGCCAGCCTCCACGTCAGAAGTCCGCAGTAACGACCTGATAGCTGTTACGCGCTCACGCAACTGGCCGAATGTGATCTCACCGAAATCGCCATAATATGCCACCTGGCTGCGATTAGAGACGCTGATTTGCTCGAACGCTTGGACAAGCGGACATTCGGTCTCATATGACTGCGCCGAGCCCTCTAGCGCGTCCAGCATAGCGACGTCTGACTCGCTGAGGCAGCTCAGATCTTGAATGGGCGTAAGCGGCTTCTCAATGCAGGCTGCAATCAGGCGGCGCAGATTGTCGGCCATGCGGATAATCAGATCGCTGGAAAATAGGTCTTCCGCGTACGCTAGCTGGAGGGCAATTTCCTCGCCCTGATCTTGTGCGTACAATGTCAGATCGAATTTTGCGTAGCCGGTCTCGTATTCGCGGAATGTCAGATCCAACTCATGTTCGCCAAGTGGCTCCGCGGCCTCGGAGTACATGTTGAACATAACTTGGAAGATCGGTGATCGCCCCGCGTCGCGATGTAGCCTGGTATCCCTTACCATCCAGCCGAACGGATATGCCGAATTTGCGATGGCATCGCTGACCAGTGCCTGGATGCGCAAGGCATGAACCGCAAAGGACTGGCCCACATCGATCGCGGAGCGGATTGGCAGCATGTTCAGGAAGAAACCAACAATTTCGGCACTGCCAGGTTGATCCCGTACGACGTGCGGTATGCCAACGATGATATCATCCTGACCGCTGTACATCCGCAGCAGAAGCTTGAAACATGCGAGGAGCGCTGTCGACGTGGTGCACCTATGTCGGCGCGCAAACTCCCTTATCTGATGGGATAGCTCGCTGCCAAGTAGCACCGCATGCGATGCGCCGCGATACGAATTTGTCTGCGGCCGCGCTCGTCCCATTCCAAGCGAAAGCACCGGCGGATCATCACCAATCTGACGACGCCAATAGCTACACTGGTTCGCAAGCGCCTCCGGAGTAGCGTGTTGTGTTTCCCAGACCGCGTAGGTCGAGAGTGACACTCGGTTCTCTGGCAGAAACGCCGCGGCATCTACGTACCTTTGTCGAAGGTCCCTGAGCAGAACAGAGATCGACCAGGCATCGATGATGATTTCGTGAGCGGTGATCAGTATGAGATGGTTGTCAGGGCCAAAACTGATCATGCGCGCGCGAAACAGATGACCTTGGCTGAGATCAAAGCTGCCGTTCAGCTCTGTTCGCCTTAGCTCTGCGATCAGCTTCTCGGCCTTCTGCGACGTGAGTTGAGATGCATCAGTCAATTCGAGACTTGCGCAGTCCGGAGCATCAAAAAGCTGAACCGGACCGTCCTCGCCGATAATGCGTGCCGAAAGTGCCTGATGGGAATGAACGACATCGGTCCAGGCGCGATTGAACGCGGCCAGATCGATGATGCCCCGTATTCGCAGGCCGCCCTGAATGATGTAGTTCCTGGCAGACGGATCGAGCTGCGAAAGAAACCACAGGTGCTCTTGAACTCGCGTCAGAGGCGATCGTGTAAGCAGCTTTCCGCAAGCGGGTGCTGTGCACTGTCTAGATTCGGCTCGCGCCGAGATCGAAGCCGCAAGAGATCGGATCGTTCCATTCAGGAGCAGCCTGAAATCCGTTCTCACTCCGAGCTGGGCCTGCAAACGGCCCAATATGAGCATTGCCCGGAGCGAGTCTCCGCCGAGGCTTATGAACTGGTCATTCACACCAATGTTCTCAATGCGGAGAACACCGGACCAAATCTGGCGCAGCTGGGCTTCGAGGTCGGTTTGCGGTTCCTCGAATGGCGTCGGCAATGGAGGGCGAAGACTGGTCGGGTCGGGCAATGCTCCAAAATCGACCTTTCCATTACTGGTCAGTGGAATACCGTCGACGTGGATGATTCTTTCTGGGAGCATGTAGATGGGCAGCGCTTCAGCAAGGAAGTCCTGAAGCTCGCCTTCCGTTACCTCGGCTGAAGCGGACACATACGAGATAAGTCGTCTCGCCCCGCTTTCCCCCTCGGCTCTAGTTATGTCTCTCGCCATAAGCTTTACGCCTGCGCAGGCGACCGCCACGGCGCCACGCACCGAATGATGAGCGGAGAGGCGAGCCTCGATTTCTCCTAGCTCAATTCTGTGCCCGCGGATTTTGACCTGACGGTCCCGTCGACCGAGACATTCCAAAAGACCATCGGAACGAAAGCGCCCGAGATCGCCTGTCCTGTATAGGCGCTGCAAGGACGGAACGTTTGAGAACGGGTTTGGCCCAAAGGCATCCTTAGTGCGGACGTCGTCATTGACGTAACCAGCAGCGACGCCAACGCCGCTAACGCAGATTTCGCCGACCTCTCCCGCCTTGCACAGCCGCGGCCCGTCGGCGATATAAACCTCAAGATTAGAAATCGGCTTGCCGATCGGCACATAAGCGTCAGCCAGCGCAGGCGGCGCGGAAACCAGATGATGCGTGACGCCGTCCGCGCACTCGGTCGGCCCGTAGTGGTTGAGAATTGGGACGCGCGGATATAAGGCAAGCCACGCGCGCGCCAGTGCGGGT
The DNA here is from genome assembly GCF_040548225.1 of Bradyrhizobium sp. S3.12.5. Lineage (NCBI taxonomy): Bacteria > Pseudomonadati > Pseudomonadota > Alphaproteobacteria > Hyphomicrobiales > Nitrobacteraceae > Bradyrhizobium > Bradyrhizobium sp. S3.12.5. The sequence goes on from NZ_JBEPRF010000009.1 coordinate 300,328, forward strand.
GTCAAAGGTTCTCCGACCGTCGAAATAATCCGCAAATCGTCCAGAGCTCGATCAGCCGCCGCAAGCGGCTGCAAATATTCAACAAATACTGCAAGCATCGAGGGAACGAGTTGAACTACCGTCACGCCGTGTCCCTGAATCGCTTTGAGAAGCGATATCGGCGATTTCAGTGTCGCATCATCAATGAGCGCTGTACAGCCTCCGACGCAAAGGCCCGCCAGAAGCTGCCACAATGAGATGTCAAAACAGTGCGATGCCGTCTGCGCAATGCAATCCGTCCGAGTGAGGGTTAGGGCATCAATCTTTGCCGCCAGATGATTGTTTAGGGCTGCACGCTCGATCATTGCCCCCTTAGGACGGCCCGTTGAACCAGAGGTAAACAGAATGTAAGCAAGTCCATCCTCGCTCCATGATGGCACAACAGACGAAGTCTGCCCCTCGCGCAGCGCCGCCTCTATCGTCATGAATTGCGTGGCGCCTTTGCTGCTCGCCCGGATTGGGCTGACCGAATCCAGCTGGCTTGGCCCCATAATCAGAGCACAGCGACTCTGCTCGATCATGAATGATGTACGCGGAGCCGGTAACGATGGATCGAGCGGCAGGTACGTTGATCCAGCCTTCAAAATTGCGACTACTGCCGTCGCCCAGTCGAGGTCCCGCTCACCCCAATAGCCAATCACTGTGCCGCGAGCGCACCGCTCTCGCAACGTCCTCGCGAGGGATTCCGATCTTACTCGCAGCGCCTTGTACGTAAATTCGTCTGCGCCGTACCTCAGCGCAACCCTCTCCGGATCCGATCTTGCAAGGCGATCGATCGCCGTGATCACGTCGACCGGCTGACGTTCCAGAAGCTGATTTTTGCCTGATCGATTTTCCGTAGGCATACGCGTTTCGCCATTCATCGCCTTCTGCGGCCCTCAAATCAGAACACCGAGGATCCTGATTGAGGTGCGCATTGCGTAGCCGCTCTGGTTCTGCCAGTCATATTGTGCCGTTTTGCCCGTTCTTAACTTCTTGTCCTTTGCGTTCACTTCGATTTCCTCGATGATCGGCAGGGGAACACGGCCGGACGCTAGGGCCTCAAGCTGGCGTTGGCATCTACCGGATCTTGTAGCAGACACGTGATAGTCTGCATGGCACCCGCGACCAACGCGCTCAGAGACTCGTTCGGGCTTGTGGTTTCTTGCATTTGTGCTCTCCTCATGGAAGCGGGCTTGGCGTTGGCCGGACTGCAGGTCGCCTGCGGCGGCCAAGCGATGACATCGATTGTGCAAGAACCAACACAGAGGTGTGTTACCGTTTTCCACGAGGCCGACGTTGTTTGCATAACGGTTGAAGGACAGTCGTTAAGCGCTCAAACATTTTGACGCTCGTGGCTATAACGAAATAGCTATGGGCTAGCGTAGCGAGCCGTGGGCGTGCAGAAGCATCCGCCCCGCGGTCCTTGGTCTGCTGACGTTCGCAGTGGTCGGCCTTGGTGCACACGAAAGTGCGCTCTGAAACGTTTGCTGTGGACGCGCAGGCAACGTCCAGTCCACCAAAGGGCGTTCTGGCTTTTCCGAACCGGAATTGAATTGCGGATGGCACCTTCGCTTAGCCTCCATGACATGCATGCTCGGCACTTCTCTTCACGCGTCACAGAAGTTTCCGTCTCGGCGCCTACAGCAGAACCGACACGAATAATGTTGCGACGAAGCCGCTTACCACTACGGCGAAGCCGGAGCCGACCTGTTATTACTGCCCTCGTATTCGTGTTAAGCTGAAAGATGCTGATGATGAGCCTTTCCTGCGCGTGTCGCGTTGCGTGATGATCCCTCGTGACGATTTTTCCCACGAGCCGGATTTCGATAACCTCGGCGTAGCCGGTGCAATCCGTGCGTGGGTAGACGGGTCCAGCGTCCAGGCCGGCTCTGCTCGCCGGGAATATTCATTGGCTTTCACCGTTCCGCCTGTGGCTCGATAGATCGAAAATCTGTGCAGGCCAACAAAAGTCTCCTTCTACTGCCGCAGCGGGAAAGGCGGCTTCTGCTGCGCAGCATGCTGTCGGACGCTACAGCAGGATTGTCAGCTTTAAGACCATTGTCCGCAAGTTGACGCATGCACCCGGTACCAAGCAACTGGAGACCGCTCACTTCCAAGCGGCACACTGCTTGCTTCATTCGCGGTGCCATCACCGGTGCCAGCTCGATCGGTAGCGGATCGGGAAAGCACCGCGGAGTGTTTGATGCGATCTGGAGTTCTTTTTTTGGGAGCGACAACGATCACGCTGGTCGCAAACGGTACAGCCAATTCGGCGGACCTTGAGCCAGCAGTACAACTGGCATCGGCTCTGTGGAGCTGGTCCGGAGGATATATTGGCGGGCACGCCGGCCGTGGTTGCGGCCGAAACTCCTTCGGTAATCCCTGCGGTCCGTCAGTCTATGGCGGCGTCGGTACTCCTGTGTTTCTGGCAGGCGACCAGATCGGCTACGACTGGCAGAAGGATAGCTGGGTGTTTGGCCTCAAACTCGCAGCCAGCAGTGCTATCTCCGACGGCACAAATACCCGCCTCGCCGCCTCCGGCATAATACTGAGCGCAAGGCGAGTCCAATCGTCTTTGTCACCGGAGCCGGTCGCCTCGATTACGCCTTTGGCGCGCAGCGCCACACGCCCTTAAGGGAGGTGTGGCTTGGCAAAACAATTGAGGCGCCGTCATCAACAACAACGAGTTTGGCCAATGTCGGCGATGGCGCGGCTGGGTGCACAAGACCGTGAACGTCCTGGACAAGGTCTCACTCTCGGTGCAGGCCACCATGAGGAAGGATTTGCGCGAGGTCTATTGGGCGCGAACCGAGCGTCCACCGAAGCGGCGACCGACGTCTTCGCTGATTGCGCCAAGTACGGCCGGCGGTCGAATGCCTGGTCAAGGATCGCGAAGCGCTGCCGGCCTTCTACGATTTTCTTGCCGAACACTGGGATCACTTGCGCACCACCAAACCCATCGAGCGCGTGTTCGCCTCCGGGCGATACAGGACCGTACGGCCGAAGGCCTCCTTGTCGCCACCACCGCCAGGCTGATGGTATTCAAGCTGGTGCTCGCCGCATCAAGGACCTGGCGGCGGCTCAAAGGCACAAATCCGTTGCCCAAGGTCGTCGCAATTCGGATTCAACGCGTCATTGAGATCATCCAAGTGCCGACGAACCAAGCGCCTGATCACCTCGTCACCTAGATCCCGAATAGCTCAGCTTATTGGGCCGATAATTCAATGGAGATTTCTTAATGACTATTGATGACGAGAAGCACGCCCCACCGGCTCTGTCCACCGGTGCGACGCATATACTCATCGAACTATGGGGAGCGAAGAACCTCGACGACCCGGCCATTGCGGAAGACGCAATTCGAAAAGCCATCCGTGCGACGAGTGCGACATTACTCCACCTTCATGTTCATAAGTTTTGTCCGGGTCACGGCGTCTCCGCAATAGCCTTGTTGGCTGAATCGCACATTACCTTGCATACTTGGCCTGAGAGGTCCTACGCGGCCGCTGATGTTTTCGTATGTGGCGACTGCGATCCTGCGAGCGCCGTGCCAATTCTAGTTCAGGCCTTTCAGCCCGAACGGTCTGACGTTCGCAGCTTCCGGAGAGGTGCGTCGACCAAGCCAACGCATTGAAGCAGATGATCGATCTCCTGGGAATAGCCGGTCATGTTTCCGCCCGCGAGCTATCGCTGAAAATTGGCCAGGGCGGGGAATCGGGAAGGCGGCATATCGGGGGGTGCTTGAGGCCTCCACTTCTTCACCGAAGGAGCGATATGCCATGTCCAACGATAACAACATCAAGCCGAGTTAGGCAGGAAACGTCGAGGATCAACTCACTGGACTCTCGCGCAATGCCGCCTCGAGCGCGTCCGGATCCATACCGTCGAGCTGGATGCGATTGAAGTAGTTCAGGCATGCCACATCCTGGGTGTTGTTCTTGTAGCTCCAGGCCTTCTTGCGATCGAAGACGGATACGTGGTGAGCCTTCCCATGCTCATGGCGAGCTGGCGCAGGTAGCACTATGGCACGTAGTGCTGGTTTACAGGCCTGTTTCGAGTTTCCTCCATGCATGGTCTCCCGGCGAGTGGCCATCTTGCTTCCAGGCCTGGCCTGTTTGGACAAAGGAAACGCGCGATATCCACATACTCGGCCAGGGGCGACATACCTACCTGCGCCGTTGAATGTCCGCTAGTGTCCGTCCTGCGATGTGGCAGTCCATCGAGCAGGTCCGAACCAAATTTTCCGTCGACAGTTTAGGCCAACCAGATGTAGGAATATCAGGTCAAATCAGGAATCCAGAATCTGATCGTTCGGCACGCGCGACAATAAGCGGCCCCTCAACCCACACCACGGATGGCGGCTAGGATTGCTCCGCGAGATCGTGTTCGCGACAGCTAGCAAGTTGTCGAGCCACGGAATTCCGATCCCGCCGCTCGACTTTTATGAAGCCGTCGCGGACCGGAGCGAAGGGATCATGATTGAGGCTATTTCGGAAGCAATTGCCGCAGGCCACGACGATACCGACACTGTGATTGCGAATATTCGGGTCACGCGACGGGTTCTTGAGCGATTTGGTGACGACCTTTTCCTCGCAACCGAGCAAGCCGATGATCCGCTCCTTGCAAGGCTTGCTGCATTTCTCGCGTTGGAAGGAACCGACGGGTAGAACGAAATCCGCTATGAGTGTGCCTGGGGTGCGCAAGGCAGCCCTGATCGGGTTATGGGGGTCAAACAGAGGATCCGAGATTTCACACCAGCCTTTGTACTGAAGGTCTTCAAGAAGGGTGATTACCGGTGGCTGACGTTGAGTGCCATGCCCCAATCGGACGCGGCCCAAGGATCTTCACACCCGAGTTTGAGTCCGGACAATGATCGTCTCTGGGACTCCTGTCCTCGCATTCTCTCCAGCCGATGTTGAGAACGATGCATCCCCGTGCGTTGAAGAGATCGGCTGTGCGCTGTCGGTTCTTGTCAGGAACTGCTTGCGATGCGCGGTCTTAAATCTCCGCCCCCGCTGGATTTTCATCCACGCGGTGAGCGATTATAGGACTCTTAAGCCCTACCCTCTCGTCGGCTCGGCCTCCTTGTCCGGGATCTCCTGTCGCAGCTTCGGCCATTGGCTGAGCCGCCCCAAGTGCCGCGACGAAATTGTCGTAGCGCACAGCCGGGTGCGCTCTCGCCGCCTTTGCCGCCGGCTCAGGGAGTGGTGGTGTCGTCGTCAACCAAGGCGAACGAACAAGGCCAAGGCCTCGACCGAGATCCCAATATCGGAAGCCGGGGGCTCTGGATGGCTTGCTATCGCAAGCGTCGGTGGTTGCGGGAACAGGACTCTGCGCGCAAGCCATGTGTGAGCAATGCATCCCTACGACGCCAAGATCGCCCGCTATCAGCGGCTGTCACGCCAAATCAATGTTCGGCAAACGCTGGACGGAATTGCGCGCCTTATTGCACAGGCGACGGACGCGAAAGCCGTTCTTCAGCTGGCTGCGCCGATCCTTGGGGCGTCTTTCCACAGCCAAATATCAGCCCGCCTGAGAAGCGCCCTTAACGCTCGCTTCCATGGCATCCCTCAGGCTCTTAGGGATGCGTTGAGCTTTGCCAGCCGAGACGAAGGCCACACGCACACGCGCCTCGACTAGCAAGTCGGCTCCACGCCTGCACTGTTGGTGCAGCGCGATCGAAGCCCCCTTCACTTCCTCAGGAGCCGTGATCACATCAATCACGTCATCCATATAGGCAGGTTTGAAGAAGTCCAGTTTCATAGAACGCACCACGAAGGCGAAGCCTCTCAGCTCCTCGCCGCTAGCCTCGAACAACCTGCGATGATCTGTCCCCAAAAGCCGAAGGTAGTTCGTTCGGCCGCGCTCCATGAAGCGTAGATAGTTCGCGTGATATACGATCTGGCTGAAATCTGTGTCCTCAAAATAAACGCGGACTTGCATGTGGTGCCCGCCGTCCCGGATTTCGCCGTCAAGATCGGTCAAATCGTCCCCTCCAGAGTCGCATTCGTAGGCCCACAATGGCGTGGCCTTGCAGAGCCAACCGTACCACGGTCACGCGCTATGCAACGGTGAGAGGCAACATAGACACTGAGGCATCAATCACCAATAAGCTGGCCCGGCACAGCCCCGACTGCTTTGTGGTAACCCGTTTGCCACTGGGATTGGAGGGCGTGGCCCTGGCGTTCCCAAGGCGAAGTCCGCTGGGGACATGTGGCCGTTTCCGTTCACATAGATGAGTGCAGGAAACCAAAATACAGGCGAAACATCGTTGCCTGGCTGGAGGCTTATGGAAGGTGTGGGCACCCACAATCCGTTAGATGTGGGAGGACTACATTGCCGCCGAGCCGGGCGGATACTGCCCTTTTTGGACCATTGTCTCGCACAGGAGGCGCGTTCCACGGCACAATCCCCTTACAACTAGCTTCTGGATCGACCCAAGGTCCAGCAGCATCGCGAATACGGTAAGCTCTGGCGGACCTCTCTAGTCTGCAAAACTGACGTGACAGCGCCACACGGGCAAGCAAATCGCAGGCCAAAGGACAGTTCGTCAGCACCGCGAGGATGGGGGCGAGCTTCTAAGTTTTTGATCGCTCTTGAGGGGGCCCGAAGCACCCACGCGCGGTGGGCCGGAGCCTCCGACTGCACGAAGCAAGACCAAGCCGCAGCCCATTGACGCTGGCGGATGCGAAACAATCGACGATCACACGGACTGTGGTCGCTGACTGCGCCACCAGCACCAGAAACTGCTCCGCTTACCGCTGACACCGCATCCATGAGTCGCAAGGCCGATTGCTACGACAATGCCCCTGTCGCGCTCGTTCGGCGATAGATTGAGCGGCAGTTGTTATCAGCGAGGCGCGGGCGAAGATCCACGCGCCATCCGATAGCGGATGGAAGGCTTCGATCTCGCCGGCTTCAGCGGCCAGCCGGAGCGTCTTGGGCGCGATCTTTAGGCGTTTTGCGGCGTTGCCAACGTTGAGCCAGGGTTCGATCCCGTCATCGGCCGGCTTGAACACCGGGAGGTGGTAGCTCGATCGCATTGATGTGACGCGCTCGCGGGTCCAGCGATTGCGGTTGCCCGTCTTGAGGCCGTTTCGGTTGAGGAGGCCGGCAATCAGATTGTCGCTGGCGATCAGCACCAGTTGACGCACGGCTTGGATAATATCGGCGGAAGTGCTGTTGCGCTGTCCGCGCCGGCGCTTGGGCCGGCGCTTGGGCAAGCGCAACTCGCTGTGAGCGCCACCCACCCAGTGGACGATGAGAACGATCTCGGACGCCGCGTCGTCTATATCGGCCACGACCTCATGGACGAGGGTGCGTACAATGCGCTTCTTGAGGCGAGCATCCGTCGTCGGCGCATCCCAGACCGTTTTGAGGTTCGAGGCCAGTACGCCGAGCGAAGCTGAATCAGCAATGGGTGCGGGCGCCGCCGCATCATGCATGGCGATCTTGCCCTCGACCTCCGCCGCGTGAGCGAGTGCCCTGTTCCAGCGCGCTTCCAGCTCACTCGCCACCAACCGGTTCGCGGGGTCAGCGGCATCGTATTGCCGGAAAGCCCGGTCGGCGGCATAGCGCGCCGCTTCCAGATCGCGACTGAGCGCATCGCGCACCTGATCCCGCCGTTCCCTGGCTCCTTCGGCGGCAGCGGTTGCAGCGGCGATAGCGCCCGGACCGACGACGCCAAGCAGTGCTTCCTCGATTGCATCATCGACACGCAATCCGCCGAAGGCGATGCAGTAAGGACCGCCATTGTCCATCCAGGCGCGGCTGCAGCTGTAGCGTGGGATATGGTGCCTCATGCCGGAGTACCGGAGTGTGAGCTTGCGGCCGCAGCGCTTGCACCGGATCAGACCGGCCAGCAGCGCGTCACCATGCTTGGGTGCGCCGTGATGCCGACCGGTGGGAACGTTGCTGCTGACCATGGTGCGGATCGCCTCGAACCTCTCCCAGCTCACATACCCGTCGTGGGTATTGGGCTTCAGCGCCAGCCATTCGTTCCGGGTCTTGCGGCGGATCTTCACGCTCAGGCCCCCGGCGCTGTATCCCGCCGCCACAGCCGTCTTACCATAGGCATAGGCGCCGCCGTAGACCGGGTTCTCAATGATCCGGTGGATGGCGGAGTAACTCGGTCGCCGCCAGGCTGTGTCGCCGTTGGACTGCTTCACTGGTAGATCGAGATTGTACTCGTGGAGCCAGCAGAGCGCCTGTCGCGCGCTGCCCAGTTCCTCGACCTTGTCGAACACCAGCTTGATCGCTTCCTGGACACGCCGATCCGGATCTTTCTCATAACGGTCGCCGGCCTTCACGAAGCCGACGGGCGCCGCCACAACCAACTCGCCCCGGCGCCCTTCTCGTAGCGGACTGAGAGCGAGCGTTGGCGCAACAACTCCAGTTCGTACTCGTTGAGGCTGCCCTTGAGCCCGAGCAGCAGGCGGTCGTTGCCGTGCCTCGGCGCATAGATGGTCTCCTGATCGACCAGAACGGTATCGACCACGCGGCACATCTCGATGAGTTGCTGCCAATCCCGGCTGTTGCGGGCGAAGCGCGAGACCTCGCGGGCGCAAACCGCACCAACCTTACCGAGGCAAACCTCGCTACCATTCGCTCGAAACCGGCGCGTTGCACGCCGCCGGCGGCTGAACGACCGAGATCATCATCGATCACTTCGATCTCTGACCACCCGAGTGCCGTCAGCCGGTCCCGCATGGCGTATTGCAATGCGCTGCCCTCGCGATTGTGCAACACCTGATGTGCTGAGGATTGGCGCACGTAAAGAATCGCCTTACGCTCCAGATGATGAGGCCTGACCTTGTCAGAGATCATGATCGACCCCCTTCGCGGGCGGCGTCGCTGTCATCGCAGCATGGTCGAGGATCAACTGCGTCATCAGGCTTGTGAGGGCCGCCCGGGCTTCCGCCGGCAACTCCGGCCATGCTGGCGCGCCGATGGCGCCGTTCGGCAGGCCGCTCCCGAACAGATCCAGCTGCTGCTGCGGCCGCGGTTGTCGATTGTGTCGGTATCCGCTCCCTGGCATTGCCGTCTGCCGTGACATGAGTCTCTCCCCGATTCTGGTCGTGAGAGGCTCTGGATGCGCTAGAAAGCAGGGCAGCTGATGGCGTTCGACCCATCAACACCAGATCGAGAAGCGCAGAAAGCGCTGCAAGTGCGGTTGTGCTGACAAATGGCCGAGCTGCCAAAAGCTCCGCCGCAGGGCATGCCGTTCGGCCGAACATCCATGCTGGAACCTTCAGCCAACGATCTGCTTGCGATCCATCCAGCGTGCAGCGGAAGGCGACATCGCCAGCCTTGTCGACAGCCCCATGAACGCAAACTCGGCAACCAAACCAAGGACGATGTCGATAAAGAACTTCGCGAAGAACGGTCCTGTGGGCGTTCTCAAACTCGTTGTACAACCGAACCAGGCTCCATTCCGCCATCGGATATATCGCCCCGATCGAAATGGAGCTAAAAGCCGCCTAAACCCGTCCACTTTTTCGGGGGAAGATCAAATCTTGCCGACGCTAAAGCTTTCGCGCTCCGCGTCACCGCAGCGATAGAGGCACGCGAGGTGGCGAAATTAGTATTCCATGGACCTTGAAGTAGCTATGTTCGAGCGATTGCGAACAATCTAAAGCTCTTGCGCTCGGGCTGCCGTGCGCTTATTCCGCTGAGATCAGCAGCCCGCTCACGCCCACGCAATCTACGCTCGCACCCGCAGGAGCCTTGCGAGGCAGTTGGAGATGATCTGCAACGCAACAACCTGACGCAGCGTTCGGTTCACGCATTTCTTTCGGCGCAAAT